>JAJZJC010000025.1 GCA_021810205.1 Actinomycetes bacterium
CTGCCATCACATCAGCGGCCGGCATCTCGCAATGGCGTCCTGCGCCACCTGCCACCTGCATGCACATCACGTCGGCACTCCAGGGAGGTGCCCGCAGCACACCCGCGCACTACCATCCGCAGGATGTCCGCGGTCGGCGACAGATACCGGTTCTCGTACGGACCCGGCACGCCCTACGCCCACGCGGTCGGTCTCATCGAGCGATGGCGCGCCCCGACCGGCGAGATGGTCGTGGACCTCGGTTGCGGCTTCGGCCCGATCGCCGAACCGGTTCGGGACCTCGGGCTCACCTACCTCGGGGTGGACGTCGAGGCCGCCGGCCTCCGCTCCCTCGAGTCGCGCGGCTTCGAGGGCCTCACCGCCAACGTCTGCGAACCCGTCCAGCTCCTCGACGCCCTCGCCGTGGCACTCGCGGGACGACGCCTGGCGGCGTTCGTCGCGCTGGACTGCATCGAGCACCTCCCGAACTCCATCGAAGTGCTCACCGCCCTCTTTCGGCACGCGTCGTCGAACGGAAGCGTGCCACTTGTCGTGAGCATCCCGAACGTCTCCCACCGCGACGTCGCAGTGAAGCTGCTCCTTGGCCGCTGGGACGTGACGCCCACGGGTCTCCTCGACGTCACGCACGTCCGCTTCTTCGCCCCGTCGACGCTGTCGTCGACGATGGCGGCGACCGGGTGGAACGAGCTCGAAGCCGACGACTTCGAGCTCGACGAGAGCGATCAGCATTTTCCCGACGACTGTCCGGCGCTGCTGGCCAGCACGCCAGTTGGTGCGCTCCTCCGCCGGATACGGGAAGCGGCCGCGCCCGGTGGCACGACCAACCAGTTCGTTCGGGCATACTCGCCTCGCGGTGCCTCCGAGCACCCGAGTGATGCCGTCGCGGGGCTCGCGGCCGACGTCCACTCCGATGACCTCCAGCGCCCCTTTCTCTCCGTGCTCGTACCGCTGGCCGGACCCACGGCGTCGAGCGCGCTGGACACGTTCGAGCCGCTCGTGGCCTCGCTGTGCATGCAAGCTTCTCGCGACTTCGAAGTGGTCATCTCCATGCGCGGCACCCCCGGCGATCTCGAAGAGGCGCTGACGCGCCGCCACAGGGCACTGGAAGGGCGCCTGCGCGTCGTGACGGTCGATGTTGCGGCGACACGAGAAAGGGCACTGGGCCCCGCGCCGCGGACCAGCCCCGAGGAGCTCGCCGTCCAGGTTGCCCGAGGTCGCTATGTCGCCTTCCTCGGCGCCGCCGACGTCACCGAGCCGCACTGGGTGAGCGAGCTGATCCAGACCGCCGCGCGCGCGCCGGGCCGCGTGATCGATGCCGGAATCGAGCGGGGTGCACACCTTCTCGGGATGCTCGTGACGGACCCCGGGCCGCTTTCGGCCTTCGCCTTCCCGCGGTCGATCTTCGTGGACATGGGTGTCGCGCTCGACCAAGGCTCGACCGATTGGAAGCTGGTGATCGACGGCGTCCGGCTGTGCGGCCTTTCAGCGACCACGTCGAGAGAGCTCGTCTCGTCCCACTATCCCACCCCAGTGGCCGCTGACGCACTGCCCGATCCAGCCCGAGAGGAGATCGTCTTCGCGCTCGACCAAGAGCCGCTGCTCCTCGACTGCGACAGTGCCACTCTGCTCGTAGAACTGCACGACGAACGAGATGTCCTCGCCCGGGCGTGCGAGAACCTCCAGATGCAGCTCACCGACATGCGCGAGTCCACCAGCTGGCGCGCCACGGCACCACTGCGCGCCGTCACCGGTTGGTGGCGTCACCGCTGAGCGTGCGCTGGGCAGGGACGATGCATCACCACCGCTATGCTGCCGATCCGTGAGCGAAGGGCACGCTCGTGGTCCTGCGCCGACGCTGCGCGTGCAGACCGTCCTGTTCCACAACGCGAGAGATGACGTTGTGCGCTTCACGAGCAGCGTGGTGGCGGCCTGCGAGCATGCACTGGACGGCGGCGCGGTCTGCGCGACCGAGCTCGCGATCGGCGACAGCTCCGAGCACCCGCTCTCCGACCGAGCCGAAGACTTCCTCCCCGACGGTCCACACCCGTTCTCGAGCGTGGACTACCTGCACTTCGGCGAGAACCTCGGATCGGCCGGCGGGCACAACCGGCTGTTCCAGGAGTCGCGCGCGGACATCGTGCTGGTCATGAACCCCGACACCTACGCGTCGCCACGATTGGTGACCGAGCTCGTCCGGGGTCTCGCCGACAGCTCCGTCGGCGTGGTCGAGGCGCGTCAGCTACCCCTGGAACATCCGAAGGCCCATGATCCGGTCACCGGTGACACGAGCTGGGCATCGGGATCGTGCGTCCTCGTGCGCGCCGAGGTGGTCGCAGCAACGAACGGGTTCGACACGGAGCTGTTCTTCCTCCACGGCGACGACGTCGACTTCTCCTGGCGGGCACGATTGGCCGGCTGGCGGGTCGTGCACCGACCCTCTGCTCGGGTGTTCCACGACAAGCGCCTCGACGACAACGGCGGGCTCAGACCCAGTGAACGTGAGCTCGAATTCTCGGCGCGCGCCCACGTGCTGCTCCCCTGGCGCTACAGCCGCAGAGACCTTGCGCTCGCGCGCCTCGCGGCGCTCGAGTCCTCACCGGAGCGCTACCAGCGACGGATCGCCGCGGAGCTGCGGGCGAAGATCGACGCCGGAGACATGCCGGAGCCCATCGATCCAGATCACCGTGTGGCGCAGTTCGTCGGCAACGAGTACGCGGCGCACCGCTTCAGCTACAGCGATCCATGACGGACCGCCCCTCCCTCTCTCCCACCGATCGGGTGGTGGAGCTGCTGTGCCGACGGCGTCCCCCCCAGGGCTCGGTCGTGGTCGACCTCGGAAGGAACCACGAAGAAGTCCACGACGCCCTCGTGCCCCTCGGGCTCGGCTATCTCGCCGCCGGCCCGGCGGCAACCGAGATACCGCGGCTCGTACGCGGCGGCATCGAAGTCGTCGGCGAAGGTCTCGCCACACCACGTGCCCTCTTCACTGCCGTTCGCTCCTGCCTGGGTGAGAGGCCGGTCGCTGGAGTCGTCCTCGGCGACGCACCGAGCCGTGTGCTCGCCATCGGGAGCGTGCTCGACGCGCTCAGGGCGTTCTGCATCGAGGTGGGGAACGCACCGATCGTGGCCCACGTGGCGAACGTCACCCACCTCGATGTCGCGGCGACGCTTCTCTTGGGGCGCTGGGATGCCGTGCCCGGTGGCATCGTGTCACCGGACCAGGTACGGCAGTTCTCCGACCGCTCGCTCCACACGCTCATGGCGCAGCACGGCTTCTCGCAGATGGGCGCCGCCGACGTGCGGCACGCCAGGTTGGACGGGCCCTGCGAAGACGTGCCGCTCGAACGAACGACCTCGATCGGCATGCAGCTCAGCGCGTTGCGCCAGATGGCGGACAGCGCTGCTTTCGTGACGCACTTCGTGCGGATGTACGAACCGGTGCAAAAAGAGCCATCGCGTGCAGCATCCGTGGTCGTGCACGACAACGGGGAACGCGTCGACGGGCCCGCCGCTCGGCCGTTCCTCTCGGTGCTGCTGCGCACGCAGGGAAAGCGCCCGGGGACGCTCCAAGAGTCGCTCCTGTGCCTCGCGGCGCAGAGCTGCGACGACTTCGAAGTCCTCGTGTTGCTGCACAACGGCACCGACGGCACGGCCTCCTCACTCTCCGAGATGGTCGGAGAGTTCCACCCCTCCTTCGCCCAGCGCGTACGCGTGGTCGAGGTGTACGGCGGTGGGCGCTCTCGCCCCCTGAACGAAGGGGCGCTCGTGGCCCGCGGCCGCTACCTCGCCATGCTGGACGATGACGACCTCGTATTCGCCCACTGGGTGGAGTCGTTCCGCGAGGGGGCGGAGCAGCGCCCCCTGCACATGGTACGAGTCCCGATCGCGACCCAGCAGGTCGCGGAGCGTCCTGCAGCCTGGGACGGGCACCAGGGTTACGAGGTGGTCGGGCGCCCGCGGCTCTTGTACCCGCTCCAGTTCGACCACTTGGACCACATCCTGGACAATCGCACGCCGAACAACGGCTACGCGGTGCCGCGTTCCTTCGTCGTCGACCTCGGCCAGGGATGGGACGAATCCCTGCCGGTGCTCGAGGACTGGGACCACCTCCTGCGCGCCGCGTCGATGTGCGGGGTAGTGAGCGTCCCGAACGTCACCGGGCTGGTGCGGTCGTGGACCGTGGGCGAAGACTCGAAATCCGCGCATTCGGCACAGGTCTGGGAGCGCACCCGGCGTCGGATCGTCGAGCGGAACGACCAGCGACCGCTCGTGCTCGACCTCGGCTCGTTCTCGAAGATCCGAGAGCTCGGAGGGCGCCTCGACAGGACCGACGGCGCACTCCACGACGCGTACCACCGCATCCACCTCATGCATGACTCCACCAGCTGGCGACTGACGCGCCCGATACGCGTGGCGTCACGCGGAGCGCGCGCCATTCGTCGCAGGCTTCGCCGGCGGCGGCCGACTGACGCGCCGAACTAGCCTCACCGTGGGTCGGGCGAACGGACACCGACACCGGCGGAGAAGTTCGACGGAGAGGACGAGCGCCATGGATCACTCAGCTCGAGGCACGCGCAACGACGAGACGGCGCGTGCCTTCCTGCAGGTGGCGCTCGAGGAGGCCCGGATCGGTCTCGCCGAAGGGGGGATCCCGATCGGCGCAGCGCTGGTGCGCAGCGACGGGACGCTCCTCGGGCGCGGGCACAACCGCCGGGTCCAAGACGACGATCCCTCGCTGCACGCGGAGACCGCAGCCTTCCGTGACGCAGGGCGCCGGCGCGACTACTCCGATTGCGTCATGGTGACCACCCTCTCGCCGTGCTGGTACTGCAGCGGGCTGGTCCGCCAGTTCGGGATCGGCGGGCTCGTCATCGGGGAGGCGACGAACTTCAGCGGCGGCCACCCCTGGCTCGCCGAGCACGGCGTCGACATCCAGGTGCTCGACGATCCCGAGTGCATCGAGCTCCTCGGCGCGTTCATCGCGGCCCACCCTGACCTCTGGCACGAAGACATCGGTGTTCCCGACTGACTCGGCGACGTACGACCGAGCGCCGCCGTCAGGTCATGCCGGCGGGCCGAAGAGCCGGTCACCAGCGTCGCCGAGGCCCGGCACGATGAATCCCCGTTCGTCGAGGGCGGGGTCCACTGCCGCACAGGTGACCGTCACGTCGGGATGCGAGGCATGGAAGCGCTCGATGCCAGGCGCCGACGCAAGCAGGCAGAGCACCTGCACACGTCCCGCTCCACGCCCGGCGAGGAGGTCGCACACCTCGACGAGCGACCCTCCGGTCGCCAGCATCGGGTCGCAGATCACCACCCGGTGGCCGCGAAGGTCTCGAGGAATCCGGTCCAAGTAGACCTCCGGCCTCAACGTCGTCTCGTCCCTGCATAGACCCACATACGCGACCTCGCTGTAGGGTGCCAGCTCCTGGACCGCCGATACCATCCCGAGACCTGCACGCAGGATCGGGACGATCAGCACCGTCTCGATGACGCGTCGGCTCGGCGCATCGGGCGCCACCGGCGTGCGCACGTGCACCGGCGCCGTCTCGAGGTCGCGCAGTGCCTCGTACGCGATGAAGGTCGACAGCTCTCGAACCAAGAGCCGGAAGACGGCGGGCTCGGTCGCCTCGTCGCGCAAGGCCGCCAGCCGGTGCTCGACCACCGGGTGGTCGACGACGTGGACGGCGTCGCTGGTCACGACATCGACCTCCACCTTCAGCTCTTGCCCTCGGCCGCAGCCACCAGGAAGTGCCCGCGCATGGGACGGGCGTTCGACGCCGCTCCCCCGAGCTCGGCCGTGTCGTCGTCTCTCCCGCGACGCGCAGGGATCATCGGGCGGGAGCGTAGAGGATCGGACAGCGCCTGTCATCGACCGCGCTCGGTGCCCAGGGCGTCGAGCGACTCGCGAGCGCCGGGAGGGGTGACGCTGAGGACCGCAGTCAGCGAGCGGGAGACGTGACGTCGTCGATCGCGGCGAGCTCCTCGCTGCTCAGCACCACCTGGGCAGCGGCGGCGTTGGCAGCCACCTGCGCCGGACGCGTCGCCCCGACGAGGACGCTCGGGACCACCCGCTGCGCGCTGAGCCATCCGATCGAGATGTCCAGCAGGCTGCGCCCGTGCTCTTTGGCCAGGCGCTCCAACGCCTCTACCTTGTCGAACACCTGGTCGGTCGCCAGGGACGCGAACCGTTCCGACGTGGCGAGCCGGGTGCCTTCGGGCGGCGGTTCGTGCCGGCGGTACTTGCCCGTCAAGAGGCCCGAGGCAAGCGGGAAATAGGGGATGACACCGACGCCGTACGCCGCGCAGGCTGGGACGACCTCCGCTTCGATCCCGCGCTCGACCAGGCTCCAGTGCGACTGGCTCGCAATGAAATGGGTGGTGCGACGCTCGCGGGCCACGTGCTCGGCCCGGGCTATTTGCCACCCCGCGAAGTTCGAGCTCGCCACGTAGCGCACCTTGCCCGCGCGCACGAGGTCGTCGAGTGCCCCGAGCGTCTCCTCCACCGGGGTCTTCGGGTCGGGCCAGTGTTGGTAGTAAAGATCGATGAAGTCCGAGCCGAGCCGACGCAGGCTCCGTTCGCACGCGGCCACGAGGTACTTGCGCGAGGCGCCCGCGCGGTACGGGCCCTCACCGGTGGGGGAGGAGAATTTCGTGGCGATCACCACGTCGTCTCGAACACCCTTGACCGCGCGGCCCAAGAACTCCTCGGACTTCCCCGCGCCGTAGCTATCGGAGGTATCGAAGAAGATCACGCCTGCGTCCAGGCACGCCTGCACCACCGCTGCCGACGCGCCCTCGTCGATACGAGACCCGAAGTTGTTGCACCCGAGCCCGAGCACGGACACCTGCAGGCCGGAGCTGCCGACAGTGCGTAGTTCCATGGTCGTTGTTCTAGTACGTTGCCTCTCACACCCGAATCGGGGCACGGTGCGCGTCGGCCGTCTCCTGTCGAGCGCGCGCCATCGGTCTTGGCCGAGCGGAGGACTTTCGTCCCTGGTCGGATGAGGGTGCGGGTCTTAGCGTCTCTTCGACGGCACAACGACCGTTCCGTGCGTAGGTGCCGTCGCACGCGCACGAAGAGAGGGAGGAGCGCCCATGACCGAGCTCACGGACGAACTGTCGAGTGCAGTCGCCCAGCTGGAGGACGACAAGGTGCTCGACCTCGTGCGCCAGCGTCTCGAGACAGGGGTGCCCCCCATCAAGGTCGTAAAGACCCTCCAAGAGGGAATGACCGAGGTCGGGGACCGCTTCGGGGCGGGGGAGTACTTCTTGAACGAGCTCGTCGTCGCCGGCGAGATCATGAAGGACGCGATGGCGATCATCGAGCCCCACCTGCGCGGCGAGGCAGCTGAGACCAAGGGTGTCATCGTGATCGGCACGGTCCGAGGCGACATCCACGACCTGGGAAAGAACATCGTCGTGATGATGCTCCAGGGCGCCGGTTACCAAGTCGTCGACCTCGGCGTCGACGTTCCCGCCGAGCGCTTCCTCGAGGCCATCGAGGAGCATCAGCCGCAGGTGGTCGGGATGAGCGCGCTGCTCACCGCCTCCCAGGCACCGATGAAGAAGACGATCGAGGCCATTCGCGCGCAGCGGGCGACAACCAAGATCATGATCGGCGGCAGCTACATCAACGAGACCATCAAGGACCAGGTCGGTGCCGACTACTTCGGGACCCTTGCCGGGGACGCGGTCAAGATCGCTGACAGCGTCCTGGTAGACGTGTGAAGCGGGCGGGATCGATGCCAACCGACAACGAGCGCCGCTACCAAGAGCGGCTCGACCGCTACACGACGGCGATGGACGCCGGAAAACCGGACAAGGTCCCAATCCGAATCAACTTCAACGAGGTCGCAGCGGTCTACGCCGGCTACAGCCTCCAAGAGATCTACTACGACTTCGACAAGAACCTCGCGGCGGGCACCAGGATCGTCGAGGACTTCGATCTCGACGTCGCGCCCTTCCCTCCGAGCCTGTGGTGGGCCGGGCAGCACGACGCCGTCGGCGCTCGTTACCTGCGCTTCGCCGGACGTGACCTCGACATCGACACGCAGTTCCAGTTCGTCGAAGGCGAGTACATGCTGCCCGAGGACTACGACGCCTTCATCGCAGACCCGACCCGCTGGCTCCTCGACGTCTACCTACCTCGGATCCACGCCGACATGGCAGAACCCGGCAGTTACCGGGCAGGGCTCGCGCTCATCAGGGGCACCTGGGGCCTCCAGGAGCTCCTCACCAAGCAGGCGCAGGCAGGTGCCGCGTGGGCGGCGCTGGGCATGCCCACCGGCGCCACCGGCATCGGCAAGGCGCCGTTCGACACCCTCGGCGACACCTTGCGCGGGATGCGCGGGATCCTCCTCGACCTGCATCGCCGCCCCGACAAGATCATTGCCGCCACCGAGATGCTCGTCCCACACAACATCTACTACGCGGTTGCCTCAGCCGGTGGAGACACCGAGGCACCCGACTTCATGCCGCTGCACCGTGGGGCGCTTCCCTTCTTGAACCCCGTGCAGTGGGACACCTACTACTGGCCGAGCTTGAAGGCGGTCATCGAAGGGCTCTGGGCCCAGGGTAAGCGGACGATCTTCTACGCAGAGGCGGACTGGACGCCCTATCTCGAGCGCATCGCCGAGCTGCCGGACCACAGCATCGTGTTCCACGTGGACCAGACCGACATGGCCCGAGCCAAAGAGGTCCTCGGCGGACGCTTCTGCCTGAGCGGCGGGGTCCCGAACTACCTGCTCGCATACGGCAGCGAGGGAGAGGTCCGCGACTACGTCAAACAGCTGCTCGACACCTACGCGGCCGACGGCGGCTTCATCATCGACACCTGCTCCGTGCTCCAGATGGACGCGAAGATCCCCAACCTCTTCGCGCTCGTCGAGACCGCACGTACGTACGGCGTGTACTGAGCCAGCACCGACCAGTACCGAGAACTGAGCCAGTACCGAGAGAGGACGACCGACGTGACGAACCAGACGACGACCGCAGATCCGGGCGCTGACGCTCCCCCGCCAGGAGTCTGCGTGCCCTTCACGAAGAAGCTCGACGAGCTCGGCGGGGTGAAAGGCGACGAGTCGCTCGTGCGCGGCGCATGGGAGGAGCTCGACGCCGCCGCGTACATGTACCTGTGGTTCTGGGTGCATCGCTGAGCACGACCCGCGCTCTTGGCGCAGCGTCCGGAGTGCCCTGAACCCGACGAGGAGAGATCATGACCGAGATCAGCTACAAAGAGAACGTCGTGCGCTTCGGACCCGGGCTGCCCACCGTGCTCATCGGCGAGCGGATCAACCCCACGGGGCGCAGGCGCTTCGCGGATGCCCTGCGTGAAGGTGACCTCACGACGGTCAAGACCGAAGCCGTACGCCAAGTCGACGCCGGCGCGGACATCTTGGACGTGAACGTGGGCGCAGGCGGCCTCGATGAGCCCGCGACGCTCGTCGCCGCGGTGGAGCTCGTCATGAGCACCGTCGACGCAGCGATCTGCATCGACTCGAGCGATGCATCCGCTCTCATCGCGGCGCTCGACGTCTATGAAGGAAAGGCGCTCGTGAACTCGGTGACCGCCGAAGAGGCGTCGATGGCGACGATCCTGCCCGTCGTCGCCGAGCACGGGGCGGCGGTGATCGCGCTCCCCCACGACGAGCACGGGATCCCCGCCGATCCCCGGGAACGCCTTGCCCACGCCGCGCGCATCGTCGACGCCGCCGCAGCCGCCGGGATCCCTTCCACAGACGTCGTCGTCGACTGCCTGTGCATGCCAGTCGGTGCCGACCAGCAAGCAGCGGCCCGTGCCCTCGAGACCCTGCGGCTGGTGCGCGCGGAGCTCGGGGTGGCGACCACGGCAGGCGCGAGCAACATCTCCTTCGGCCTCCCTGAGCGCCCGACCCTCAACCTCGCCTTCCTCGCGATGGCGATCGACGCCGGTCTCGCTGCGCCCATCACCGACGTCACCGTCCCGGGTCTGCGCCGCCTCTGCCGGGCCTCCGATGTCCTCGCGTCACGCGACGCGCGCTGCCGACGCTACGTCGCCGACTACCGCCGTTACCCGTCGCAGTGACCGAACTCGTCCGGCTCCACGTCCTTCCCGCGGGCGAGTGGGTAGGGGCGAGGAAGGGCGAGTCGCTCCTCCAAGCGGTCCTCGACGCTGGGTTCAAGATCGAGACGGTCTGTGGCGGGCGCGGAACCTGCCATCGTTGCCAGGTGATCGCCCCGGGCCTCGAGGGCGTCCCAAAGCGCCAAGAGCGAGAGACCTTCTCCGAGGAACAGCTCGCTGCGGGCTACCACCTCGCCTGCCTGCAAAAGGTCGAGCACGACCTCGAGGTGCAGGTCGTGGAGCTCGAGGACTACGCCGAGAAAGCCTTCTCGCCCATGGTCGACTGGCCGGGGATACGGCTCGCCCCGAGCGCTCGGCGTGACATCGTCCGTCTCGATCCGCCGGACCTCGAGGACCAACGCTCGGACTCCCGCCGCCTGCGCGAGGCGCTGCCCGATGGCACGCGTGCGCGCATCGCCTACGAGGTCCTCCAAGCGCTGCCTGCGACCGTGCGCGAGTCGGGCTGGCACGTCTCGGTCACCGCGGTCGGCGACACCGTCGTCGAGGTCGAGCGGCACCACCTTCGGCCCCCGATCGGTGTCGCCGTCGACATCGGTACCACGTCGGTGGCTGCGATGCTCGTGAACCTGCGGACGGGTACGGCGGTCGACGTCGGCGCGCACTCGAACTCCCAGGAGCGTTACGGCGCCGAGGTGATGAGCCGGATCGACCACGCGCGGACCCCGGGCGGCTTGGCAGCGCTCCAAGCGGCCGTCGTGGGCGACGTGAACCGGATCCTCGGCGAGTCCTGTGCGCGCACGGCAGTCGCGCCCCGAGACATCGTCTCGATGACCGTGGTGGGGAACACCACGATGCTCCACCTCTTCCTTGGCCTCTCGCCCGAGCACATCGGTGAGGCCCCGTTCGTGGGCGTCACCAACGACGGCGTCAGCATCGAGGCCAGCCACCTCGGGCTCGACATCCATCCCCGCGCGGAGATCCATGTGCTGCCGAGCGTCGCCGGCTTCGTCGGGGCCGACACCGTGGGCGGGATGCTCGCGACGCGGCTCGGGGACACCGACGGCACCCGGCTGCTCATGGACATCGGCACCAACAGCGAGCTCGCCCTTGCGCACCACGGCGTCGTCTACACCGCCTCTGCCCCGGCTGGGCCGGCCTTCGAGGGGGGGCAGATCCGAGATGGGATGCGCGCGGCCACCGGCGCCATCGACAAGGTCGCGATCGACCGCGGCAGCCTGTCCTTCTCGACGATCGGCGACGCGGCGCCACGAGGTTTGTGTGGCAGCGCGCTCGTCGACTGCTGCGCAGAGCTGTTCCGGGTGGGCCTCGTCGACGGGAGCGGTCGGCTCCTCGATGCCACGGCGCTGCGGGCACGCGGGAGTGCCGACATCCCCGCGCTCACCCAGCGGATCCGCACAGTCGACGGCCAGCGCGAGCTCGTCATCGCCGAGGCGAGCGAGTCCGCGACGGGACGGCCGATCGTGCTCACGCAGCGAGACGTGCGCCAGTACCAGCTCGTGAAGGCAGCGATCAGGGCGGGCGCGGGCATCCTCCTCGCGGACGTCGGTCTCGCCCCCGACGCGCTGGACGAGATCTTCCTCGCCGGATCCTTTGGCAGCCACATCGACCTGGGCTCGGCGCTGCGCACCGGGCTCGTACCCGACGTCGGCACCGATCGGATCCACGACGTCGGCAACGCCGCCCTGGAGGGCGCACGGATGGCGCTGCTCGACACCGACTTCCGCGACGCGGCCGCCTCGCTGGCGCGCCGGGCGCACCACATCGAGCTGTCGGGTCGCAAGGACTTCAACTCGCATCTCCTCGCGTCGCTCCCCTTCGCGGCGCCCTCGGAGTCGAGCGGCGTCCACACGCCGGCAACGCAGGTGCTCCACGCATGACGTCGCCCCAGCGGGACCGGGTCGCGGCGACGCTCGCGTGCAAGCGGGCCGACCAGCTCCCCCTCGGCGAGCTCTACGTCGAAGACGGGCTGGTCGCCGCGCTCGCAGGGCAGCCGCCGGGCCAACCTGTCACACCCGCTACTCGCGCGAAGGTCCTCGAAGCACTCCACTTCGACGCCATCGCCGCCTACCCCTCGTGGCGCGGCCACCCCCTCCTCGGCGTCCACCTCGCCGACCCTTCGCCCGGACGAGACGCCGGGACGCTGCACCCTCACACGGGCACCGAGCTCGGTCTCCCAGATCCTGCACGGCTCGACTGGTCCCCGGTTCGAGCGGCGCGGGCAACATCGCCCTTCTACGTCCTCGCAATGCTGCCGGGCCCCTTCGGAGAGCTCGCCTACGGCTTGGGCATGGAGCGCTTCCTCCTCCTGTGCTGGCGCGAGCCCGCCGAGGCCCAGCGGCTCGGCGACGCGATGGTCGACTACGGGCTCGAGCTCGCCCGCCTCGCACTGGCGAACGGTGCCCAAGGTCTCGTCGTCGGCGAGGACATCGCGTGGGAGGGCGGGTTGCTGCTACGAGCGTCGCTGTACCGCTCCCTGTTCCTCCCGGCGCTCGAGCGCGAGGTGTCGGGGCTGCGGGCACTCGGCGCCCCCGTCGTCTTTCACAGTGACGGTGACGTCCGCGCCCTCCTCGACGACCTCGTGGGGACCGGGATCGACGCGCTGCACGGCTGCGCGACGGCATCGGAAGTCGCCCCGTCCTCGCTCGCGGCACGCACCAAGCGGCGGCTCTGCCTGTGGGGCAGCCTCGATCTCGCCGCGTTCGCCGTATCCGAAGAGGTGCTGACGGCGCGAGTGGACGAGGTGTTCTCGGCGGCCCCTGCGTGGCCCGGCTACATCTTCGGCACCTCTGCGGGCATCCTCGATGCGAGTCTCTCCGTGACGGCGGTGCGAACCGCCTTCGACAGGGCACACGCGATATCCGCAGCCGGCGGCCTCACGCGCCCTCAGTGAACGTGGAACGGCTGGCCCGATCCACATGAGGCGAGCAGGCCGGGCGGGGGGACGGCCCCGCCCGGCACTGCCGTGCGTGCTCGGCGCTAACCGTGCGGTGGGCTCCCCCCATGCCCGTGGCCACGGGGGTTCCCTGTCCCCGGCGGGTTGCCGCGCACGCCGCCGTGGGGTGCCTGGCCCCGGGGCGCCCCGCCGAAGTCGGACGCAAGCGCCGTGAGGTTCGGCACCCCGAGCCCGCTTGCCGGGTTGTACACGGTGCCCGGCGTGCCGGTGTAGAAGAGATTGTCGTTCTGCGTCCCTGACTGGTCGAGCGTGGTGAACGGCGAGCTCTTCTGCTTGGCGAAGGAGTAGATGGACGGGTTCCAGAACCCGACCCTGTGGTGCAAAACCGACTCGATCACCGCCGTCGCCCCGTTCAGCTGCGGTCCGACGAAGCTCGTGCCGCCCCAACCGCCGCCGAGACCCATGGCTGTCGTTGTTGTTGCAGGGCCATAGGTGAGGTACCCGCTGAACGGGTCGGCGTCGGCCGACACGTCAGGCAGTGCGCGCGAGTCATCGACTCGATGCACGCATGCTCCCCCTCCTGTCGCTACTGCGCTCAGCCCATCCCATGCGCCCGGGCCTGCCGGGGCGCGGCACGGTGCCTGTGGCAGGCGACTGTATGCCGCCACGTCGGCTGCAGCAAGGAACACGGGGGGAAAGTGGCGGTCCGCGGCGGACACGCGAGAACGCCGCGGCCGATAGTCGCGGCGTTCTCGCTTCGGTCTCGAGCTGGTCCTCGCGCACCGGCCGATCTCTCACCGACCGGTGCAGACTCAGGCGGAGGGGGCGGGTGGCGGAAGGTCTGTGGGAGCGACCGGGCGATCAGTGCCCGGTCGCTCGGCGACCGGGCGCTCGGACGTCGTGCGCGCGGGCACTCCCGGTGCCCGCGCGGGCGCTCCCGGTGCCATGGTGCCGGTTGGTCCTGTCGCGGTGGTCACCGGGGTCGGCGCGGCGGTCGCCAGAGTGCGGGCCGCCGGTGCGACCGGCGTCGTGGCCGGTGCCACTGCGCCCCCGGCGCCCCCTGTCCGCTCGGCGACGACGGCAAGCTGCCGACGAACCGCCCAGCCCATGAACACCGCACCGCAGAGAACGAGGATCACGCCCGGGCCGACTGCGAAGCACAGCTCCTTCCACATGAAGTGGTTCGCACCGGAGGGGGCGATGAAGATCCGCGCGTCCACGACGGGCCACACGTACTGGCCGACGACGAACCACGCGCCGCATGCAGCGACGATGAGGCCGAGCACCCACAAGTCGGGGCGCCTGCCGTACGAGGGCCGGAGCGCAGCCATGAGCACCCAGATTCCTGCGAGCAGCGCGAGCGCCCCTGGCGCCAGTGCCAGCACCGCGCTCGTCGTCGACCACTGCCACGCGCCGAAGCGATCGGCCACGAAGCCGAAGTCCGGCCCGGCGAATGGCGCCGCCGCTCCCCACGCCGCCACCACGATCGCGATGATCGCGAAGAGCACGACGCTCAAAGCAACGACCGGTCGCGGCGCAACGGTTGTCTCCGCACGCACCAGTCGGGTCGCAGGCGCCTGGGCGACGCCCGGTGTTGTGGTGTACTGCCTCGCCACCATAAGGGATCCTCCTTGCCAAGCCTGCGAGATCCGCGCTCGCAGCTCCTCGTCCGCGCGCGACGTACCCCCCGTGGCGAACGGGCGAAACACGTTTCCAACTCGGGTTCGGCCCGCGCGACGCCGTGCATCCGGGGTTGAGCGCACCCGCGACGCTGCTGAGCAGCGACAGCTCGGAGGCGCAACGAGCCGACGATCAGGCGTCGACGGCGAAGCGTCCGGTGAGCGTCCCGGAGGCGAGGACGTGCCCGCGGGACAGGAAACGGAATTTCGCGTACGTCGCGTGCTCGTCGAGCCCGAGCTCCTTGGCCTGCGCGTCCAACGCGTAGACGGTGAACTGGTAGTGGTGCGGCGGGTCACCGGGGGGCGGCGCCATCCCTCCGTATCCCGTATCGCCCCAGTCCGTCAGACCGTCGGTCCACTCCCCCGACTCGGTACCCGCGCCCTCGGCGAGCGACGTGATCGACGCCGGCATGCCGACACGCACCCAGTGCGAGAAGCCGACGGTCGTCGGCGCGTCGGGGTCCCAGCAGGTGATCGCCAGGCTCTTGGTCCCCGACGGAACGCCTTGCCAAGAGAGCTGCGGGCTCTTGTTGTCCCCGCCGGCCATCGAGTGAGCCGCCGAGGAGGGGATCGTCCCTCCGTCGTCGAATTGCTCGCTTCGCACGGTGATCTCTGCCATGGTCTCTCCTCCTGGTCGTCACGGGCCCTACCGCCGACACCGTACCGACGAACCGCCGGACACCGTGCCTATCATTCGCCGATGGCCGGACCTGGCACCGATTCGAGCATTCCCCGCAGCGGTCGCGGGGTCCTCCCCGGCCAGCACATCGAACATGCGATCAGGGCCGGGTACATCGACGCCGGTCGCTTCAAGATCCCGCCCGAGAACGTCCAGCCCGCCAGCCTCGATCTGCGTCTCGGTGAGACCGCCGTACGGATCCGCTGCAGCTTCCTTCCCGGACGCGAGACCGTCGCGAGCAAGCTCGAGGAGTACACGCTCGACGAGATCGACCTCCGTCGGGGCGCCATGCTCGAGGTCGGTCATCCGTACCTGATCGAGCTGAAGGAGCGCCTCCACCTGCCCGAGGGACTGCGCGCCAAGGCGAACCCCAAGAGCTCGACGGGGCGTATCGACGTGTTCACCCGGGTCGTGACGGACCGCAGCGAACGCTTCGATGAGATTGCCAACGGCTACGACGGCGCCTTGTACCTCGAAGTCGTGCCGCTCTCCTTCGCGATCAAGGTAGGAGAGGACCTCACGCTGAACCAGCTGCGCCTCGCCATCGGGCGGCCCACCCTCGACGACACAGACATCCGCGAGGTGCACGACCGCCAGCCGCTCCTCTACCGAGGCGACAGACCCGTGCCGACCGACGAGCTGGTGCTCTCGAACGGCCTCTTCCTCGGCCTCGACCTACACGGCGACGAGCGTGGCCGGGTAGGGTACTCGGCCCGCGAGCACGCCCCGCTCCTCGACCTCCAGCGGGCCGGCGCGCTCGACCCCGAGGCCTTCTTCAGCCCGGTGGTGCACGAGCGCGGCGACCGGCTGGTGCTCTCGCCCAACAAGTTCTACCTCCTCATGTCCGACGATGCCGTCTCGGTACCGCCAGACCTCGCCGCCGAGATGACCGCCTACGACCCAACGAGCGGCGAGCTCAGGACTCACTACGCGGGGTTCTTCGACCCCGGCTTCGGGTTCGACCCCGCCGGGGCCTTCCGCGGCTCACGCGCAGCGCTCGAAGTGCGAGCACACGACGTCCCGTTCATGATCGAGCACGGGCAAGCGGTGTGCAAGCTCACTTTCGAGCACATGCTCGAGGCGCCGGAGATCCTCTACGGCACGACCATCGGCTCGTCATACCAGCGCCAGGGGGAGACGCTCAGCCGCTACTTCCGCCGAGCGGGCGCGACGAGATCCTGATCGGATCGGCAAGGATCAGGCCGACGTCGTCGCGCCGGCGACCTCCAGGCGCACCTCAGCGCGCCGCAGGTCCGCCTCGGCTTGCGCCAGCTCGATCTCCTCGGGCGTCGGAGCGACGTCGCCGCCTCCACTGGTGCCTTCGGCACGCGCGGCGGTCCCTTCACCCCGACCCGTCACGGCACGCAGCTCCTCCACGCGGGCCTCGGCCGCCGCCCGGGCACGCTCGGCTCGGGGCACGTCGATCGCGGTCGCGAGCTCCGCGATCCCGGCGAGCAGCGTCGCCCGGGTGCTGCGACCCTCGCCACCGTCGAGGCCCGGACCCGTCTCGACGTGCAGGTAGCCGCCGTGGACAGCGAGGCGCACGGGATCACCCTCGGGCAGGTCGACGCGGACCTCGCCTGGCGCCACGTCGGTGACGATCGGGGTATGACCGTCGAGGATCGTGAGATCGCCGTCCGAGCTGCGCAGGACGAGCGCGCGGGCGTCGGCCCGAAAAAGCTCGGCCACGGGCGTCAGGACCGACACCGCGAAGGTGCCGTCGGGCATCAGTGGCCCTCGGCTTCGATCGTCCGCGCCTTCTCGAGGACGGACTCCGCGCCGCCCACGTTGAAGAACGCCTGCTCGGGCACGTCGTCGAGGTCGCCCTTCACGAGCGCCTCGAAGGACTCGACCGTCTCGTGGATCGGCACGGTCACCCCCTTCAGGCCGGTGAACGCCTCGCCGACGTTGAAGGGCTGCGAGAGGAAGCGCTGGATCTTGCGCGCACGGGCGACGATCACCCGGTCCTCCTCGGAGAGCTCGTCCAGGCCGAGGATCGCGATGATGTCCTGCAGCTCGCGGTAGCGCTGGAGCACCGCTTGCACCTGGCGGGCGACCTGGTAGTGGCGCTCGCCGACGACCTCAGGGGCCAGGATGTTCGAGGTAGATGCAAGGGGATCGACCGCAGGGTAGATGCCCTGTGCCGCGATCTCGCGGGCGAGCTGGGTCGTCGCGTCGAGGTGGGTGAAGGTGGTGAACGGCGCCGGGTCGGTGTAGTCGTCAGCCGGGACGTAGACCGCCTGCAGCGAGGTGATCGACTTTCCCTTGGTCGACGTGATGCGCTCTTGGAGCTCGCCCATCTCGTCCGCGAGGGTCGGCTGGTATCCGACCGCCGAGGGCATCCGGCCGAGAAGGGTCGAGACCTCGGAGCCCGCCTGGACGAACCGGAAGATGTTGTCGATGAACAGCAGCACGTCCTGGTTCTGGACATCCCGGAAGTACTCGGCCATCGTGAGGGCGGCGAGGCCGACGCGCAGGCGCACGCCGGGGGGCTCGTCCATCTGCCCGTAGACGAGCGCAGCCTTCTCGATGACGCCAGACTCCTGCATCTCGAGCCAGAGGTCAGTGCCCTCACGAGTGCGCTCGCCGACGCCGGCGAACACGGACACTCCACCGTGATTGAGCGCGACCCGGTTGATCATCTCCATGATGATGACGGTCTTGCCCACGCCGGCGCCGCCGAAGAGACCGATCTTGCCACCCTCGACGTAGGGCTCGAGGAGATCGATGACCTTGATGCCCGTCTCGAACATCTTGCGCTGAGGCTCCAGCTGGTCGAAGTCGGGCGGCGGCCGGTGGATCTCCCAACGGTCCGCCACCGGGCCGATGTCCTCGGTGTCGAGTGGGACACCCAGGACGTTGAAGACGTGGCCGAGGACCGCGTCGCCGACGGGAACCGTCAGACCCCGGCCGGTGTTCCGCACCGGCGCACCACGCACGAGGCCGTCGGTCGGACGCATGCAGATGCAGCGCACGCGGCCCTCGCCGATCTGCTGGGCAACCTCCGCGGTGACGGTGACCTTGCGCCCCTCGAGCTCGAGGTCGACCTCGACGGCGTGGTTGATCTCGGGAAGGGCGTGGGGGGGGAACTCGACATCGATGACCGGACCGGCGATGGCGACGACACGGCCCTCTTCGAGCGGTTGCTCGCCCGCGGGCGGCCTCTCGGGTGCGGTGATGGCCATGGTCAGGCTCCCTTCGACTGGCGGAGCGCCTCCGCTCCACCCACGATCTCCATGATCTCAGTGGTGATGGCGTCCTGACGCGCACGGTTCATCACGCGCGTGAGGGTGCGGATGAGCTCGTCGGCGTTGTCGCTCGCTGCCGCCATCGCGCGCTGCTGCGCGGTGAAGAAGGACGCCGCTCCCTCCAGGAGCGCGGTGAAGATCTCCGACTCCACCGCACGCGGCGCGAGGGATGCGAGGAGGCTCTCCACGTCGGGCTCGAACTCGGTGTAGCCGCCGCTCTCCGCGTCTGACGCGGCGCCGTCCGCCACGTGGCTCCCCGGCTCGGGCAGCGGCAAGAGCTGGCGGACGTCGACGACCTGGCTCCCCGCGGAGCGGTAGCGCGTGGAGACGAGCAGCACCTGGTCGACCTCGCCCGCCAGGAAGGGTGCGGAGACGGCAGCGGCCGCCTCACGCGCGTCGCTCCATGCCGGGCGCTCGCTCATGCCGATGAACGAGCGCACCACCGGCACGTGGCGGAATCGGAAGTACGAAGGCGCCTTCTTGCCGATCGTGAAAAGCTGCACCGCGATCCCCTCTGCGCTGAGCTCGGCCACGAGCCGCTCGGTCGCGCGAAGGATCGACGAGTTGTACGGTCCCGAGAGGCCCCGATCCGCCACGATCGCCAGGACGGCCACCGCGTGGCGCTCGTCGGGCTCGCCGAGGAGCTTGGCCGCAGCCGTGGGGTCACCCTTCGCGGCTTCCACCACGATGCGGGCCATGCCTTCGCGATACGGCCGGTTGGCGGTCACCCGGGTGAGGGACCGCACGATCTGGGACGCGGCGATCAGCTCCATCGCCTTCGTGATCTTCTTGGTCGACTGCACGCTGCGGATCCGCCGTCGCAGCGCGCGTTCTTGCCCTCCGGCCACGGCTCAGTCGACCTTCCCAGTGTCGAACCCCTCGAGGAAGCTCCGCATCGCCGCGTCGAGCTCGGACTCCTCGGGGAGCTTGCCCGTGGAACGGAGCTCCGAGAGGAGCTCGGCGTGGTTGGCACGCATGTACTCGCGCAGTTCGGTCTCGAAGCGGCGCGTCTGCTCCACCGGCACCGAGTCGGCCCAGCCGTGGGTGCCGGCATAGATCACGATGACCTGCTCTTCGACCGGGATCGGCTCGTTCTGCGGCTGCTTCAAGAGCTCGGTGAGCCGGTAGCCGCGGTCGAGTTGCGCCTGGGAGATCCGGTCGAGCTCGGATCCGAAGGTGGCGAACGCCTCGAGCTCGCGGAACTGGGCGAGGTCCAGCTTCAAGGTTCCCGACACCGACCGCATCGCCCGCAGCTGCGCTGCGCCACCCACACGGGACACCGAGTTCCCGACGTTGATGGCCGGCCGGACGCCCGCATAGAAGAGGTCCGACTCCAAGAACACCTGCCCGTCGGTGATCGAGATGACGTTCGTCGGGATGTACGCCGAGATGTCGCCGGCCTTGGTCTCGATGATCGGGAGGGCCGTCAGCGAACCGCCACCGAGCGCCTCGGAGAGCTTGGCCGCACGCTCGAGGAGGCGGCTGTGAAGGTAGAAGACGTCGCCGGGGTAGGCCTCGCGGCCCGGCGGGCGACGGAGCAGGAGGGAGATCTGCCGGTACGCCTCCGCCTGCTTGGAGAGGTCGTCGTAGACGATGAGCGCTGCCTCGCCGCTCTCCATCCAGTGCTGGCCCATCGCGCACCCGGCGTAGGGCGCCAGGTACTTGTAGGGCGCGGGGTCACCGGCGGAGGCCACCACGACGACCGTGTAGTCGAGGGCGCCGTGGCTCTCGAGCGTGCTCACGGTCTGGGCGACCGACGAGTTCTTCTGCCCCACCGCGACGTAGATGCACTTCACGCCCGTGTCGCGCTGATTCAGGATCGTGTCGACGGCGATCGTGGTCTTGCCGGTCTTGCGGTCGCCGATGATGAGCTCGCGCTGGCCCCGCCCGATGGGGGTCATGGCGTCAATCGCCTTGATCCCAGTCTGGAGCGGCTCGGAGACGGGCTGGCGCCCGACGATGCCCGGCGCCTGCACCTCCATCCGGCGCGTGGTCTCGGTCACGACCGGGCCCTTGCCGTCGAGCGGCTCGCCCAACGCGTTCACCACCCGCCCGAGCAGCGCGTCCCCGACCGGTACCGAGAGGATCCGGCCGGTGGCCTTCACCGCCTGCTCCTCTTGGAGGGTATCGACCTCGCCCAGGACGACCGCGCCGATGGTGTCCTCGTCCAGGTTCAGCGCGAGCCCGAGGGTGCCGTCTTCGAACTCGAGCAACTCGTTCACCGCTGCGTTCGGCAGCCCCGACACCCTCGCGATGCCGTCCCCCACCTCCACGATGCGGCCGATCTGCTCGGCGCCCACCGAGGGCACGTAGTCGGCGACGTGGCGCCGCAGCGCCTCGGTGATCTCGTTGGCGTCGATCGTCAGCTCTGACATGTCAGCTCCTCGTGCCCCCTGTGTCCTGGGGCTTTTCACCCAGTGTGCCTTGTCCGCCCTGCGGGCCCTCCACCTGTCTCGCCCCGTGGGTCCCCGAAGCTGGCCCGCCGGCCGCGCCCGCTGCCGCGCCACGATGCGCTTCGAGCGCCGCGTGCGAGAAGCCGAAGTCTGTCCACCCGCCCATCGTCACGTGCTCGCGCAGGCGATCGAGCCGCCCGCGAGCCGTCTCGTCGAGCTGGAGGTCCCCGATCTGGATGTTCACGCCTGCAAGCAACGCCGGGTCGACGGTCACCTGGAGCTCGACCGGCGCGCCGACGAGCGCGCGTAGCGTGCGCTCGAGCTTGCCGCGCTCGTCCTCGGTCACCTGCTGGCCGGCGCGCACCCTCGCCACCCGCCATCCTCGAGCGCTCGCGGTCTGCTCCACCAGCCAGTCGAGGGTGCCCACGATGTCGCGTGGCCTGCCGCCCACGACCGCGTAGTCGACGAGCCGCAGCGTCGCGGCGTGGACCTTGCCGGCGAGCAGGTCGTCGACGACAGCCCGGCGGACACCGGCCGGCAAGTCGCGGTCGCCGAGCGCGCCGCGCAGCTCGGGCGTGGCGGCGACCATCCGGGCGAACCGAAAGAGCTGGTCCTCGACCTCGTCGAGCTCGGCCGTCGGCACGTCCTCGAAAAGCGCCGCCGCGTAGCCGCCGACGCGCATCCGTGCCGCCACGTGGCCGAGCGGCTGCTCCTCGGCCCCAGGCGTCTCGTGGACCTGGCGAAGCCTGTGCGCGAGCCACGTGATTGCCGCGGGCACCTCTTGGGCAGGCACCGCACCCGCCGCGTACGCGCAGAGCCGCTGCGCCGGCACCCCCACCTTGTGCTCGAGGAGCTCCGCGAGCACGCCGCGGCGCGCACGCGCCGGCACGCCGACATCGGTCAGCGCGGAGCGCAGCTCGGGGTTCCTCGTGAGCTGGCGGTCGACCGCGGCGACATCGACGACGAGGCGGGCTCGCTCGTCGTCACTCAGCATGTCGACGACGGCAGCCGCGTAGCCCTGGACTGCAGGGTTCACGACTCGACGACGCTCGGCTCGCCAGCCAGTGCGCTGACCGCCGCGTCGATCAGGTCGGCATGCGCGGCCGCGTCCATCTCGCGCCCGATGATGCGCTCGACGACGTCGACAACCACCTCGCCCAGGCGTTGCGCGGCCTCCTCGAGGGCGCGCTGGCGGGCGAGGCGCACCTGCTCCTGCGCGCTCGACAGCAGCCGCTCGTACTCCTGCTCACCGCGGGTATGCGCGTCGGCCGCGAGCCTCTCGGCAGTGCGCTGCGCCTGCTCGACGATCTCGCGAGCCCGCATCCGCGCCTCTTCGAGCGCTTCGCGTCGCCGTTCCTCGTCCAATTGGGCTTCTGCCTTCGCCTCGTCTGCTGCCGCGAGCTGCGCTCGGATCGCTTCCTGGCGAGCCTGCAGCTCCCGGTTGACCGTCGGCACCAGGTACTTGGCCACCACGAGCAGCACGAGGACGAAGGCGACCAGCTCGGCGATGAACGTCCCGTTCGGGACGATGAAGATGCTGGATTCCATCACGGTGTGCTCCGTGCGCCTCCCTGTCCCCGACTACTTCTTGTAGAGGACGAAGACGAAGAGCACGGTGAAGGCGAGGTTGATGAAGTACATCGCCTCCACCAGGCCGACGGTCAGGAACATGATGGTGAAGAGACGCCCCTGGGCTTCCGGCTGGCGTGCCACGCCAGCGATCGTCTGGCTTCCGGCGAGGCCGTCACCGATCGCGGCGCCGATGGCACCGCCACCGAGCGCCAGGCCGCCGCCGATCATGGCGCCGGCCATCTGCGTCGGGTAATGGGTTGTAGCCATTTCTTCCCTTTCTCCTCCAGTAGAGAGCTGTTGTCGACTGGTCAGTGGTCGGTGGTGGCCATCGCGGTGTCGTAGTACAAGATGGCCAAGAGGGCGAAGATGAAGGCCTGGATGGGGCCGATGAGGAAGACGTCGAAGAGCTTCCAGACGACCCCGAGCACGACCACCCAGATGTCGCCGAGGGGGGCCGACCCCAGCTTCCAGGCGCCGAGCGCCGCGATCAGCGTGAGCATCAAGCCACCGGAGAACAGGTTCCCGAAGAGCCGGAGTGCCAGCGTCACCGGCTTCGCGATCTCCTCGACCATGTTGATGAAGCCGTTGAAGAGGAAGAGTGCCTTGGGGAATGGCTGCCCGAAGTAGTGCCGCAGGTACCCGCCGATGCCGCGCGTGCGGATCGACGAGATGTGCACGCCGACGATCACGAAGACCGCCATTGCCAACGGGAGGTTCACGTCCGCGGTGGGTGGGCCGAGCGCCTCCACTTTGGCGCCGATGTCGAAGATCTCGAAGAAGTTCGCGACGAGGATGAAGATGAACAACGCGAGGGCGAGGGGGATGACCTTCCGGCCCCGGGGACCGATCGAGCCATCCACCTGCCTGGTGACGGTGTCGACCCCCATCTCCCAGACCAGCTGGTACTTGCTGGGCGCGAGCGGGTTCGACTTACGGTGAAGAAGGACGACCATGAGAACGACCACGACCAATGCGGCACCCGTCGTCCACATCGTGTCGAGGTCCCAGGTGAGACCGCCGAACTTGGCGGTGAGATGTGTCCCCACCGTGATGTTGACTGCCAGCATGGAGCGCAGCATCAAGAACGCGCCGGGGAGGCCCATGGTCAGGCGGCTCCCACTCCGTCATCGGGCACCTCGACGACCTCGCCTGCAGCCGCGCTCGCCCCCATCTTCAGCATCGAGCGGGTGACGTTCGCCAAGAGCAGGAACTGGAACAGCGCGACACCGCCGATGATCCCGAGCCCGAGCGGCGGATCGACCCACACCAAGACGAGCGCCACAACCGTCATGAGCATGAGGCGCCCGAGGGTGTTCATGGCCAGCGGACGGCGCTTGTTCGCCTGCGCCCTGGCACCCACCTTCAACACGGATCGCAGGATGAGGCGGAAGTTCCCCATGCCCATGCCCAGCCCGATGCACAGGCCGAGCGCTGCCCAGGGCTGGTCGAAGAAGAGCAGCGCGGCGAGGCCGACGACACCCAGGATCAGCGCCGCGACCATCGTGCGGCGCGCCACCACGGCGACATCGGGAAGTTGGAACCGTTCGAACACTCTCTAATCTCTTTCTCGGTCCCCGCCCCACGCGCCGGACTCGGCACAGGGTGCACAGGGGGCGTCGACGCCGGCCGGAGCTCTCACGCCGCTCAGAGGTACTTGCGGAACTGGTTGACGGCGAGCAGGACGGCAGACAATACACCGAACGCGAGTCCCGCGATCGTGATCCAAGGCAGGGTGCCGAAGCTCGCGTCGAGCGCGTAGCCGATGCCACCGCCCAAGACGATCGCAATTGCGCACGCGGTGCCCACCCAGAACAGGTCGCCCAGCCTGGGCGCCGGTTTCCCACCGGGCTCTCCGCCGCCCGGCGTTTGCATGGGAGGTTGCTCCGCCACCGCGTCCCGCGCGCTCGTCAGTGAACGTGCCCCGCATCGGTCCGACCTTCGCTCACGCGGACGCGCGGACGGATCGCCGTCGGCAGTCAGGTCCGCGCTCGGCCCACCAGATGGCACCTGACACGTACGCCATCATCGCGCCGGCCCTCGCCCGTCGGCAAAACGATCGCTCGACCGGCGGCTCGTGCTCGGTGGCCTGGGGCGGTATGGGTCCTCACGCCGACGTCCGTGCCGTACGTTCCCATTGCCACCCGATCCCATGCTTGCGCCGCCCGGGTCCCGCGTGCCGTTGCCAGCAATGGCCATGTCACCAGCCCCATCGCTCGGAGCGGTGGTGACGCCTGGCGCACCGCGGCCATCGGTGGGCTCGCCGCCGGGCACCGCCGCCGCCGACTCCGGCCGGTGCCGCACCTCGGGGTGGAACCAGGTGAAGAGCGCCACCGCGAGGAGCGCGACGCCGAGCGGGATGAAGGGGTTGACCGCATGCAGGAAGAGGGGGAACAGGATGAATCCCGAGAGGATCGCCGTCCACGCCCACAGGATCACCACACTGCGACGGTGACCGTGGCCCAGACGAAGCAACCGATGATGGATGTGGTCCTTGTCGGGGCGGTGGAAGCCCGTGCCGTGAGCCGTGCGCCGCATGAACGCAAACGCCATGTCGACGAGCGGGACGCCGAGAATGAAGAACGGAATGAAAAGAGGCGCGAAGAAGAAGTAGGTGGCCCCCGTCGTCGGGGACGACGGGGGAAGGCGGCCGCCGATCACCATCGTCGACGCGGACATCAAGAGGCCGAGGAGGAGCGCGCCGGCGTCGCCCATGAACATCTTGGCCGGGTGGAAGTTGAAGGGGAGGAAGCCGATGCAGATACCGCACGCGATCACCGCGACCAGCGGGCCGATGTTTGTACGAGAGAGCACACCGATCGCCATGAGCCGCAGGCCGTAGATGGCGAGCGCCCCGCCGCCGATGGCCACGATGCCTGCGGCCAGCCCGTCGAGCCCGTCGATGATGTTCACCGCGTTCGCCAGAGCGATGACCCATAGTGCCATGATCAAGGGCGTGATCGAGGGGGTGAGCGAGATGAAGCCCCCGAGCGGGATCTTGATCCAGTACAGCGTGACCCCGAGGAAGTAGAGGATCGAGGCTGCCAGCACCTGCCCGGCGATCTTCGCCGGCGGGGACATGTCCCGGACATCGTCGACCAGCCCGACGCCGAAGATCGCCGCGGCCGCGAGCACCACGCCGAGCGGCTCGGAGGACGCGACGAACACCGAGCCGAGCGGATGGAGCACCGCCGCGACAATCATGGCAGCACAGAACCCGAGGAACATCGCCGCCCCGCCGCCGTAGGGGGTCGTCTTCGTGTGGATCTTGCGCTCCGAGGGGAACGCAACGTAGCCGATCTTCCTCGAGATCCATGCGGCTGGGCCGCACGCGGCGGCGGTCACCGCGATGGCCACTCCGAAGATCAGGGCGTAGGACCCGAGCGACGGCATCTCCCCAACCCTGCCGGGCCGGCCTTAGCCGGCGCCCGATACCAGGCCGGGAGGGTAGGGCGGGAAGGCCGCGCAGAGCTCCCGGACCTCGGCGCGCACCGCGGCGACGGCGCGTTCGTCCGCCCGATGCCGCAGCGTGCGCCCGATGAGCGATGCGATGCGCGCCATCTCGCCGGTGCCCATTCCGGCGGTCGTCTCCGCCGCCGACCCGAGGCGAAGGCCCGAGGTGACGAAGGGTGAACGGGGATCGTCGGGGATGGTGTTGCGGTTGCAGGTGATCCCAGCACGGTCGAGCACCTCCTGGGCCTCTTTGCCGGTGAGCTCGGCGTCGAAGGTCCGCAGGTCGACGAGGACCATGTGGTTCTCCGTGCCGCCCGAGACGAGACGGAATCCCTCTGCCCCGAGCGCCGCGCCGAGGGCCTGGCAGTTCTCGACGACCGCCGCCGCATAGCGCGCGAACGCCGGCTGGGACGCCTCGGCGAACGCGACGGCCTTGGCGGCGATGACGTGCTCGAGCGGGCCGCCTTGGAAGCCGGGGAACACGGCGTTGTCGATGGCCTTCGCCAGGTCGGCCCGGCACACGATGGCACCGCCGTGCGGGCCGCGCAGCGTCTTGTGGGTCGTAAAGGTCGTGACGTCGGCGACGCCGACGGGCGAGGGATGGACCCCTCCCGCGATGAGCCCAATGGGATGCGCAGCGTCGAACATGAACAAGGCACCCACTTCGTCCGAGATCTCCCGGAAGGGCACCGGGTCGATGATCCGGCTGTAGGCCGTCGAACCGGCCAGGATGAGACGCGGCTGCTCGCGTTTGGCGAGGTCGGCGACCTGGTCGAAGTCGATGACCTCGCCCGTCCCGTCGCCCCGCGCGGGAGTCACGCCGTAGGCCACGAACCGCCAGATCTTCGAGGTGATCGAGGCGGGCGACCCGTGGGTCAGATGACCACCGTGGTCCAGACGCATCGAGAGGATGGTGTCGCCGGGCTCGAGCAAGGCCTGGTAGACGGCAAGGTTTGCGTTCGCGCCGGCGTGGGGTTGGACGTTCGCGTGCTCAGCACCGAACAACGCCTTGGCCCGCTCCCGGGCGAGCTCCTCCACTTCGTCGATCACGTGGTTGCCGCCGTAGTACCGGCGGTACGGGTAGCCCTCCGAGTACTTGTTGGTGAGGACCGACCCCGTGGCTGCCAGGACGGCGGGCGAAGTGAAGTTCTCCGACGCGATCAGCTGGAGGGTCGTCGACTGGCGTGTGAGCTCGGCCGAGAGCAGGCGGGCGACCTCCGGGTCGCCGCTGAGCCAGGAGGAGAACGGCGTGCCGAAAGCGGGGTCACCTGCAGGTCCTGCCTGTCCGTTCCCATCGAGGGGGATCGTCGACGGCGGCGTCGACGGGCGTGGCACAGCAGTTCCCGTAGTCGTCGGCATCACGCCACTCTACTGGCAGCGCGAGGTGGGTCACGGGCCACGCGCCACGAGCCGACCGCACGAACCGACAGCGCGAGCCGACCGGTCGTAACCTGGCGCGGTGCTGGACCCGCGCACCCCGGTCCTCGTCGGTGTCGGTCAGGTGACCAACCGGCCCAACCCTGACCAGCCGGCGCCAACACGGCCACATCCGTTCGCGCTCATGGCCGACGCGTGCCGCCTCGCGGCCGCAGACGCCGCGGGCAGTCGCGGGCACCGGCTGCTCGGCCGCGCGGGCAGCCTCGCCATGGTCGGCGGGCTGGGCTGGCGGCTGCCCAACGGCCCGCGATGGGTCGCGGGCGAGCTCGGGATCGACCCCGCCGACCTCGCGGTATCCGCGATCGGTGGGAACATGCCGTTGACCCTCTTGCACCGCGCGGCAGGCATGATCGCGCTCGGCGAGCTCGACGTCGCGGTGGTCTGCGGGGCGGAGTGCTTCTTCACGCGCCGCGCGCTCGGTGCCCAACAGGGACTCGGCGCGGGCGGGGACCTCGGCGAACCCGCCGGATGGCCCAGCCAAGACCCCGACGAGATCCCGACGCCGCATCTCGTCGGGACCAACCGCTCCCCCGTCACGCCGGCAGAGCTCGCGTGCGGTGTCACCTTGCCGGTCGACGCGTACCCGCTGCTCGAGCACTCCCTTCGCGCTGCACGGGGCTGGTCTCCTGCGGACCATCGGGCACGCATGGGCACGCGCTGGGCGGGGTTCAGCGAGGTAGCGGCCGCGAACCCCTACGCTTGGCTGCCCGAGCGCCACAGCCCGGAACAGATCGTCGAACCCGGGCCGAACAACCGCATGATCGCCTTGCCCTACCCGAAGATGTGCACCGCCAACATCTTCGTCGACCAGTCTTCCGCGCTCATCTGCTGTTCGGTCGCCGCGGCGAGGGACGCCCGGGTGCCCGAGGACCGGTGGATCTTCCCCCTTGGTGGCGCCGAAGCGCACGACCACTGGTTCCTCTCCGAGCGCGTGGCGCTCCACAGCTCCCCGGCGATGGAGATCGCAGGACAGCGCGCGCTCGCGCTCGCCGGCGTCGGGGTCGACGACCTCAGCGCGGTGGACCTTTACTCGTGCTTTCCCGTCGTCGTCGAGATGGCGACGGCGGCGCTCGGCCTCGATGCCGCTGGCTCGAGCCCTCGCCCGCTCACCGTGACGGGCGGGCTCACCTTCTTCGGCGGCCCCGGCAACAACTACGTCACCCACGCCGTCGCGTCCCTCGCCGAGCGGCTCCGCTCCACCCCTTCCTCGGTCGGGCTCGCAAGCGGGCTCGGCTGGTACGCGACCAAGCACGCGTTCGCCGTCTTCGCCTCGCGCCCTCCTGCACACGCTGGTGCACCGTTTCGCTGCGACGACGTCCAGCGCGACGTGGATGCACTGCCCCGCCAGGCAGTCGACGACGACGCCACGGGCGCCGTCACCGTCGAGACCTACACCGTGGTCTACGACCGCCAGACACGCCCGCACCACGGGATCGCCGTGTGCCGCACTCCCGGCGGCACGCGCACGTGGGCCGCCGTCACGCACCCGGACTCACTCGCTGCCATTGCCGAGCGCGACAGCGACTTCGTGGGCACGGCGGGCACGCTCGGCGCCGACCGCCAGCTCACGTTCGGCTAGTCGGCTCATCGCTCGGTCATCGAGCCCCCACGACTCCGACCTCGGGCCGGCCGTCGACAAGTGGACCGCCCGGGACGAAGGTGGTCGACGGCGGGACCTTCGCCGAAGACCCGCCGGCCGGCGTCGCCTAGCGGAGCGACGCCTCGATCCACGACCACGCGATGCCGCCCTCGCGCAGACAGCGCGGCGGTGTCACGGTGCAGTCCACGACCGTCGAGGGCACGCCGTCACAGGTCCCCCCATCCACGACCAAGCCGATGTCGGTCACGTCGAATGCCTCGCACACCGCAGCCGCCGTCGTGCACGGCGGTGCGCCGTGGTGGTTCGCACTCGTCACCGCAAGGGGTCCTGCCTGGCGGCACAGGTTCCGCACGAAGCGGTGGTCGGGATGTCGCAGGCCGACACTCGTACCGTTGCCACCAAGCCGCGTTCCGAGCCCTGGGTCCACGGGCACCACGATCGTGAGCGCGCCCGGCCAGAACCTTGCCCCGAGCATCGACGCCTCGCGCGGCCAGCTCGCCGCTACCTCCTTCGCCTGGCGCCAGCGCCCCACGAGGACCGGGAGCGCGAGACCGTCAGGGCGGTCCTTGGCCGCGAATACCGCCGAGATCGCGTCGGGGCGGTCTACGCGCGCCGCGAGGCCGTAGACGGTGTCGGTGGGGATCGCAACGACCGCGCCATCACCGAGCGCGCCTGCGACCGCATCGAGGGTGGCGCGGTCGCCGGCGTCGAGCACCGGCGGGCGCGCGGTCGCCCCCGCGCTCACCGTCGTGCCACGAGCATGCGGTCGCGGCCAGCGAGGTCCTGGTCGATCCTCGCCGACTGGTACCCGCAGCGCTGAGCGAGCCGGAACGCGGCGCCGGCCTGTGGCGGGCTGAGCTCGACGACGAGCACGCCGCCGCCGGTGAGCCAGTCACCCGCGGCGTGCACGATCGTCTCGACGTCCGCGAAGCCCGGCGTCCCGTCCCTGCCGGGCCCGGACACGAGTGCCCCGTAGGGCTCGCATCGGACCTCTTGGTCGAGCATCTCCCACTCGTCCTCGCTCACGTACGGCGGGTTCGCGACGACGAGGTCGAGTCGGCCGCGCCGGTCGGCGGGCAACGCGTCGAACCACCACCCACGCGCCAGGCGGACAAGTCGGGCCTCGGGAGCCGACACCGCGACGCGGGCACGGTTGCGCTCGGCGAGCTCGAGCGCACCGGGGTCGGCGTCGGTCGCCCAGACTTCGAGGTCGGGGCGCGCCGTTCCGAGCTCGACGGCCAGCGAGAGCGCGATCGCGCCCGTGCCGGTGCCGAGATCGACCGCGACGGGACCGGCCGCATCATGGAGCTCGCCGAGCGCCGTCTCGACCACCTGCTCGGTCTCGGGGCGCGGGATGAGGGCGCGAGCATCGACCTCGAGGTCGAGACTGCGGAAGGCCCATGCGCCCAGCACGTATTGAAGCGGCTCCCCCGCCTCGCGTCGCGCCACCATCGTCTCGAGCGCCGTGCGGCTCGCGTCGTCGATCGGTGCACTCTCGGGGTGGCAGCGGCCGAGGATCTCTTCGAGCATCCAGCGAGACTCCTGGGGCGAGCCGAGACGGGACGCCAGCAGGTCATGCATCTCGGCGCGCGTCGCGCTCACATCTCGGCCCTCACGACTCGTCCCCTGCCAGCTGCTTCGCGCGCTTGTCTGCCATGAGCGCATCGGTGAGCTCGTCCAAATCACCGCCGAGCACCTGGTCGAGCTTGTAGAGGGTCAAGTTCAGCCGGTGATCGGTGACTCGGTTCTCCTTGAAGTTGTAGGTCCGGATCTTCTCGCTTCGACCCCCGCCGCCCACCTGGCTCTTTCGCTGCGCGGCGAGCTCGGAGCTGCGCCGATCCTGCTCAGTCTTCAAGAGCCGTGCCCGCAGGACCGTCATCGCCTTCGCGCGGTTCTGGATCTGGCTCTTCTCGTCTTGCATCGCAACGACGATGCCGGTTGGCACATGCGTGATGCGCACCGCAGAGTCGGTGGTGTTCACCGACTGGCCGCCAGGGCCCGTCGAACGGTAGACGTCGATCTTCAGGTCACCGGGGTCGATCGTCACGTCGACCTCGTCGGCCTCGGGAAGCACCATGACGGTCGCAGACGAGGTGTGGACGCGGCCCTTGGACTCGGTCACTGGCACGCGCTGGACGCGATGGGGACCGGCCTCGTGCTCGAGGCGCCTCCACGCATCGGCGCCCTTCACGGCAAAGACCACTTCGTTCAGACCACCGCGGTCGGACTCGCTCTGCGAGAGCAGCTCCACGTGCCATCCACGGTGCGCGGCGTAGCGGGTGTACATCTCGAAGAGGTCGCGCGCGAACAGGTTCGCCTCCTCGCCGCCCTCGGCGCCGCGGATCTCGACGATGACATTGCGTCCGTCGTTCGGGTCCTTGGGCAGCAAGAGGAGGCTCAAGCGCTGCTCCAGTGCGGCGATGGCTCTCTCGGCAGCGTCCACCTCCGCCTGCATGACGTCGCGGTCGTCGCCGCTGGACTCGTCGGCCATCTCGCGAGCGGTTTCGAGGTCGCCCCGTGCGCGGCGCAGGTCGCGCCATGCGGCGACGACCTCGCCAAGCTCTTTGTGGCGGCGCGAGAGCTCACGCAGGCGCGCCGGTTCCGCGGCGGTCGATGGGTCGGCGAGCGCTGCCTCGACGTCGTCGAGCTCCTGCTCGAGGGCGTCGAGGCGCGCGTCGCGTGAAGGATCTGCTGGCACGGCGGTCAGCGTGTCCCGCCGTCGGGCGGGCTCAGCTCTTGGGCGGGGCGCTCTTGGCGGTGCGCCGCCCGTACCGGCGCTGGAACCGCTCGACGCGGCCACCGGAGTCCACGAGCTTCTGCTTGCCGGTGAAGAACGGGTGGCACTCGTTGCACAGCTCGACGTGCAGGTCACCCTTCGTCGAGCGGGTGGTGAACGCATTCCCGCACGAGCAGTGCACGGTCGCCTCTGCGTACGTTGGATGGATGTCTGCCTTCATCGTGTCCTCCTCGAACCGGCGACGCGTCAGTTGCCGGGGGTCGGGCCCTTGGCGATCTCCGCCAGGAATTCTGCGTTGCTCTTCGTGGTCCGGAGCTTGTCCATGAGCAGTTCGAGGCCCGCGGCCGCGTTGCCCTCGTTGGCCAGGGCGTTCAGCACCCGGCGGAGCTTCCAGACCTGCTGGAGCTCACCCCGGTCGAAGAGCAGCTCTTCGTGCCGGGTGGAGCTCGCGTTCACGTCGATCGACGGGTACAGGCGGCGTTCGGCGAGGCGACGGTCCAGCCGGAGCTCCATGTTGCCGGTGCCCTTGAACTCCTCGAAGATGACCTCGTCCATCTTCGAGCCGGTCTCGACGAGCGCCGTAGCGAGGATCGTGAGCGAGCCACCCTCCTCGATGTTCCGCGCGGCGCCGAAGAACTTCTTCGGTGGGTAGAGCGCACCCGAGTCGACACCACCGGACATGATCCGGCCGGTCGCCGGCTGGGCGAGGTTGTAGGCGCGAGCGAGACGGGTGATGCCGTCGAGAATGATGACGACGTCACGGCCCTGCTCGACGAGACGCTTGGCCCGCTCGATCGCGAGCTCGGCGACCGCCGTATGCTCGTCGGAGGGTCGGTCGAAGGTCGACGCGACCACTTCACCGTTCACTGATCGGCGCATGTCGGTGACCTCTTCGGGCCGCTCGTCGACGAGCAGGACCATGAGGTGCACCTCGGGGTTGTTCGCCTCGATCGAATGAGCAATCTGCTTCATCACCGTCGTCTTCCCGGCCTTGGGGGGCGAGACGATCAGTCCACGCTGCCCCTTGCCGATCGGTGAGAGCAGATCGACGATGCGCGCCGTCACGTTCTCCTTGGCGCCGGGCATCTCGAGCTTCAGCTTCGAGTCGGGAAAGAGCGGGGTGAGGTCCTCGAACCGAGGCCTCGCCCGCGCCACTTCGGGGTCGAGGCCCGACACCTTGTCGATGCGGACGAGCGCCGGGTATTTCTCATTGCTCGAGGCCGGGCGGCTCGCGCCCTCCACGTAGTCGCCCCTTCGCAACGCGAAGCGGCGTGCCTGGCTGATCGAGACGTAGATGTCCTTCGGAGACGGCAGGTACCCGTCGCAGCGCAAGAAGCCGTAGCCCTCGTCGCGCAGGTCGAGGAGACCCCGGACCTCGACGAGCTCGCCCTGGTAGGGGACGTCGGGACCGGCCGATCCCTGGAGGTCGCGCTCTGCGCCCCCGACCCCGCGGTCCCTGCCCCGGCGGCGGCGTCCCCGGCGGTTGCCCGCCTCGGTGTTGCCCGGCTGGGCGCCTTGCGCGTGGCGCGCCTGCGGGCGTGCACCCGGTCGGGCGCCACTCACTTGCGCCGGCTCTTGCGCCCCCTGGGGGGGCGCCGCGGTGAAGGTGGTGGTCGCATCTCCGGAGCCATCGGCCACCGAGCTGCGACGGGCTACGCCGCCGTCGGCCCTGGTCTCCTCGGGTCCCGCGCCGTCAGGTGCCGCGCCGTCAGGTGCCGCGCCGCCGGGTGCCGCGCCGTCGGACGACGATGCCGCCACGACCGCCCCCTCAGTGCCGCCGCGTGCGCCGTGACCGTTCGTCTCGTGGCTCGTCTCGTGGCCGTTCGCGCGTACGTCCCCTGCGGCCGCCTTCTTGCCATGACCGTTCGTCGCCGGCGCGGGCGCGCCGTCGCTCACGCCGGTCGCCTCGAGGATGCGGTCGATGATGTCGGCCTTCTTCGTCCGCGACGTCGTCTTGAGTGACATCGCCTGCGCGATCGCCTGGAGCTCGTCTCGCTCCTTGCCTTCGAGCACTGACCGTTCGAGCTGCTGTTCCGCAGTCATCGGTCTCCTATCTCATGCGGGTCGCGACAGCCGTGGTGGACCACGCGCTGCGCGAGATCGGAACGCGGTAGTGAGGACGAGCATCGCTGGTCTGCTGCCGCGTACCACCGGTGGAGCAACGGGTCGGGACCGGCCTCGGGCCAGGCGACCAGTGCGCCGTTGCCCGGTGGGATGCCAACATCCTAGCGGTTGCCCCGAGGTGCGGCAAACACCCCCTCCGAGGGCGGCGGTGAACCCGTGTACCGGGCTCGCCGACGAACTCGCCGTGGCTGTCGCTCAGTCGACCACTACACCGTTGAACGCACCGGAGCGCAGGTTCATTCCCTCGCGACGGGTAGGCACATCTCCCTTCGCGACGGGTAGGCGCGCACCTCGATCTCGATCTCGACCTGCGCAGCGCCATCCGCGGCCCCAGCGCAGGGAGGCCGGGCGGCAGAGGCATCGTCGGAGAGGGATCCGGCAAGGCCGTGCAGTCCAGGTGGTGCAGTCCTAGGCGGCACCTCAGACACCAAGCTCGGCCAGCACCGAGTCGAGATCGGCCTCGATGACCTTGGGCACCGAGATCTGGCTGATCGCGAGGTCCGGGTCCTTCAGGCCATGGCCCGTCAGGATGCAGACGACCGTCGCACTCGGTGGGATGTCGCTGCGCAACAGGCCCGCGACCGACGCCGCGGAGGCAGCTTCGCAGAAGATCGACTCCTCTTGGGCGAGGATGCGGTACGCGGCAAGGATCTCGTCGTCGCTGACCGCCGCGATCTCCCCGCCCGACTCGGACGCGGCAGCCGTCGCCGAGTACCAGCTTGCCGGATTGCCGATGCGAATGGCGGTAGCAATGGTCTCGGGGTGGTCGACGGGGTGCCCGAGGACGATGGGCGCCGCGCCGGCGGCCTGGAAGCCGAGCAGACGGGGAAGACTGGTCGATCGCCCGGCGGACTTGTACTCGAGGTAGCCACGCCAGTGTGCCGTGATGTTTCCGGCGTTGCCCACCGGGACGCAGTGCACATCGGGTGCCCTGCCGAGCACGTCGACGATCTCGAACGCCGCGGTCTTCTGGCCCTCGATGCGGTAGGGGTTGACCGAGTTCACCACGGTCACGGGCGCTTTGTCGGGCAGCTCCCGCACGATGGCGAGCGCGTCGTCGAAGTTCCCGCGCACCTGGAGCACCCGCGCCCCGTGCACGAGCGCCTGCGCGAGCTTGCCCAGCGCGATGTAGCCCTCTGGGATGAGGACGACGCATGGGAGCCCGACGCGCGCCGCGTACGCGGCCGCAGACGCCGAGGTGTTGCCCGTAGAGGCGCACACCACCCCCTTGGCGCCCTCGGCGACCGCCTTGGAGATCGCGACGGTCATCCCTCGGTCCTTGAACGATCCCGTGGGGTTCGCTCCTTCGACCTTCAACCAGACCGACGCGCCGACACGCTCTGAGAGGCGGGGCGCGGGCACGAGGGGCGTCGCGCCCTCGAGCAAGGTCACCACGGGATCCCTGGCGCCGACGGGCAGGTACTCCCGGTACTCCTCGATCACGCCGCGCCACCCCCGGCTCGCGCCCATGGTGATCACGCCCCGGTCCCTGTCGGGGCCTGGCCGAGCGCACCGTCTCCGGGTCCGATCACCCGAAGCACCGTCCCTACCCGTTCGACCGTCTCGATCTCCCGCAGCGTCTCGAGCGTCGCACGAACGTCTCCCTCCCTCGCCGAATGGGTGAGGAAGACGAGGCGAGCTTCCCTGCCGACGCCTTCCTGCTCCATCGCCCGGATCGAAACGCCATGCGCGCCGAACGCTGCGGCGACCGCCGCCAGGACGCCCGGGCGGTCGAGCACGTCAAGACTGATGTAAAAAGCGGCAGACAGCTCCGAGGGCGGCCGTACGGTCGTCTTGGCGCGGTGCGGCGCCGGCGCGTGCGATCCCGCACGCAGGTTCCGCGCTGCGTCGATGAGGTCGCCGAGCACCGCGCTCGCGGTCGGCGCTCCCCCGGCGCCACGCCCGTACAGCATGATCTCGCCACATGCCTCGCCTTCGACGAACACCGCGTTGAACGCGCCGCGCACGGAAGCGAGCGGGTGCGCCGCAGGGACCATCGCCGGATGGACCCGCACCGACACGTCAGGCCCACCGTCGAGCAGCTCGGCGACCGCCAGGAGCTTGATCACGTAGCCGAGGCGGGACGCGTGCGCGACGTCGAGCGCCCGGATCCCGGTGATGCCCTCCCTTGACACCGTGGTGCCGAGGACGTCGCTTCCGAAGGCAAGCGCCGCGAGGATCGCCGCCTTCGCCGCCGCGTCGTCGCCGGAGACGTCCGCGCTCGGGTCTCGCTCGGCGAGGCCGAGATGCTGTGCCTCCGCGAGCGCATCCGCGTAGTCCATCGCGTCGTCGGTCATCCGGGTGAGGATGTAGTTCGTCGTACCGTTCAAGATCCCGGTCACGCGGAGGACACGCTCGCCAGCGAGCGACTCGCGAAGCGGCCGCACCACCGGGATGGCACCGCCGACCGCCGCTTCATAGAGCAAGTCCACGCCGTGGGCCGAGGCGATCGCGGAGAGCTCCGCCCCTGCCTGCGCGAGCAGGACCTTGTTCGCCGTGACCACGGGCTTTCCCTTGCACAGCGCGGCCTCCACCAACGTCCGTGCCGGGTCGAGGCCCCCGATCAACTCGACGACGACGTCCACGTCGTCACGTTCTACGAGCGCCTTCGCGTCGCTCGTGAAGAGCGCTCGATCGAGCGCGGTAGCCCCCGGGCGTTCACGTGAGAGGTCGGCTACCGCCACGCCGACGAGCTCGAAGTACATCCCCGTGCGAATCGCAATCTCGGGCGCACGGAGCGCGAGCAGGTCCGCGACGGCCGACCCGACGTGCCCGCAACCGAGGAGCGCGACGCGCACGGGCGCCGGGCGCGGAGAGGTCGCAGGCACGAGACTTGGGAAGTCGGCCGGCTTCTCTCTTCCCGCGGACGCTCGCATTCGCTCACGCTATCCCCCATCCGGCGCGACCGTCCCACGCCAAGGAGATGACAGAACCGGTGGACCCCGGGGCTGCGCGGCCACCTCACCTGGACCTGCGGGTTCCTCGCCCGAGAGACCAGCGGGTCGGCAGCACTCTCGGCCAGCCCGCTCCGAGCTGCCCGGAGGGTTGCGTCGATCCTCTGATCGGTCCCAGTCACACCCCGTGGCGCTCCCCGCGCGCTCGTCGTGATCGTGCTCATGCACGGCATCTCGGGGTCACCACGGAGCTGCTCACCGCCCGACGGCCCGCCCTCGCGCGGTGCCATGGAGCATCAGCGTGCCGAGCCTGCGACGTCCGGTTCTCGGTGCCCGGCTGCCTCCAGCTCGTCCACCATGCGGAGCCCCTCCTGTGCCCAGGCGACCTCTGCTCTGGCCTGAGCGACGAGTCCTTCATAGGCGTGGACCTTGTAGGCAACGATGGCCTCGTGCTCGGAGGGGTCCGAGCGCATCAGGCGCTCGCGGATCAACGTTGGATCGGCCTGGGTTTGGTGGAGACTCTTTCGTTTGGCTCTTCGGCCGGCGGACTGCCTGCCGATGGCATTGTGCATCACCGCGGCCTTGGAAGGAAAGACGCTGCGCCGGCGGTGGCAGCTCACGCGTCGAGGTCAAGGTGCGCGACAGGCTCTGTGCAGTGGGGACACAGGCCGCCGTCCCCTACCCTGCGGCAGAAGAGATTGCAGTCCTCGCAGCGACGGACCCCGAGGTAGCGCCGCTCGCAGCCGGGACATTCGTAGATCGTGGCGTCGGGGCCTGAAGGTCGCTGTAGCGGGATCGGGTTCGCGTGACGGGCCCGGAAGCTCGCCTGCTTGCAGGCGTCCGAACAGAAGCGACGCCGTCCGGAGCGGACGAAATCGGCACCGCACCAGGCGCAGGGGACCATCGTCCTATCGTAACGTCATCGTTACGGATGGGAGTCCGCCGGTCAGGCGACAGCCTCACGGGCGTTGGCTTCGTCGTAGGCGGCCTCGACTTCCGCGGGAGTGCAGTCTGTGAGCTCTGAGTACAGACGCTCGTCGTTGAACCATGACACCCACGCGCACGTGGCGATCTCGAGGTCTGTGAGCCCCTTCCACGGCCCGCCGTTCGCAGAGAGCACCGCGGGATTGCGGTAGAGCTCGGTCTTGAAGAGGCCGTTCATCGTTTCTGCGAGCGCGTTGTCGTAACTTGTCGCCACGGTGCCGATGGAAGGGGCGGCGCCGATGTCGGCCAGCCGCTCGGTATATGCAATTGAAGTGTATTGACTTCCGGCGTCCGAATGGCATATGAGCCCGGTGAGGTCGACGTTGCGTCTGACCCACGCCGCCATGTTGAGTGCGTCGAGCACGAGCGCCTCAGACATCGAGCGCGACGCCTTCCAGCCGACGATGCGCCGGGAGAAGCAGTCGATCACGAAGGCGACGTAGACGACGCCCGACCACGTCGAGCAGTACGTGAAATCGCAGACCCACTTCATATTGGGCGCTGTGGCGGTGAAGTCGCGCCGAAGGCGATCGGGGGCGCGCAGCGCCTTCTTGTCGGCCTTGGTCGTGAAGACCTTCTTCTGCCTTCTTGCACCACGGATGCCGAGCTCGTGCATGAGCCGGGCCACCTGGTCCCGCCCGATGTCGTGGCCGGCCCTGCGAGCCGCCTTCCAGAGCTTGTGGCGGCCGTAGACCGAGTAGTTGGCCACCCAGATGGCGAGGAGGATCGGCAGGAGGAGAGCGTCGCTGAGTGCCCGAGCAGACGGCGGCCGGGAGATGTGCGAGTAGTAGGTGGAGGGGGCGATCCCGAGGGCATCGAGGATCGGCTCGACCCCCCATCGCCGCCCACCGGTTGTTGTGTCCCGGTGGGCGGCGACGAAGGTGACTACTTCTTCGACTGGCGGTCGAGCTCCGCCCCGAAGAAACTTGCAGCGGCCCGGAGAATGTCGTTCGCCCGCCGCAGTTCCTTGTTCTCCTTGCGGAGCGTCTTCAGCTCCTCGCGCTCTTCGGAGCTGAGCCCCGGGCGCGTACCGGTGTCGACCTCGGCCTGCTTCACCCACATCCTGAGGGATTCGACGCCGACACCGAGCTGGCGAGCGACGCGCGAGACCACCGAGTTGTCGGCTGGATCTTCGCGTCGGAGCTCTTGCACCATGCGCACTGCACGGTCCTTCAGCTCTTCTGGGTACCGCTTCTGTAACGGCTTCTTGTCCATATCTCCATCCTCACTTCCAAGGTATGGAGTCTCCGCGGATCCCAGTCCGATTCAACGGCGTTGCCCGCGCTCTGAGCTGCACCACGTGCGACTCCCAAAGGCGTTCCCACAGCTCGTAGTGCTCGAGATGGGCCTTGAATTGGCGGCGGGCGTTGTCCAAGCTGCCGAACTCGAGGTACGCGGACTTCAGTCGTTGCGCGTCACGAATCGGCTCCGGTGGCATCTGCTCGCACACCCACCGTCGCAACTCCGCTCGTCCTGGCGCCGTCACCGAATACATGCGCTTGATCCCGTGCCTGCCCCTCTGGGATGACTCCGCGGCGATCAGCCCTTCCACCTCCATGCGGCGCAGCTCCGGGTAAATTTGCGAATGCGGCGCGTGCCACACGAACGTCTCCGATCGATCGAAGACTTTCGTCACGTCGTATCCCGACATCGGCTGCGCAGTGAGCAGCGCCAGCAGCGCATGGCGCAACGACATTTCGCTTTTCCCCTTTTCGGATATCTCCTCTTCCTCTTGATACCTGGATGCACGACCCCAGTGGCATCAAGCGGCGATCTGACTACCAAGCCTATACATCAACAGGTCTTCGTCGTGATGGCGTAGGACTGATCGCCACATCCCAGGCCCGTCGCTTCCAACACGGACTCCATGCCGGGGGTGAGCACGATTCGTACCTCTGCGTTCCTCGCCTGCACGAGCCGGCCTCGCGCCTCACAGGCGACAGAGATCGTGTACCTCCGGCGCACCTACCCTTCGGCACGATGATGGTGTCTCAACCGGCCGCTCTTTGCAGGTCTCAGATCCGGAATTCTCGCTGGACTTCGGCCGGAAAGAGCTCCTCGGGCGTCAGCCGGCGTTTGCAGACCCCCTGGCGATAGGCCATTTCGAGGAATGCGTCGAGCGTCACTCGGTTCGGAGCGACCCCGTAGGGCCACGGGTCCTCCCCCATCAGGTCCTGTATCCGGCGGACGTACTCGAATCCCCACGGGAAGGGGAACTTCGAAGTGTTGGCGTCGGTCGCGCGTACCAAGCTCCGACGCTTCGCCTGCTCGAACGCCTTGTAGAGGGTCATGAGCACCCATGGATGCTCGTGGTACACGTCGGCGCGCACCGCGATCACGTGCATGATCGGGAAAATGCCCGTCCTGCGGAAGTACTCCTCTTCTACTTCGCGGTAGTTCGCGATGAGCCGGACGACGCGGCCGCTTCCCTGTTCGAATTCCTCGGGAGGATGTGCGGTGATGAGCGCATCGAGCTCGCCGGCGATCAGTAGCTCGGTCAGAGTCCGGTTCGGCACCGCCGTGCACGTGACGCCGGCTGGGAGCTCCACCGGTATCCCTTCCACTCTGCCAGGCTCGTTGATCCCGCCCTGAAACCACTCCACTGTCGTGATCGGAACCCCGTATGTATCCGCGAGGAGTCCACGGGCATAGATGGTCGCCGTTTGCGTCCACTCGGGAATGCCCACCCGCCGGCCCTTGAGCTCGGACGGCGACGTCACGTCGCTTCCTTCCCGTACGAAGAGCGCCGCGTGACGAAACACCCGCGAGGGGAACACCGGGATCGCGACGATCGAATCGTCTCCGCCGGCGCGAAGCGAACAGTACTTGCCCATGGAGAGCTCGGAGACATGCCACTCCCGAAAATTCGAGAACCGGAAGAACGTCTCCTCCACGGGCAGGACGAGACACGTGAGGTCGATCCCATCAACTGGCACGAGCCCACTGACGAGGTCCCGGGTCTGGTCGTAGTCGTTTATCGCGAGCGTGAGCCGGAGGTTGTCCCGCCGGCTGATCGGCCAGTTCCCCGAGTCGACAATGCTCACGCTTTCCCTCCTTCGGGCTGCTGACCACGCCTATGCCACAGCGTTCGTTGCTCGTCCACATGAGATCTTCGGTGCGCTGCCCCGCGTGCCCGTGTCAGTGCGCCTGCGCCGCCTGCGGGGATTGGCTGGTGCCGAGGTAGCTGGCGACGAGCAGGTGCTGGTTCTCGCGCACGGTTGCGGC
>JAJZJC010000106.1 GCA_021810205.1 Actinomycetes bacterium
GATCAACGGGGTGACCGCGACCGGCTCGGGCCAGGTGCTCTCTCTGCCCACCGGCACGCCGGCCGGCGGGCTCGGGATCGTCGTGAGCGCCTCGGGCATCAGCGCGGCGACACCCCCGGTCACACTGGGGACGTTCACGTACCGGCCCGGTGCCGCCCAGCAGCTCGCGTCCGCCATGAACCTCGCGACCAGTCCCGCGACCGGCTCGCTCACCACGGCGATCAAGTCGCTCACGACACAGGCGACAGCACTGAACCGCCAGATCAGCATGGACCAGCAGCTGGAGAACGAGCAGCGCGCCACCCTCCAAAAAGAGTTCGTCACCATGGAGACCAACCTCGGCAAGCTGCAGAACGAGAGCTCTGCGCTCCAGGGCGCGCTCAGCAAGCTGAAGACCAGCACAATCGGATGACCCCGCAGGCACCCCACGAGCACGCACCCCAGGAGCACGCACGATGATCACGGACGATCCGCGCGCGGCCATGCTGCGCCAGCGCTACCTGGCAAACCAGGTGGAGACGGCCACGCCGGTCCAGCGCCTCCTCATGCTCCAGCACAAGCTGCTCCACGACATGGGCGTGGCCGACGCGGCGTTCGAGGCCGGCTCGATCGAGACCGTCCACCGCTACCTCGTGAACGCCCAGCACATCGTCTTGGCGCTCCACGACTCCTTGGAGGGGAACGGCTGGGAAGGCGCCGAGCCGCTCCGGGGTGTCTACTGGTTCGTCCACCGCCGCCTGATCGACTGCAACCTGAAGAAGGACCGCTCCCTCCTCCCGCTGTGCCACGAGCTCATCGCCAAGATCGCCGACGCGAACACCCGCGCCGCGGCCGGCGTCGACGCGCACGAGGGTGCCGAGGTGCACGCGTCCATCGGGGCCTACGTTGCCTGAGGCGGCTGCCGAACCCACCGCCGAGGCCACCACAGCCTGGGAGCGCCTGCTCGGCGCGCTCGAGGCGCGCCTCGCCCACTGGCAGTCGGCGCTCGACGGGGCGGGCCCGTACCCCGACGAGCTTCGCTGGCCCGACGACCTCGGGCCTTGCCCCGCCCACCTCGAAGCGCGCGCCCAGCGGATCCTCGCCGCCCAGGGAGACCTCCATGAGCGCTTGGCCGCGCGCCACGCGGCGGTGGGCGCCCTGCTGCGACGCAGCGAGAGCCCCCGGCACGACGCCTCGCCGGCCCTCTTCGTCGACCAGCGCTGCTGAGCGCGCAGCGCCTCGAGGCGAGCGCGATTGCGGAACAGCGACCTGGGGAGATCGCTACCACCAGATGGTAGTATTGTTGGTATGGCAAAAGAGAAGGCAACGATCACCGTCGACCGGGCGAAGCTGTCCGAAGCGCGCGCCTTGCTGGGAGCGTCGTCGTCGTCTGCCGCCATCGATGTCGCGCTCTCGGAGTTGATCCGAGTGCACCGTCTTCGTCACGACGTGAAGGCCTACACCGAGACGCCACCCACCGCCGAGGAGATCGCGCTCGGCCTGGCGTCGCCCGACTGGAGCGACCTCGCCGACGACACCGACTGGGACGCCGTGTGGCCCGAGGACAGCTGAGCGGGCCTGCGGTCCGGCGAGGCGAGATCTGGCTCGCCGAGCTCGACAAGCGTCGCCCGGTCGTCGTGCTCACGCGCGATCCCCTGGGGCGGGTGCTGCATTCGGTGATCGTTGCTCCGATCACCTCGACGGTTCGCGGCCTCAGTACCGAGGTCGAGCTCTCTGCGCCCGAGGGCGTCCGCACGCCCTGTGTGGTGAACCTCGACAACCTCCAACTCGTCCCCCGAGCGAAGCTGGTGCGGCGGGCCGGCAGAGCGGGTCCTGACACGTTGAGTGCGATCTGTGCGGCGGCGGCCGAGGCGATCGGTTGCCCTGCGCCTTGAGCGGCGTTCCTGCTGCACCTCGCATTCGTCGCCAGAAGGTGAGCTGCACCCAAATCGCACAGATCCCTCAAGTCGCAGCCGTCTTCAGCCGATGACTCGAACGGCGACGGAGGATCGTCGCTCACGGGCCCAGGACGGGCAGAAGGAGCGCGCGCGGCGCGTGCTCGTGCGCATGTCCAAAAGGGGTCTTCTGTGGGCGGCAACGTCGTCAACATTCTCCAGTTCGCCCTCGACGGGGTCACTCAGCAGCAGCAGGCGATCGCCGGCAACCTGGCGAACGCCGAGACCCCCGGTTACACCGCGGAGCACGTCAGCTTCCGCCAGAGCCTCGAGCGTGCGATCGCCGAGGGTGGCACCGCCACCATCACCGAGCAGCCCTCGAAGGCGCCCCCGGCGACCGACGGCAACAACGTCGACCTGACGACAGCGCTCGTCGCGGCGCAGCAGTCCACCCTCCAGTACCAGGTCATCACGAGCGCCCTGAACGACCAGTTCCACCTCGTGCAGGGCGCGGCAGGAGGTCCGTTCACGTGAGCATGTTCCAAGCGCTCTCCATCTCGGGGTCCGGGGCCGAGGCGATGCAGACCTGGATCGACACGTCGGCCGGCAACGTGGCCAACATGAACGACACGGTCGCGGTCGGCAAGCCCGCATACGGCGCGCAGACGCCGTTCCTCTCGCCGATCGCGACGGGCGGGGCGGGCGAGGCCGTCCAGGTGGCGCGCATCACGATCCGGACAACCAAGGGGATCGTCACCTACCAGCCGACAAACCCGATCGCCAATACGCAGGGCGACGTCATCGTCCCGAACGTCGACCTCGCCTCCCAGCTGGTGGGCATGCTCCAGGCGCAGGAGGGCTACCAGGCCGACACCGCCATGATGCAGAAGGCCATGGCCGCGTACACCGCCGGCCTCACGATCGGGAGCTGACATGTCGATCGCCCCGATCTCGTCCTTGCCGAACCTGCCGCCTCTCGCTGCGCCGCAGCGCACCACGGCGGCGGGTGCGAGCCCCCCCGGCACGACAGCCGCTGGTGGTTCGAGCGGCGGGGGGTTCACCAACGCGCTCGGCAACGCCATCGACTCGCTGAACTCCGCGCAGCAGAGCGCGACCACCCAAGAGATCCAGACCGCCGCGGGCCAGGGCACACTCGCCAACACGATGATCGCGGCGACCAAGGCGTCGCTCGACACCCAGGTGGCGACGTCGCTGATCAACAAGGCGCTTGCCGCGTACACCTCGATCGCCACGATGCCCATCTGACATGGCTCTCGTTCCCGCCACTGACATGAACCGCATGAAGGACGGGCTGAAGCGCTTCGCGTCCGGCTTCACCCCGGGGCAGAAGGCCGTGACCGTCGCGGCCGTGCTCGGCGCCCTCCTCATTGGCGTCATCTTCATGTCGCTCTCGGGCAAGCCGACCTACGGCGTGCTCTTCAGCAACCTCCAGCCCTCCGACGCCGCCTCCATCACCCAGCAGCTCACGACCGATCACGTGCCCTACCAGCTCCAAGACGGTGGTGCGACCATCCTCGTGCCCGAGAACGACGTGGCGCAGGCTCGACTGACCGCGGCCGCCGCGGGCCTCCCGTCGCAGAGCACCGTCGGGCTGTCACTGCTCACAAAGTCGAGCCTCACGACCTCCCAGATCGCCCAGCAGGCCCAGTACCTCCAGGCCATCCAGGGAGAGCTCGAGCAGACCATCGACTCGATCTCGGGTGTGGCGAGCTCGCAGGTGAACGTCGCCGAAGCGGCGAACAACACCCTGGCGATCAACACAGCCAAGGCGAGCGGCGCGTCGGTGCTGGTGAACCTCGTCCAGGGCCACACCCTGTCCCAGAACCAGGTGGCGGCAATCGTCCACCTGGTCGCCTCGAGCGTCCCGGGGCTCGCCGCGGCCGACGTGACCGTCGCCGACAACAACGGGACGCTGCTCGCGGGCCCCGGGGTGAACATCGGCAGCTCGGCGCAGAACAGCCAGACGGCCGCCTACGACTCGAGCGTGCAGGCGAAGGTCGAGTCGTACCTCCAGTCGGTCTTCGGCGCGGGCAACGCGGACGTCCAGGTGAACGCGATCTTGAACTTCAACAAGACCAAGACCATCGCGCACAAGCTCGTCCCGGGGACAAAGGGCGCGGCGACCACCTACTGCACGGGCACAAAGACGACGAAGACCAAGTACACCGGCAACGGCACCGTCGGCGGCGGCACAGCCGGCATGGTCACGGTCACCGGCGGCAACGGGACCGGCACCTACACCCAGACATCGACGACAAAGACGTGCGAGGCGAGCACGGAGACACAGACGATCACATCGCCGACGGGCACCGTCACAAAGCAGTCGGTCGCCGTCCTGGTCAACTCCCGGGCGATCCCCAAGGGCACGACAATGGCGGCGATCCAGACGGGCGTGGCTGCGGCAGCCGGCATCAACACCGCCCGAGGCGACGTGCTCTCGTTCACCCAGACGCCCTTCAGCACGGCGGCGGCCGCGCAGGTCGCCGCCGCTGCGAAGGCCACCGCGGCGGCTGCCAAGAAGGCGGAGATGGGCACCATCGAAAAGGACGGCGCAGCGGCCCTCGTCGTGCTGGCGCTGCTGTTCTTGATCTGGCGCAGCGCGAAGCGCCGCAAGCGCGGGCAGAGCGCGGACGCCATGGTGGAGGCGGCCACCGCGATGCTCCCCGCCTACGCCCCCGTCGAGTACGACCCGCTGCCGACCGGCGAGATCCCCCGCATCGCCATCTCCGAGCGCGTCACCCCCGAGATGGAGCAGTTCATCGACGACCAGCCCGCAGAGGTGGCGTCGGTGCTGCGCAGCTGGCTGCGTGACGGTACCCCGTTGGAGCGGGCGGGGAGCGAGCCGTGAGGCTGTCGGGCCCCCAGCGCGCGGCGGTGGTCATCACCCAGCTGGACGATGCCCGTGCCAAGATCCTGTTGAACTCGATGTCGGAGGCGGACGCCATCCGCCTCATGGTCGAGGTCGCCAGGCTCCCTGCCCTCACCGCGGACGACGTGCGTGCGGTGACGTCGGAGTTCACCAACGCCACGGGCGCCTTCCTCCAGGTTCGCCAGGGCGGTGTGGACGTCGCCCACCGCTGGCTGGTCGACCGCCTGGGGCCGATGCGGGCCGCCGAGATCATGGCCGACCTCGACCTCGCGGTCGTCGAAGACCCGCTCGGCTTTCTGAACCGCATCGAGCCGGCGCAGATCGCGGGGTTCTTGGAGGACGAGCACCCCCAGGTCATCGCGATCGTGGTGGCGAACATCTACCACGAGCACGCCGCGCGCGTGCTCGACCATCTCGACCACGATCTGGCCTCCGAGGTCGTGCGCCGCATGGCCACGATGTCCCCTGTCGCGTCCTCGCTCGTCCGGCGCATCGGGGAGGTGTTGGAGCAACGCCTCGCGAACGTCCTTCGGGGCGGGGGGAACGCGGCAGTCGCGACGAGCGGTGTGTCGGCGGCAGCTGCCGTGCTGAACAACGTGGACCCCGCGGTCGAACGCGAGATCCTCCAGCAGATCGAGTCCGAGGATCCCGAGCTCGCCGAGGTCATCCGCGGCGAGATGTTCGTCTTCGACGACGTCGCGCAGCTCGACGACATGACGCTGCAGACGGTGCTGCGCAACGTCGTGATGAAGGACGTCGCCCTGGCGCTCAAGACCGCCACCCCCGAGACGACCGAGCGGTTCTTGCGCTGCATGTCCGAGCGCGCGGCCGACGACTTGCGCGAGGAGATCTCCTCGCTCGGTCCCCAGCGGCTCTCCGCCGTGGAGGCCGCGCAGACGGCAGTGGTGAAGGCGGTGCGCGAGCTCGCGGACAACGGGACAATCACCATCGGGCGAGGAAACGATGAGCTCATCGTCTGAGCGTGCCCGCGCCGAGCGGGTCATCAAAGGCGCGGGCCAGACGGTCCCCCTGTCGCCCGTGCGCGCGGCGCCGCCTGCGCCGCCGATGGCTGCACAGACCGTGCATACCTCCGTCGACGAGCTCATCGAGCAAGCGAGGCGCGAAGCGTTCGAACAAGGAAGGGCCGCCGGCGCGGCCGAGGTGCGGGCCTCGGCGCAGGCTGCTCGCACCGCGGCCGTCCGCCGTACCGCGGCGCAGCTCGAGCAGGCCGCGCGCCAGGTCGCGAGGCTCCGCTCCGACGTCGTCGACGAAGTCGTCGGGGACCTGGCGGGCCTCGTGACCGACGTCGCCGAGGTCTTGATCGGCCGCGAGCTGGTGCTGGGTGCGACGGCCGTGCGTGAGGCGATCGTGCGTGCGCTCGCGCTGGCGCCGCGCGGCCCCGACCTCGTCGTCCACGTCCACCCCGACTGTGAGCTCGACGACGACGAGATCGTAGAGGTGACGGCCGGGGCACAGGTGACCGCCGGTGCACGGGTGACGGTGGTGCGCGATCCCGAGGTCGACGTCCACGGCTGTCGGATCACCGCCGGGGGCTGTGACATCGACGCGCAGATCCCCGCCGCCCTCGCCAGGGTCCGCAGCACGTTGGACGGCCTGCTGCCGACCCTTGCCGCCGCGACGCGCCAAGAGCTCGAGGCCCAGCTGCCGGCGAACCTCGACCCCGACCCAGCGGAGGACGACGAGACGTTCGGCGCGCCGACGGGTCGTCTCGGCGCAGACGCACCTGGCGTGGCGCAGTCCGACCCGGTGTGCGAGGGGGTCGCATGAGCGTGCTCGCGCGTCCCGTCGTGCGCAACGCGCTCGCCAAGGCCGCCGCGCCGCGCCGCACCGGACGGGTGACGCGCCTCGTCGGCCTCCGCCTCGAGGTGGAGGGGGTGGAAGCCGCCGTCGGCGACGCGGTGTGGGTGCACCGGGCGGACGGCGGCGTGCTGCCCGCCGAGGTCGTCGCGGTCCAGGGCTCCCGGCTGGCGTGCATGCCGCTCGGTGAGCTCGCCGGCGTCCGCTACGGCGATGCCATCGAGACCGAGGGCCGCCCCTTTTCGATCGCGGTCGGCGAGGGCCTTCTCGGGCGCGTGGTCGACGGTCTCGGCCGTCCGATCGACGACGGCCCGCCCATCGACGACGCGGAGCTGGTGGGTCTCGAGGGCACGCCTCCGCACCCGTTGCGTCGTGAGATGGTCGACCGGCCGCTGGCCCTCGGGGTCCGTGCCATCGACACGGCGATCCCGTGCGGACGGGGCCAGCGGCTCGGCATCTTCTCGGGCTCGGGAGTCGGCAAGTCGAGCCTGCTGTCGATGATCGCACGCGGGACCGACGCCGAGGTCTCCGTGGTCACCCTGATCGGCGAGCGCGGACGCGAGGTGAGCGAGTTCATCCAGCGGGACCTCGGTGACGCCTCGTCGCGTTCGGTCGTGGTGGTGGCGACCTCGGACCAGCCGGCCCTCGTGCGGATCCGCGCGGCGTTCACGGGGACGCGCATCGCGGAGTGGTTCCGGGACCAGGGCAGGGACGTCGTCTTGATGATGGACAGCCTCACCCGCTTCGCCATGGCCCAGCGCGAGGTGGGTCTGTCCGCGGGGGAGCCACCTGCGACGAGGGGGTACCCGCCCTCGGTGTTCTCGCTCCTGCCGCGCCTGCTCGAGCGCGCCGGTGCCGGCGAGCGCGGCTCCATCACGGGGCTCTACACCGTCCTCGTCGACGGCGACGACATGAACGAGCCGATCGCGGACGCGGCACGCTCGATCCTCGACGGCCATGTCGTGCTGTCGCGCCGCCTTGCGACCGCCGGTCACTTCCCAGCCATCGAGGTGCTCGAGTCGATCTCGCGGGTCGAACCGGCCGTCACCACGCCCGCACAGCGCGCGCTCGTGCGTGAGCTCCGCCAGCTCATGGCCGCCTACCGCGAGGCGAAGGACCTCGTCGAAGTCGGTGCGTACGTGCGCGGGTCCAGCCCGCTCGTGGACCGCGCCCTCGAGCTGAAGGACTTGATCGACGGCTTCTTACGCCAAGACGTCGCCGAGCGCTGCAGTGCAGAGGAGGCCTGGGCGTGCCTCGCCGCGCTCCTCGCGCCCGCCTCGGGGCCCGTCGGCGCGCCAGGTATCGAGACGACGCCGGTGATGGCGCCATGAGCCGCTACCGCTTCCGCCTCGAGACGGTGCTGCGCGTGCGGCGCATCGAAGAGGAGGGCGCCAAGCACACGTTGCGTGCCGCCAGTGCGGCCCTGCGCGCGGCGATCGACCAGCGGGACCACGCGCGGCACCGGTACCTCACCTTCGCCGATGCCGAGCGCGCGGTCTGCACGCTCGAGGGGCTCCTCGACGCGCGCCTCCACGCCGGTCTCCTCGCCGACGAGGTGACGCGCACCGAACGCGCCGCGATCGACGCGGCGAACAAGGCTGCACTCTCGAGGCTGCAGTGGTCGATGGCGGCGCGGCGCGTGGCGATCCTCGAGCGGCTCGACGAACGGCGCCGCGCCGAGCACGCCGCCGAGGCGCTGCGGGCGGACGCCGCCGTCGTCGACGACATCGTGACCAGCCGCTATCGGGTCGACACGTCACCTGAGGGCGAGACGGTGACGGCATGACGGTGACGGCATGACGGTGACACTCGCCGCGATCCAGCGCTGGGGCACCACGGTCG
>JAJZJC010000107.1:0-3881 GCA_021810205.1 Actinomycetes bacterium
CTCGGGGTTGCACGGCGGGACCGACAACTCCCTCACCCGGGTGGTGATGAAGCCGTCACACATGATCGGCGGCTACGCCCAGCTGTCCGCCGGGTTCAACTACTACGGACCGACCGGCTCCCAACGCGACGAGCTGGCAGTCATCCGCCGACGTTCCCAGGAGGTCGAGTTCTGATGGGTACCGCCCGATGAGGATCATGGCCCAGGTGTGCATGGTGATGAACCTCGACAAGTGCATCGGCTGCCACACCTGCTCGGTCACCTGCAAGCAGACCTGGACCAACCGGCCGGGCACCGAGTACGTCTACTTCAACAACGTCGAGACCAAGCCCGGTCTCGGCTACCCGGCCCGCTACGAGGACCAGGAGCAGTGGCACGGCGGCTGGACCCTCGACAGGAAGGGCCGTCTCACGCTCAAGGCCGGGAGCCGGCTGAAGAAGCTCATCTCGATCTTCTGCAACCCCGACCTCCCGACGATCGAGGACTACCACGAGCCGTACAGCTACGACTACGCGCGGCTCATCACCGCTCCCGCCGGCACCAAGGCCCCGTCGGTCTCCACGCGCTCCGCGCTGACCGGGCGGGAGATGAACCCGACCTGGGGCGCCAACTGGGAGGACGACCTGGCCGGCGCACCCGCCAGAGCGCTTCAGGACCCGAACATCGTGGCCCTCCCGGAGGATGCAGCCGAGAAGGTGAAGCTCGACTTCGAGTCGGTGTTCATGTTCTACCTGCCGCGCATCTGCGAGCACTGCCTGAACCCGTCCTGCGTCGCGTCGTGCCCGTCGGGGGCCATGTACAAGCGAGAGGAAGACGGCATCGTGCTGGTCGACCAGGACCGCTGCCGGGGCTGGCGCTTCTGCGTGTCGGGATGTCCGTACAAGAAGGTGTACTTCAACCATCGCACCGGCAAAGCCGAGAAGTGCACCTTCTGCTTCCCCCGCATCGAGGCGGGGCTCCCCACGGTCTGTTCGGAGACGTGCGTCGGGCGGCTGCGGTACCTGGGGCTGATGCTCTACGACGCCGACAAAGTCCTCGCCGCCGCGGCGACCTCCGACCCGGCGAGCCTCTACGAGGCGCAGCTGGAGGTCTTCTTGGACCCCGACGACCCCGCCGTCGCCACGGAGGCGGAACGCCAGGGCATCCCGCACGACTGGCTGGCCGCGGCTCGCCGCTCGCCGACCTACGCCCTGATCGCCCGTCACCGAGTGGCCCTGCCCCTTCATCCCGAGTACCGCACCATGCCCATGGTCTGGTACATCCCGCCGCTCTCGCCCGTCGCCGACGTCACCGCCGCAGCGGGCTACGACGACGCCGAGGCCGACAACGTGTTCGCCGCCATCGACGCGTTGCGGATCCCGGTCGAGTACCTGGCCAACCTCTTCACCGCAGGCGACACCGGCCCTGTGCGGTCGTCCCTGCGCCGACTGGCGATGGTCCGATCGGTCATGCGAGCCCACCAGCTCGGGCAAGACCCCGCTGTCCATGCCGCCGACGTCGGGCTGACCGACGAGGCTGCCGAGGACCTGTTCCGACTGCTGGCCATCGCCCGCTACGAGGACCGCTACGTCGTGCCGCCAGCGCACGCAGAGGACGCCGGGCGCCTCCTCGCCCAGCATGATCTCTCGGGCTGCTCGCTCGAGTCCGAAGGCGGCCCAGGCATGGGCGGAGACGGCCCCGAGCGCGAGGCAGTGCCCGGGTTCCACCTCCTCGACGAGGGCTCGGCCGATGCCTCGGTCGCAGGGCGCGACAACCGTGGCCGGCTCCACCTGCGGGTCGCAGAGAACCCCGCGCCCGGACCGTTCGGCCTCGCCGGGGCAGGAGGGAGCGCATGAGGCGCCAGAAGGCAGCGACGGTGTTCGGCTGCGCGTCGGTGCTGCTCAGCTACCCCGACGAGGACTTCGCACGCGACCTGCCCGCGCTGCGAGAAGCGCTCGGGACGATCCCGGAAGGTCCGGCGCGCTCGGGGCTCCACGCAGCGACTGAGTGGCTCGCGCAGATGCCGGCACTGGAGGCGGCCGCGACCTACGTCGACACGTTCGACCTCTCCCGGGGGGCCTGCCTCCACCTGACCTACTACCGCCACGGCGACACTCGAGAGCGGGGTATGGCGCTCGCCGCCCTCGCCGGCGCCTTCCGGGAGGCAGGGTTCCGCGTCGCCCCCGGAGAGCTGCCCGACTACCTCCCCGCGCTCTTGGAGCTGGCCGCCGCCCACCCGGCCGGGGCGAGCGTGCTCGGCGAGCACCGCATGGCGCTCGACGCCCTTCGCCTCGCGCTCGTGAAGGCTGCCAGCCCGTACGCGGGCGTCGTCGCCGCCGTCAGCGACGTGCTGCCGGGACCGACCCGTCTGGACCGCCAGGCGCTGCACCGGTACCGGGCAGAGGGCCCGCCGTCGGAGAAGGTGGGCCTCGAGCCCTTCGCCCCGCCCGAGGTCCTCGGCGCCGGCGTGACCCTGGGACCGGCGAGACGATGAACGGCGCCTCAGGCTTCGAGATCTTCTGGTGGGCCGTCATCCCCTACGTCGCGCTCGCGATCTTCGTGATCGGCCACGTCTGGCGCTACCGCTACGACCAGTTCGGGTGGACCACGCGCTCCACCGAGCTCCAGGAGAAGCGCTGGCTCAGGTGGGGCGGGCCGATCTTCCACTACGCGACGTTCCTCGCCATCGGCGGGCACGTCATCGGGATCCTCGTCCCTGCGTCGTGGACCAAGGCGATCGGCATCTCCGAGCCCGTCTACCGGTGGTTCGCGGCCGCCGCGGGCACCGTCGCCGTCGTCGGGGTGCTCGTCGGCGTCGCCATCCTGGCGGGGCGGCGGATCTTCGTCACCCGGGTCCGCGCCACCACCAGCCCGGTGGACTGGTTCATCTTGATCCTGCTGCTCGTAGAGATCGTCCTCGGCTTCGCGATGACCACGGTCGTCAACCTCCTCGGGGCCGGCTACAACTACCGCGCGACCGTGTCGGTGTGGTTCCGGAGCCTCTTCGCGGGCAGCCCGAACGTGCACGCCATCGCGTCCGCCCCGGTGCTCTACCAGATCCACGTGAGCCTGGCGTGGCTCATCGTCGCCGCGTGGCCCTTCACCCGGCTCGTGCACGCCTGGAGCGCCCCGGTCTGGTACATGTGGCGGCCCTTCGTCGTCTACCGCAGCCGCAGGGCGAACCGTCCGAACGAGCCGGGCACGAGCGGGCGGCGGTGGCGTCGGATCGGGGTCCGCTACTGAGGCCCTGGGGCGACGCAGGTGCGCACGAACTGTCTCTCGCTCACGAGCCACGACCAAGGACCCACGACCACGCCGCCAAGTACCCGCTCGAAGAACCCGCGACCAAGGAGTTGAGCGATGGAACCTGCCTCGCCGGACCCCCAAGGGACGCTCCGCGAGCCCGCACGGCTCCTGCCCCGTGCGATCGCGACGCTCGACCCGGGCTACTTCGCGTTCGTGATGGCCACCGGGATCGTCTCGATCGGCACCCGTCTCCTCGGCTACGCGCTGCTCTCGGAGGTCATCTTCGGCTTCGCCGCAGCGGGCTTCGTCGGCCTTCTCGCGGCCTACCTGGCACGTTTCGTCTTCTTCCAGCCCTTCGTGCGCCAGAGCGCGGCCGACCCCACCGTCGCGATGGCCTACTTCACCGTGGTCGCCGGAACCGACGTGCTCGCCACCCGCTTCGTGCTCGCCGGCCACCCGCTGGTCGCGTTCGGGCTCGGCTGCGGGGCTGCCGTGATATGGGTCTTGCTCACCTACGGCCTCCCCGGCTCGATCGTCGCGGCGGCACGCCGGCCGGTCCTGCGCGAGATCAACGGCACCTGGCTGGTCTGGGTCGTCTCGACCCAGTCGCTCTCCATCGTCGCAACCGCGGTCGCCCCGCACGCGCCGGCCAAGTG
>JAJZJC010000107.1:3891-8231 GCA_021810205.1 Actinomycetes bacterium
CCTCGGGGTGATGCTCTACCTCGTCCTCATCGTGATCATCTTCCTCCGGCTCCTGGTGGTGGAGGTCACTCCCGCCGAGATGGGACCGGCCTACTGGATCGCCATGGGCGCGACCGCGATCAGCGTGCGCGCGGCTGCAGGCATCCTCGCGCTCCACGACCCCGACGCCCGGCTGCTCGTGACGGCGTTACGGCCGTTCGTCGTCGGCTTGTCGGTCGTGCTGTGGGCCTTCGGCACCTGGTGGATCCCCCTGCTCGTGCTCTTCGGCGTCTGGCGTTACGTGCTCCGCCGCTACCCGCGCAGCTACGAGCCGAGGCTGTGGAACATGGTGTTCCCCCTCGGCATGTACACGGTGGCGTCCTTCAGCCTGGGCCAGACCCCCGGCCTCGGGTACATGGTCGTCGTCGCCCGGGCGTGGGTCTGGGTCGGCGTCGCGGCCTGGGTGGCCGTCCTCTGCCTGATGGTCGCCGCGTTGGCACGGGCACTCGTCGAACGCCGTCACCCGGAGAGGAGAACGGTGGCATGACCAACAAGAGCGTGGCCGTCGAAGGCGGTCTCGCGCGGAGGAGGAGACGCTCGCCATGACCGAGGAACGCCCCCCGCTGCCCCCCTTCACGAGGGAGACCGCGCTGCAGAAGGTCCAGGGCGCCGAGGACGCCTGGAACAGTCGCGACCCCGAAAGGGTCGTCCTCGCCTATAGCGAGGATTCGGTCTGGCGCAACCGGGACGCCTTCGTCTGCGGGCGTGCCGAGATCGTCGAGTTCTTGACGCAGAAGTGGGAACGCGAGCTCGACTACGCGTTGCGCAAGGACCTTTGGGCTTTCTCCGACAACCGGATCGCCGTGCGCTACCAGTACGAGAGCCACGACTCGAGCGGGCAGTGGTGGCGCAGTCACGGCAACGAGCTGTGGGAGTTCGACGAGCACGGGCTCATGCGAAGGCGCGAGGCGAGCATCAACGACGTCCGCATCGACCAGTCGGAACGGCGGATCTTCGGGCCACGGCCAACCGATCAGCGAGGAAGGGAGAACCCGCTGCGTTGACAGCCGAGCCCAGATGCTCTGCGCCAGAGGAAGCCCGGCCATCACGGTGACGCCGGAGAGCCACACGCGGTTCATGTGGGACGCAGGATCGAAAAGGAGGAACCATGCCAGGCACGGCACAGACGTTCGTGATCGTAGGAGCGAGCCTCGCCGGCGCGAAGGCAGCCGAGACCCTGCGCGCCGAGGGGTTCGACGGCCGGATCGTGCTGCTCGGAGACGAGGCACGGCGCCCCTACGAACGCCCCCCGCTGTCGAAGGAGTACCTGCGCGGCGAGAAGGACTTCGACGCTGTCGCGGTGCACTCCGCCGGCTTCTACGAGGAGCACGACATCGAGCTGCGCACGTCCACTTCGGTCGTGGCGATCAAGCCGGCGGACCGCGCCGTCACGCTGGCCTCGGGCGAGCACGTCGACTACGACCGGCTGCTGCTCACGACCGGCGCGGTCCCTCGACGCCTCGCGATCGACGGCGCCGGTCTCGACGGGGTGCTCCACCTCCGCAGTGTCGAGGACGCCGACCGGCTCCGCCACGTGCTCAGCCCGAAGGCGCAGGTGGTCGTGATCGGCGCGGGTTGGATCGGCGCGGAGGTCGCCGCCTCCGCACGCCAGCTCGGCGCAGCCGTCTCGATGGTCGAGCTGTACGGCGTTCCCTTGGAACGGGTTCTCGGTGCGGAGGTTGGCGCCATCTACCGGGACCTGCACGCAGCCCACGGGGTCGACCTGCACTTCGGGGTGGGTGTCGAGGCCATCACGGGAACCAAGTCGGTCAAGTCGGTCCGGCTCTCCGACGGCACCGTGCTGCCGGCCAGCGCGGTCGTCGTGGGAGTAGGGGTGGCGCCGAGGACCGAGCTCGCCGAAGCAGCCGGCCTGGCGGTCGACAACGGGGTGGTGGTCGACGAGCACCTGCAGACCAGTGCCCCGGGGATCTTCGCCGCAGGCGACGTCGCCAACGCGCACCACCCCCGCTATGGCACCCGCATCCGGCTCGAGCACTGGTCAGCAGCGCTCAACCAGGGCCCTGCAGCCGCTCGGTCCATGCTCGGCCACGACGTCGTCTACGACCGCACCCCTTACTTCTTCTCTGACCAGTACGACCTCGGGATGGAGTACCGGGGCTGGGCGCCCGTCTTCGACCAGGTGGTCTTCCGCGGCGACCCCTCCAGCGGGGCGTTCCTGTGCTTCTGGCTCCGCGAGAGCCGGGTTGCCGCCGCGATGAACGCCAACATCTGGGATGCGGGGGACGCCATCGAAGCGTTGCTCCGAGCGGACCGCCCGATCGACACCGCGAGTCTGGCCGATCCCGACAGCGACCTCGCCGACCTCGCCGCGCCGCCACGCGCATGACGCCGCTGGGCTGAGAACTTCTCAGGCCTCAGGCCTCAGGACTCGGGCCTCAGGATTCCACCGGCGAGCCGGCGTCTCCGTCCGCCGAGTGCCCGAGGCGGCACCACTCGCGGTGCCCGTCGGTCTCGATCGCGCCGCACTCGGGGCAGACGAGGTGCGCCCAGCATGCTGGGTCCCCGCCCCCTCGTACCGCTTCGTCGGCAGGTTCCATTGGCCTAAATGCTAGTCGTTGCTAGACAATCGTGCCGTTGCCGGGCCGCGCGCCGGCCCGTCGACGAGCACCGCCTCGAGGCGCTCGGCCAACAGGGACGCCGCGCCCTCACCGAGGTCCCGGACCAGCTGCGCCGCCGGGACAGACCGGCGGACGAGGCCGACAGCTTGGCCGGCATAGATGTACGCGGTGTCGTAGTCGCCTGCCGTGCGAGCATCGGCGAGTCGGTGCCGAGCCTCGGTGTCGCCGGCCAGGTCTGCCTCGCGGCCGTGCCAAGTGTCGGTGAAGCGGTTGCGCAGGGCGCGGCCCGCGAATGTCTCGGGCCACCCGATGCCCTGGGCGACGTCGAACACCCTCGTCAGGATCGTCTCGGTCTCATCCGCGGCCAGCACCTTGTCCCGGGCCTCTGCGCGACACGCCGCCTCAGGGCAAGCCAGCAGGCAAGTGCCCACCCAGACGCCGGCCGCGCCTGCGGCGAGGGCCGCTGCGACCCCTCGTGGCGTCGCGATCCCGCCGGCGGCCACGACCGGCACGTCGACCGCGTCGAGCACGAGCTGGAGGAGAGGCAGCGTGCCCACCGTCCCCGTGTGACCGCCCGCTTCGGTCCCCTGGGCGACGATGATGTCGACGCCGGCGTCCACGGCAGCGATCGCGCGCGCCGTGCTCTGCACCTGGGACGCCACCGTGATGCCGGCTTCGTGGAGCCGCTCGACGTAGGGTGCCGGGGAGCCGAAGGAGACCGACACGAACGCTGGCTTCGCCGTCACGGTCTCCTCGAGCAGCTCGGGGCGGTCGCCAAGCGCCCACGCCATGAGGCCGACCCCGAAAAGGAGGCGTCCGCCATCACTGGCGACCCGCGCTTCTCGAGCGATGAGCCCCGCTCGGTCGGTGCTCCCCACGCCGATCATGCCGAGGCCTCCACCCTCGGTGACCGCCCGCGCCAGCGCTCCGTGGGCGACTCCCGCCATCGGCGCGCCGATGATCGGGAACGGCACGCGGAGGCGCTCGGTCAGAGACGTCCGAAGTCTCACGTCTCGACGCCCGCCGTTACCGTGATCGACCTGTTCACTCTCCCGCGAGGTCAAGAACGGGAGATCAGAGCGTCCTGGCGCCGGACGGTGAGGCGGCATCCCGCACGGCGCGGGTCCTTCGGGACCAGCCCCTCGACGTCGAGACCACCGAGACCCTCCGCCAACCCCTCGATCACGCCAAGGTGCAGTTGGCACACCGTGCCGGGGTCCGAGCCTGCCACGTCGACGAACGGGCAGCGCCCCAGCACGAACTCGATCTTCCGGCCGCGCTCGAGACGCGCTGGCCTGAACCCTCGCCGCTCGATCTCGATCTCCAGCAGGCGGACAGGCTCACCGCTACCAGTCAGCTCCGCCGCCCGGCGGTGCCCCTCCTGACGACCGACCTGGCGTGGCTCGAGGCGCCGGCGCACCGCGTCGGAGAGCAGGCTTGCCAACCAGGCGTACGCGCCAGGAGTGCCCCAGCGCCCAGCAGCCTCGGGCGCCAGCCGGTAGAGCAGACGGGGACGCCCGGGCTTCGAGCGCTGCTCGACCTCCTCGATCACGAGCCCGGCGTCCTTCAACACGGCGAGGTGCTGGCGGACCGCATTGTGGTTCAGCCGGACGAATTCCGTCAGCTCTGCAACCCCGACGGGGCGCGCAGCCTCGGCGATGTAGCGGAACAACCGATGGCGGGTCGGGTCGCCGAGCGCCCGAGCCTCCTGCTGCATGCCGT
>JAJZJC010000108.1 GCA_021810205.1 Actinomycetes bacterium
GCTCGTCGACGATGGCGTCGCGGACCTCGAAACGGGTGGAGGGGTGCAGGAGGCGGGCTTTCAGCTCCCCGAGCGGGATCGGCCGGTCCGGCAGGCCGGCGACGGCGGTGCCGTCGAGGGCGAGCGGGTCGGGACCGGAGGTCAGGAGCGTGAAGGTGCGCTCCAAGGTGTCGAACGGTGAGTCGGTGAGGGGACGCTTGCGGGTGGCCATGGTCGGGCTCCTTCGGTTTCGGAGCCGTGATCGCGCCACGCGGGGTCCCCCGTTTTTCCCCCGCTTTTCCCCCACTTCGCCGTGTGGGGGACTCCCCCGAATTCGGGGGAGTCGCGGGGGACCCGATTCCCCCGCGTCGCGTCATCGCAGGTCAGCGCCGCGGGGTAGCGGTCCCCCGCGCGCGGTCCTCGGGGCCAGGCGGGCTATCGGGCTGGCGAAAGAAAGTTCTCGGCGCACCCTTGCGCCGGGCGCTGGGTAGTCCGCCAAGACCACTACCCCACAAGTGGGGTAGTCGTTCCCCCGCGCGCCGGGTAGTCGTCCCCCGCGGCGCGCAGGCCGCGGGGGAATGGGCCGGGAGATGGCCCCGCTGGGTCGTCGCTAGCAGTCGGCGACGATCCGGTAGCGACGTGGCGAGGCGCTCTCCAAGCGAACCTCGCCAGCTGCTTCCAAGCGGGCCAGCGCGTTGGAGACGGCACCTTGCGATCGCCCCAAGCCTTTCCCGACCTTACTGGTGCAGAGCAGTTATTCGATGGTGCGGTATTCGTGGCCGTTGAGCGGGTTGTCACGGCGTTGGTGGCCGTGGCGATGGCGCTCAGCGAACAGCGTGCGGCCTATGTGAGAGGCGCTGCTGAGGTCGCCGTGCGAGCTGGGGTTGGTCACTGACCGGAGGGCTTTGGGGGGCCGGTCAGTCATCGCACAGCTCGCCGTGCCAGGCTTCGAGGCCTTCGCTGATGGCGAAGTACACGACGACGAAGCCGGCGGCCGGGTCGGCCCACCACCAGCCGGCGATGCTGTAGGCGAGCAGACCGCCGAGAGTAGCGGCGGCCAGCAGGGCGCATAGCCGGGTCTCGGCCGCGTCGGCGAGCACGAGCGCGCCGAGGGGGCCGTCGATGCGACGGCCGACGGCTGCTTTGGCTCGGGCGAGTACCGGCATGACAACGAGGGCGGCCGTGCTGATGGCAATTCCGGCTGGGCTGGTGTCGGGCCGGCTGGCGGTGACCAGATTGTGGATGCCGTCCGCGGTCAAGTAGACGGCGAGGGCGAAGAACGTCACTGCGATCGCGCGAAGCGCCCGCCGTTCGCGTGTTTCGTTCGCCTCGCCGTCTGCGCCGGCCCGCAGCCGGGCGAGCACGATAAGGGCGGAGGCGACCTCGATTCCAGAGTCCAGGCCGAAACCGGTGAGCGCCACCGAGCCCGCCAACAGGCCGCTGACCACGGCGACGGCGGCCTCGATAGTGTTCCAGCCCACGGTTGCCGCTTCGAGTCGTCTCGCCGTGTGGACGGCGCTCGGGGTGGCCCCAAGGGTCACGGGTGAGTGGCGTGTTCGTGGTCGCGGTGGCTGGCGGGTTCCAGCTGGAAGGTGCAGTGCTCGACGTCGAAGTGCCCGGCCAGGCACTCGGCTAGACAGTCGAGCACCTGGGCACCGCCCCCGTCAGCCAGGACAGCGTCGGCGATCACCACATGGGCCGACAGCACTGGGATACCGCTCGTGATCGTCCAGACGTGCAGGTCGTGCACACCGAGCACGCCGGGGGCGTCGCAGATGTGGCCGCGGACCTCGGCGAGGTCGACGTTCTTCGGGGTGGCTTCGAGCAGCACGTCGACGGCGTCGCGCAAGAGCTTGACGGTGCGCGGCAGGATGAGCACGCCGATGAATATCGACGCCAGGGCGTCGGCCCGCTGGTAGCCGGTGCCAGCGATGACGGCGGCGGCGGCGAGGACCGCCGCCGCGCCGAGCATGTCGGACAGCACCTCGAGGAACGCGCCACGGACGTTCAGGCTCTCGTTTTGGCCACTTCGCAAGAGGGCCAGGCTGGCGCCATTGCCGGCCAGGGCGATCACCCCGAAGACGACCATCAGGCTCGGCGTGGAGGTCTCGGGGTGCGCGAGGCGGCGAGCCGCCTCAATGAGGATGAACGCCCCGACCCCGAACAGCAAGACGGCGTTGACCACGGCGGCGAGGATTTCGGCGCGCTGGTAGCCGAAGGTCCGGGACTCACTGGCGGGTCGGTTGGCGAACCACACCGCCAACAGCGACAGGCCGATCCCCGCTGCATCGGTGGCCATGTGGCCGGCATCGGCGATGAGCACCAGCGAATGGGCCAGCACGCCGCCCACGATCTCGACGGCCAGGATGGTGACGGTAATCCCGAGCACGAGCGTCAGCCGACCCCGCTGCTCGCTCGCCGCGGTCCCTGTCCCCTGTCCATGGTCGTGTCCCATCAGCGGCCCGCCCCCAAGGCGGTGACGTGGTCGTTCAGGCACGGCTGGTCGGCGTCGACCGCGAGGACCACGTCGGCCAGGTCCCCCAGGGCGTGGGCCAGGTTGGGGTCAGCCAGCTGGTAGCGGACCTGACGGCCCTCAGGCTCCGCCAGCACGAGCCCGCACCCCCGCAGGCAGGCCAGGTGATTGCTCGTATTGGCCCGGGTGAGCCCCAATCGGTCGGCCAGCTCGCTCGGGTAGGTCGGACCGTCGAGGAGGGCCAGCAACAGCCGGCAACGGGTCGGGTCAGCCAGCGCCCGACCGACCCGGGCCAGTGCATCGAGTCGGATCTCGGCAAGAGTGGCCATACCCGCCACATTACAGCCTCAGCTGTAACGTCTTCGGCGAGCTGGCTTTCGGTCCCGGCGTCGTCGCGCTGGGCCTTGAGGTCGTCGCCGAGGTGGAGGTAGGTCTTCTGCGACCGAGATCAGGAGACCTGGAGGTGCCTCATGACTACTGCTACTCCCGCCGCCGAGGTCCTCGTGCCCGTCTTGGCGATCGAGCCGGCCACCGTCGCCGAGCTGGCTCAGCGCGCCGGGCTCGGACACTCGACCACGGGCAAGGCCCTTGTGGCACTGGAGCGCGACGGTCGGGTCCGTCGACATTCTGGGGGACGGGATCGGGGACGGCGACTGCCCGACCGCTGGGCGCTCGTGGCCAAATTGGAGACGGCATACGTCACCGAGCCCGGGCAGGCTGGTCCAAAGGACACGACGCGCTTGGAGCGTGGGGCATTGCGGGCGATGGTGCTCGACTACGTGCGGTCACAGCCAGGCGAGGCGAGCCCGTCGGCCATCGCCTCGGTTTTGGGGCACTCGGCAGGCGCGGTCGGCAACGCGTTGGCGAAGCTTGCGGACGCCGGAGAGATTCGCCTGTCGTCGGCGTTGCCGCGGCGTTACGCGCGTGTGGACTGAGCGAGCCATGCGGCCAAGACGGGCTGGGTCGTCACTGCGCGTCCTCGCCGTCGAGGCGGGCGGCGACGTAGTCGGCCCACGGTCGACCGGCGATGCTGGCCCAACGCTCCGCGGTCTGCACACTGACGCCAAGCAGGTCCGAGACCACGGCAGCTGGTAGCTGGCCGCAGAGCTGAACGAGGGCGCCGTGGCGGTCGATGCCAGGTTGCACGCCGATGCGCTGCAGACGTTTCGAGAGCACCGACTCATGGATGGGCTGGCCGGGGGCGCCTCCAGGGAAGAGCCACCCTTGGTCGGGGATCCCCGCCGCGACGCGGGGCCGACGCTCGTCGAGCAGCTGTCGGAGGTGCTCGTCGAGCGGGCTCGGCAACTCGACGGGGCTGTTGGCGAGACAGAGCCGGACCGCGTCCTCTGCGAGGAGGACGTCGTCGACCCGCAGCCGGGTGATGCGGACGAGGGGCTGTGCAAACAGCACCACCAGCGCGCCGGCCACCTTGTCGGACACCGCCAGGTCCGGCGCGTGGAGGATCCGATGAGCAAGCGCGCTGTCGGTCGCGATCGGTCGCGGCACAGAGGAACCATGCGGCGGCACGTGAAGCCGGCCGGCAAGACGCTGAGCGGCCAGCCAGGCAAGGAACGGTCGCAGGTCGTCTGACGGAGCCGGCCTGGCGTCCAGCCAGCAGTCGACGTTGGTCTGGTTGCAATCGCCGAGGTCGACGGCCTTGGCGGCCAGGTAGCCAAGGAAGTCGTGGGCGATCTTGAGCTGGCGTTTCGCTCCATCGGCCCGGTTCTGGGTCAGCGGTTGGTATCCGGGCCGGTCGCGCACACGGCGGAGCACGATCCAGCGGGCATAGCCCCGCAACGCACGCCGGTGCTCCTCGGGCTCGGTGACCGAAAGCAGCTGCTCGGTCCAGGCCTCCAGCCAGGCGAGCCGGGAGTCCCGGGGCGGCACCGCGCCAGAGGCGATGAGCAGCCGCTCGAGGAACCGTCTCGACCCGGTGAAGGCCAGGCGGTCCAAGGTGGCGAGATCGAGCGGCGCGGCACCCGAGGCCATGTCGGCCAAGATCTCGGCGGCCTCGCTATGGCGCAGCCAACCGAGCACGGCGGACGGGGCGTCCGCCTCGGCGAGCGCCCGGTAGAGCCCGTCGAGTCCCCGAGCCTGACGGCTGGGAGGGTCCCCGAGCAGCGCCGTGAGCTGGTCGCCGAGCGTGCAGGCGGCGCAGCGTCCCGCCGCCCACATCGGCCTGCTCTCCCGGCATGCGCCACAGATCGCGACCGGGAACCGGTGGCAGGCGTTGCACAGGTCGGGCAGCTGGCCGGTGGCCCGCCGAGCGATTGGGCGGCGCTGTCCGCAGTTCCCGCAGCGCCGCTCGGGTCGGGGCTGGCAGTCGTAGCAGCGTGGCTGGCCGTCGCCGCGGACCACGACGGTTGGCCCGCCACAGTCCACGCAGGTCAACGTCGACGACGCCCGGCAACGCTGGCAGCAGGGCGACTCCGCGAGTCCCTCGGATGGCGGCGCGTCGAGGCCGCAGCGGGCACAGGTCGCGAGAGGCCCCTCCGCGCAGGCACCACAGACCGGCCGGCGCACCTGCGTGCCCGCCAGCCCCTTGGCGGAGCCGCAGACGCTGCAGCGGACCTCAGGGCGGACGTAGCAGCAGCGGCCGATCGGCTGTCCGTCGATCCGGGCGCTGACCGTCGCCACCTTCCCGCAGATCGAGCAGGCTCGCGCCAATCCCTTGTGCGCGCAGGTGGAACAGATCCGGCCGCCGTCGACCACGTGGTTGAGGACGACTGCCCGATCACAGTCGGCGCACCGGGGCGCCACGACGCCGGCGATGCCCGCCGCGGTGAGGGCTCCCGCCAAGGCGATCACCGTGGGTGGCGCGTCCGAGTTGCCTGAGGCCAACGCGTCAGGAACCGCTCGCAGGTGGGCAACGGCACGGCGGCGGCCCACACCGGAGGGAACCGCCCCAGCGACGAGGTCGTCCAGCCCGTCGCTGCGCGCGGCCGGCAGGACGGTGGCGAGGAGACCGACGAGCTCGTCCAAGGCGGCCTCCGCCGCGCATGGTCCACACGGGTCTCGGGAGGGAAACGGCGGCCGGGCTCTGGGGTGCTTGCCCGCCGGGCAGAAGAACGGCCGGGTGCCGTTCACGTAGGTGCCCGAGGCGACGCCGTAGCGGGGCTGGCGGGCCCGGTGGCAGCAGACCCCGACCGGCTCGCCCTCGACCCGGGCGGCCACCGCGGCCGGCTGGCCGCAGCGCGAGCAGACCTCGGGATGATGCCTGCGGTAGCAGGGGATGCACACCCGCTTGCCCGCCGCGACCCCAAAGCGCCGGTTGACCCGCCCACAGTCGAAACAACCCACCCTGACCACGCCAGCAACCCCGGCGTCGACGAGGCCGTGGAGCAGGCGGACGAGCACTGCCGGCGAGCCGGCGTCCGCCGAGACGAGCGCGTCGGGGACCGCAAGCAGGTGCTCGAACAGGCGCCGCCGGTCCACCCCGCTCCTCGCGGCGCCCGCCGTCACCTGGAAGAGCACGATCTCGTCGGCGTCGGGCAGCTCTTTCGCCAAGGTCGCCACCACCGCTTCGAGGGCCGCTTGCGCGCCACAGCGCCCGCAGGGCGACCGTGAGGGGAACGGAGGCTCCGCCCGGGGATGAAGCCCGGCGTCACACACGAAGGGCGCGTCCTTGACCGGTCGGCTCACCGGTCGGGCCGTCGAGCTTGGCCGGGCCGGTTCACTTGGCCGGCGGGTCGGGCTTTTCCACGCGGGCTCGGGTGGGTCGCAGCCCGGCTCGCACCCCCTTTGACTCCGCTCCCGCTCCGGCAGCCTTCTTGCGGGCCGGTCGGGCCTCGCTGACCGGCTCGATCAGCTCGCCCACCTGGCACTCCAAGATGTCGCACAGGGCGGCCAAGGTGTAGACGTTGATCCGCTCCGGCTGGCTGGTGACGAGCCGGTAGACCTGCTCTCGGGACAGCTCCACACCCCGCTCGGCGAGCAGCGGGCGGAGCTGGCTCGTCATGAACAGGCCCCGGGTCGCCATCACCTCCCGCAAGTGCCAGCGAATCCCCATCTTCTTGGTCACGACTCCCTGCCTCCTCCCGGCTCGCCGATCATGTTGGCCATCACTTGGGCCAGCACCCGGTTCTTGTAGTCGTCCCCGACCGAGGTGTAGATCGCCGTGGTCGACGCGTAGGCATGGCCGACCTGTTCGGACACGAAGCGCTCCGGGTAACCGGCCTCGATCAAGTGCGTCACATAGGAGTGCCTGAGGCAGTGCAGGTCCAGCTCGGCGGGCCATCCGAGCGCCTCCCGGTAGCTCGTGAAGCGGGCGTCGAGATAGCGCGCCGAGAGCCGGGTGCCCCGCTCGGTCACCCACAGGGCCGGATGCCCGCCAGCGCCGAAGTCGGGGCGGACGGCGTCCACATACTCGGCGAGGGCCTCAACCGCCCAGTCGAACACCGACAGCACCGTGCGCCGCTTCGGTGCGCTGCCCCGGCTGGCCTTGCCGAAGCGCACCTGCAATGCCCCGAAGCCGGCGAACGCCGCCACCTTCGGGTTGCGTCGACAGTCGGCGAGGTCGAGCATCACCGCCTCGCTTCGACGAAGCCCCCAGCCGTAGACGACCTTCAACAGCGCCGCGTCGCGAAACGCCGCCAAGGACCCCTTGCGACCCCGGGAGACGATCAGGCCCACCTGGCTGTCCGCGTGGTCGAACAACGCCTGGGTCTCCGCCAGGCTCAGGGCTCGCCGGCCCGGGCGGCCCTCGAACTCCACCGCGTGCACCGCGGTGTTCCACTCGTGGCAGATCTGCACCGGGTGCGTGCCGAAGCGGGCTTCGCACTCCTCGGCCCAGCCGTAGCGGGGATCGGTGACGAACTCGCCGAACAGCCGGAGCGCCCCCTGGTAGCCCCGCAGCGTCGCGTGGGTCCGCCCCGTGCCGCCACCGCGAAGCGACGTCGTGAAGTCCTCCAGGTCCTGCGGGCGCCACTGCCACGGGTACTCACCGGTGAACACAGCGAAGCGGCGCACCAGCCTCCCGCGGGTTGCCACGGTGGACTCGTTCAACAGTCGGCTGCGTTGCTGGCGCGCCCAGCCCTCCAACATCGCGTCGAACAACGCCCGCTCTTCGTCCAATGCCGCCACGCCGGGGAACAGCACGAGCCGCGCCGCCCCAGCCAACCCACCCTCGTCCCGCAGATCACGGCCGTCTACCCGCCCTCCGCCGCCCTGTGCATTCACCGCCGCATTGTTGCATCAGGAGACCACCGTCACGCATACCCGCACCTCAGCGCCGGCACGGCGCACCAGGGATCCACAGAACCCTGTCCGCCCCGAAGTACCATGACCAGGCTCAGCCCGTCACCGCCAACCTGCGAAATGTTGCATCTGCTGCGATAATTCCGGGTTGGGTTGGTCCCAGGCCCTCGCCGGGCCGGGCCGCCAGGTACTCCCGTACCAGCGCGCCGAGCGCCCCACGCCCCAACCGGTCGGCGGAACGAGCCGCCCCCTCGGCGGGCACGCCGCCGGTGTCGCCGGGTACCCCGCCGGGCTCGGCGGGCGGGTCTTCGACCGCCGCCGCGGTGGTGCTCCAGCGGTCGGCGAGCCG
>JAJZJC010000109.1 GCA_021810205.1 Actinomycetes bacterium
CGGCGCGTCTCTCGCAAGTACACGCCTACAAGAGAAACATATCTCCCAGCTCAAGTCAACTATCCGTGTGCCTACCGCCTGCGGCGTATTCGGCCATATCTCAAGGCTTCTAGCAGGGAGGATGCGCTGGAGAACGTCCTCGAATGCCTACCAGCTCAGTAAGTCCGGCCGGCGCTTCCCTTGGAAAGCGTATGAGTAGCGGCGACCAGCAGTCCCCGCCCGTTCCCCGGTGGCACGCAGAATTGCAACGCCGCCGCGGTCTCACCTGCGGGCGCGATATGCAGGACATCCCCTCGTGAGCACGCACCCAGTTGATCTGCAGCATTCCCGTAAAGGGTCGGACAGATCTCAAGTATGGGCAATCGGGCGGCACGCCAACCGTCCATTGGCCCGAAGCGTCACAGTTTCAGCTGCCGGCGTCACGGCTGTGCTGCCAGGTCCGTATGGCGGGGATGGCACCGAGGACGATGACACCTGCGATCACGGCGACGACGGCGGCGTACCCGTAGGCCACGGATGCCCCGACACCGTAGAGCAATCCCATCACCAGGTTGCCGACGAAGGTGCCGAAGCTGCGTGCTGCTGACAGCGCTCCGAACCCCCGGCCGGCGCGAGTGCCGGATCGCAGCATCGACATCGCCGTCGGTTCGAGGGTTTCGACGATCCCGAGCGCGAAGCCGATGACTGCCACCCCGGCCAGCAATACGGCCAGGCCGAGGTGCTCGCCGTAGCCGAGCGCGAGCACCCCTGCGCCAAGCGCAGCACCGAGGTAACCGAGCATTCCCAGGCGGGCGAACTGGTCAGCAGGCCCGGCCCCGAGCCGGCCGCCGAGAAGGTAGCCGGTGATTGCCGACGTAGCCTGGAGCACGAGAAACGCGCCGATGCCTGCCAGCAGCCGACCGCTGCCCTGAGCGACGGTGAGGACGGGGAACCCGACGCTGTAGGTGGTAAAGCCGTACAACGCCGCGGCAGCGAGCAGTGCCTTGGCTCCCGGCGGGGTCGGCTCCCTGACCTCCTCGGAGGTGACAATGCCTGGTTCGGTTGGATGGCGGCCTCCGACGTGAGCCCGCGACAGCGACAGCGTGGAGACGGCCAAGGGCACCACCGTCGCCAGGAAGATCCACCGGAATGGCACATGGGTGGCTAGGGCGACCAGCACGTACACGCCTGCCAGCGCCCCGCCACCGACGTCGAGGGCGTGGAGGAACCCGAACGCAGCGGAGCGGTGCTGCTCGACGGGGACCGCCTCGACGAGCATCACCCGCCGCGACGGGGACCGCAGGTTCCGGGCCCACCACCCGCCAGTCATTACCCCGATCGCCCACACTGGGCTGGCCACCAGGGCGCACAGCGACAGCAGCGGGATCAGCGCGTTACCGGCCAGCGCCAACGACCGGTGCCCGATCCGGTCGCCGATCCTTCCACCGGCGTAGGAGAACAGGGCGCCCCCGCCGTAGCTGAGCGCGCTGGCCAGCCCGAACTCCCACACCGGCTGGTGAAGCGTGAGAACCAAGAACAGCGGGAACCCGGCCAGGACCGCCTGGTAGCCCAGGTCGGCGGAGAACGCGGACAGCGAGATCGCCCACACGTCACGACTGCGCCAAGCGGGACGCCGCGTTGCGTTGCGGCCGCCCTGGTCGTGTCAGCCCGCTTGCACGTCACGCCGACGCTTCGCGTTCTTCACCGGGGTCCGCAGTGGCCGTCGGTTCCCCGACGGCGCGAACGGCGGTCGCCAGAACCGGGACGATCTCGCGCCAGTCCCCGACGAGGGCGATGTCGGCCCAGTCGAAAACCGGTGCGTCGGGGTCTCGGTTGATCGCAACAATCGTGCCGGCACCTCTGACCCCGGCCATGTGGTTGAACGCACCGCTCACGCCGATCGCCACGTAGAGGTCGGGGGTGAGGTGGTGTCCGGTGACCCCGACCTGTCGGGCTCGGGGAAGCCAACCCCGGTCGGTAACTTTCCGGGTGGCTGCGAGTTGGGCGTCGAGTGCCCCAAGCAGCGGGCGCAGCGCGTCGTAGCTGTCCGGGGCCACTCCCATGCCCACCCCTACAACCCGCCTGGCGCCCAACAGCGCACCGACAGCCGGGTCGCGGTGGTGGGTGAGGACCCTCACCCGGCCGCGTCCCGTCGTTGCAACGGTCTCCACGATGGCCGCGCCGTCGCCAACCCGCCACGGCCGCGCCAGCCGGCTCCCTGGCCTGACGGTCGCCACCTGAACAGCCGAAGACGTGGTCACCTCGGCGACGATCCGGCCGGAGAACGCTGGCTTCCAGCAGACCAGGCGGCCGGAGCCGTCGACGTCGAGCGCCACGGCGTCACCGACCATCCCGGCGCCCAGCGACGCGGCAAGGCGCGCCGCCACCTCGCGACCCCACAGGGTGCCGGGGGCGAGCACGGCCCACGGCGTGCGTCGCCGGCACCAGGTGGTGAACACGCCGGCAACGTCTTCTTCGACCGAAGAGCCGATCACATGGATGACCCGGTCGGCGCCGAGTTGCCACAGGACGCCCGGGTCGCCTGGGTCGGGACCGGCGACGACCACGTCGGCGTGGATCCGGTCGGCCAGCCGGCATGCCTCTCCGAGCAGTGCGCTGACGAGGTCATGACGCCCGGGTTCGGTGAGGACGACAATGACCCGGTCGCCTCCGAAGTCCGCACCCGAGGCGGCATCGGGGAAGGGCGGCGCAGGTGGGGTGTATCGACTGGCAGCCGTGCCCGGGGTCCGGCTCGCCGAGAATCTCGTTCTACCTGTCGATGGGCTGTCGGGTCCCCCGCCAGTGGGGAGCGCACACCACTCCTGGAGTAGTTCCACAGCCTCGTGAACCTGATCGAGCGTCGAGCCCCGAGGCCGCACGCAGCGGCGGGCCACATCGAGAACGTGGGTCGCGCCTACCGACGTCGGGCTCATGGTTCCACCCCATGGCCCCGGTCCCAGATCGGCGGCGGTGAGCCGGTGCAGCCGTTCTGCGGGCACCGCAGCTCGGCGCTCCGGCGGGACCTTGGCCGGCTGGCACAGACGCTCGGCAACCGACACGACTGCCGGAAGCGCGAGGCGTAGCTCCCTGTGCCCGTCATCAACTTCGCAGTCCAGCATCAGCGCCTCCTCGCCAACCTCCATCTGGCGGACGGAGGCGGAAAAGGGCAGGTCGAGGAGCTCGGCAAGCTGCGGTCCGACCTGCCCGGTGTCGGCATCAACCGAGTTGCGGCCGAGCAGCACCAGATCGAAGGGTCCGAGTGTCCGCAATGCTGCAGCCAATGCCAGCGCCGTGGCTAGCGTGTCCGAACCGGCGAAGACCGGGTCGACGACGTGGACACCCTCGTCGGCTCCCCAGGCCACTGCCTCTCGCAGGACGTCTTCAGCCGACGGTGGCCCGAGGGTGACGACCACGCAGCGGCCACCGAACTGGCGGACCAGCGCGACGCCCTGGCTCACCGCTCGCCGGCAGTACGCGTTCATCTCGAGCTCGACTCGGTCGCGCCGCAGCCGCCCGTCGGGACCCAGCTCGAGTGCGTCCACCTGGGGCACCTGCTTGACCAGAACCGCTATGTCCATCTGGCCGCTCCCCCTTCCATCGTCACCGCCGGGGATCGTCCGACCTGGACGCTGTCGATCTCCCTCCTGGGCTGGGCGCTCCCGTCGCATCGGCCGGCCAGGTAGGTCATCGGAACCCCGCTCCCCTTGCCGCGTTCCCTACGCCGAAGGCAATCGCGGCGGCGACGGTCGAAAGGGCAAGTTGGCGAAATGCCGAACGAACCGGGGACCTGCCCGTGAAGATCCCCAATGCGCCACCGACGACGATTGCCAGGAGGCCTGCGGCCACCACCGTGGCGACCACCGCCGCTGCGCCGCTGGTCACGAGCCATGGCACGAGTGGCACCGCTGCGCCCAGAGCGAACGTGGCGAACGACGACGCGGCAGCAGCTATGGCTGAACCGAGTGAGGATTGGTTGATGCCGAGCTCTTCACGTGCGTGGGTCTCGACGGCGAGGTCCTCGTCGCTCATGACCACACTGGCCAGCTGGTGTGCCAAGTCGTGATCGATGCCACGGCTCTGGTAGATGCCGGTCAGCTCGCGATGCTCGGCCTCGGGGAACTGCTGGATCTCCCGGCGTTCCTTGTCGATCTCGCGTTCGAGCAGTTCGCGTTGGGCCCGCATCGAGACGTACTCACCGATGGCCATCGAACAGGCACCGGCCGCCAGCCCGGCCAGGCCGGCCAGGCGGACGACGGCGGCGGCCGGATGCGCACCGGCGATGCCCACGATGAGCGACACGTTCGTGACGAGCCCGTCGCTGACGCCGAACACTGCGGCACGTGCCGCGCCGCCTTGCACCGCTCGATGACGCTCGGGCATCCGGTGCTCGGGTGCGGTCTCCTCGGTTGCCGGCAGTCGGCCGGATGGTGACATGGGAACCTCCACAGATAGACGGGGGCCAAGCTCGGTCATCGTGGGCTCGGGTCGATCTCGGCTCCCACCGGGCCGGGATCGAGCGGGAGGGACACGGTGGCGATCGCGCCGCCGCCGGGGGCGGTAGCCACCGTCACCGTTCCGCCATGGGCGCTGACGATCGTCCACACGATGGCGAGGCCGAGCCCGGCGCCACCCTCGTCTCGTGACCTCGACGGATCGGCGCGTGAGAACCGCTCGAACGCGTGGGGGGCGAACTCGGCCGGGAACCCGGGTCCGTGGTCGCGCACGTCGATGACCGCCGTGGAGCCGGTCCGGCGAAGCCCCACCTCGACGAGGGCACCGCGGGGGCTGTAGCGGACGGCATTGTCCACGAGGTTCTCCACCACCTGGCGAAACCGGATGGCATCCACGGGAGCCACGACGAACGGGTTGGCATCGAGGACCAGCGTCAATCCCCTGTGCTCGGCGACGGCTCGGTAACCGGCCAGGGACGTCGCGACCAGTGGTTGCAGAGGCTGGGGCTCGATGTGGAGCAGGGCAGCACCCTCGTCGGCGTGCGCGAGGACGAGCAGGCTGTTCGACAGGCGCCCGAGCTCCGCGACCCGGCCGGCGAGCCGTCGCGTCACCTCCGCCAGGTTCCCCGCGTCCGGAGTGGTACGACCGGCCATCTCCAGCTCGGCAGCCAGCGCCGCCAGCGGAGTGCGCAACTCGTGGCTGGCCGCCGCCACGAACAGGCGCTGGCGGTCGACCAACCCGCGTAGACGATCGAGGAGGTCGTTGAAGGTGTCGGCCAGTGCAGCCAGCTCGTCGTGGGTCCCGGGACGAGGGATGCGTGTTCGTGGGTCGCCCGCCGAGATCTCCTGCACCTGGGCGCGGAGCCGTTCGACCGGCCGCAGGGCACTGCCGGCGAGCAACCATGCCCCGATGGCGCTGGCCGCGACGACCAGTGGCCCGGCGAGCTCGAGTACGAGGTCGACTCGGTGCGTGGTGTCGAACACCTGGTCGAGGGAGGCGCCCACCACGACGACGTCGGCCGAGCCGCGTCCCACCGGCTCGGCCAGTACCAGATGGGGATTGTCCCAGCCGGGCCGGCGTTGCTGCCCCCACACCGGCCCTCTCTGTGCCTGCGGAAGCATGGCCCCCGAGAGGAGCGGCGTCGGCCCGGCAGCAGCCGTGGTGTAGAGAAGCCGGCCCAACGGTCCGAGGATCTGCACCGTGCTCTGGTCGACACTGGGCGCGGGGCGGTTGTCGCCGCCGGCCACCGGGAGGAGACGGGCGCCGAGCTGGGCGTCTACTCGCCGGGCCCGCCGTTGCAACGAGTGCTCGAGCGTGGCCCGGGTGCCGGCCGACATGCTGAGGGCGAACGCCACGCTCCCCCCGGCCACCAGTACTGCCGTGAGGGCCGCCACCACCAGCGCCAGACGGAGCCTGAGCGCCATTCACCGGGCTTCCGCGATGCGTAGTCGCCATCCCACGCCGTAGACCGTGGCGAGGTCCGACCGATCGAACGGCCGGTCGACCTTCTTCCGCAGGCGGGCGACGTACTGGTCCACGACGTTCTCCGAGACCGTGGCGTCGCGTCCCCACAGAGCGATCAGGATTGTCTGGCGGGTGACGACGATATCGGCGTGACGGACGAGCAGCTCCAGCAGGTCGAACTCCCTGGGGGCAAGGTCGAGCGCGACGTCGCCCCGAAAGGCCCGGCGGCTCATCAGGTCGAGGTGGAGATCACCAGCGGTGAGAAACGCCTCTGTGGACCCCTGCTGGCGGCGCAGCACGGCATGGATCCGTGCGACCAGCTCCTGGAGGACGAACGGCTTGACCAGGTAGTCGTCGGCACCGAGCGCGAAGCCATGCATGCGGTCGTCGATCCCTCCGAGCGCGGTCACCATGATCACCGGCACCCAGCACCGGTCCTGGCGGAGCCGGCGACAGACCTCGAACCCGTCCATCCCGGGGAGCAGGAGGTCGAGGACCACGGCGTCGAAGCGGGCCCGAGCCAGGAGCTCGAGCGCCGCTTCGCCGTCGCCAACCACCCGGACGCCGAATCCCTCTTCGCCGAGGCGACGGCGAAGGATCTGGGCGAAGCCGTGGTCGTCCTCTACCACCAGGACGTCCGCTGCCGGCAAGGGCGCGACCGGTACGGCCGGTGTGGCGCTGCGTCGGACGTGGTTGGTCGCCACCAGAGCCGCCACTGCTACAGGGCGCTGGCGCCGCTCATGTAGGAGTCCCCCGATTTGTCGAGGGCGGCGAGCCCGCTCGCCACCGACTCCTTGCCGGTGACGATGTTCAAGAAGGTGGCGTCCAGGGCGGACTGGACCTCGTTGTAGCTGTCGCTCACCGGACGGGGGAACGTATAGGGCGACTCGACTCCCTGGATGGTGGCCGCCTCACCGGGGTGGGTGGCCAAGAACGACTTCGGCATGGCGGCGATGCCGGCCTTGGTCTCCGGCGGGTAGCCGGTGTGCTCGGCCCAGTAGACCTGCTGGGCCGGCTCGAACCACCAGTTGACGAACCGGAGCGCCGCTTCGGCCTCGGCATGGGTGTCGGCCTTCGGCAGCACGAAGCCGAGCCCCTGGGCGATGTTGTAGGCGTGGCCCGTCGACCCGCCGGGCTCGACGAAGGCGCCGACGGGGAACGCACCGCCCACCGCGTCGAGCGTTTTCTGGTAGCCGGCCGACGTCCCGTCGATCATCGCCACCTTGCCGGCGGCGAGATCCTCACGCAGCGTCGTCCCGTGGTCGATGATGAGCTCACCGGCGGCGTAGAGGTTGTGGAAGTAGGAGAACGTCGTGACGCCGGCCGGAGTATTGAAGTCCACCGCCGTGCCGACGCTGTTCCCTCCCTTCAACATAGTCCCACCGTTGCTCATGAAGGCGGGCAGGATGTGGGCCGAGGAGTCCTTCCAACCGATCGGGATCACTCCGAGCGCCTTCAGCTTGGCGGCGTCGGCTGCGAGCTCGGTCCAGGTGGTGGGAGGGGCTGCGATCCCCGCCTTTTGGAAGAGCGTCTTGTTGTAGTCGACGATGGACACCTTCGCGTCGGCCTGCAAGCGGTAGCGCTGGCCGCCGACCTCGCCGTTCTGCCAGACGGCGGGCACGAGGTTTTGCTTGGACAGCTCCTTGTCGCCCTTGATCAGGCTGTTCCACGAGAGCAGCGCATGGCCTTTCACGTAGGTGCCGTCGTAGTGGCTGATCTCGGCCAGCACTGGGGGATCCCCGGCGGCGACGGCAGCCAGGAGCTTGGTGGACGCCTTGGTGACGTCGATGGTGACGTGCACCTGCTTTTGCGACGCGTCGAACTTGGACACCAGCGCGCTCATGGCGTCGCCGACCGGGCCGCCGTTGTGGGATTCCCAGAGCGAGAAGCTCGTGGTCTTCGCCGCCGTCGTCGACGAAGCCGGCGGAGAAGGGGAGGAGCTGCAGGCTGCCAACAGCACCGCGCCCGCCATCACCAGGCCCATGACGCTCGCCGGGCGTCGCCTATGGCGACCTCGGG
>JAJZJC010000026.1 GCA_021810205.1 Actinomycetes bacterium
CGCGGTGCAGGTGGCGACGGCCGTCTCGGGTGCCGCCGTCTCCGAGCTGTCGCTCTCTGGCACGGTGGCTTCGTCGCAGAGCGTGACGATCTCCCCGGGCGTCGCGGGCCGGGTGGGTTCGGTGGCGGTCACGCTCGGCCAGGTGGTGCCGGCGGGACAGGTGCTGGTGCGCCTGGTCAACCCGGTCCTGCAGGCCCAGCTGGCCGAGGCACAGGCCGCGGTGGCGAGCGCCCAGGCCAAGCTGTCGGCGGCAGCCGCGGGGCCGAGCCCACAGGCGGTGGCGGTCGCCCAGGCGGAGGTGGCCAAGGCGCAAGTGGCATTGCAGGCGGCCGAGCAGTCCTCCCAGCAGGCGCAGACAGCACCGGGCAAGGGCCAGCCCGGCTCCTCGTCAGGGGGGTCGCCCTCCCAGGCGGCCGAGGCGGTGAGCGAAGCGCAGGCGGCGCTCACCCTCGCCCAGGCCCAGGCGGCCCAGGCCGAGGCGCCGCCGTCGTCGGCTGTCTTGGCGCCGCTGGAGGCGGCGGTGACCCAGGCCGGCGACGCCGAAGCCGCGGTGGAGGCCCAGATCGCCCAGGAGACCGTCACCGCTCCGTTCGCCGGTGTCGTCAGCTCGCTCAGCGCGGTGGTGGGCGAGCAGGTCACCCCAGCCAGCACGCTGCTCACCCTGGACGGCGCTGCGGTGTCGGTGCAGGTTCCGGTCGCAGAGTCGGACCTGGGGCTGGTCCACCCGGGTGAGGCGGCCACGATCTCGTCGCCGGCCGGTTCTGGCTCGGTGCCGTCGAGGGTGTCGACGGTGGCGCCGACGGGGAACCCCTCGTCGCTTACCTTCGGCGTCACGATCAGTCCGGTGTCGGACCCGCCGTGGCTGGTCCCCGGCGAGGCGGCAACCGTGGCGGTGGTGACCGGACGGACCGCAGGGGCGGTGCTGGTGCCGTCGGGAGCGGTGATCTCGATCAACGGCCATCCGCAGGTCTTCGTGGTCCACGCCGATCACACGGTGGGCCTGGTCGACGTCACGCCGGGGATCTCCGACGGGACGACCACGGCGGTGACCGGCCTCGGGCCGGGCAGCGAGGTCGTCACGCTGGGCCAGACCTACCTGGCGCCAGGTGACCGGGTGCGGGTCACCGAGCGCGCCTCGACGCCGGCGACGGTCATCGGGTCGAGCATCGGCGGGCTGTTGACCGCTCCGGTCGCCTCGACGCCCGCCGGAACGACAAGGCGCAGCAGCACAGAGACAGTGGGAACAGCGGGGGCCGGTTCGGGTGGCTCGACCGGCAGGCGCGGCGGACGAGGCGGTAAGAAGGGATGAGCCAGCAGGTCCCTGGCTCGGCGCCCGACGGTGCTTCGGCGCCAGCCGGGCGGTCGCGTTTCAACGTCACGGCGCTGTCGATCCGCCGGCCGGTGACCGTCTTGATGGTGCTCGGGTTCTTGGTGGTAGCCGGCGCGGTGGCGTTCACCAAGCTGCCGGTGCGCCGCCTCCCCAACGTCAGCTTCCCGTTCGTGCGGGTGGTGATCGGCGATGCCGGCACCTCGGCGTCGACGGTGTCGCAGACCATCACCACGCCGGTGGAGAAGGCGCTCAGCTCGGAGTCGGGGGTGGTGTCGATGGTCGGCACCTCGGCACCGGGCCGCTCGACGGTGGCTCTGCAGTACGCCGGAGGGACCAACGTCGACCAGGCCGCGGCGAGCATCTCGCTCGCCCTGGCCCGCGTGGCCAAGGGTCTGCCGCCGACGGCGACCCCGCCGTCGATCATCAAGGCCAACCCGAAGGCACTGCCGATGATGGACGTCGCCGTCTCGGGTCCGCTGGCCGCCTCGCAGCTCTACACCTTGGTCACGAGCGTGGTCGCCCCCGCCCTCGAGGAGCAGCCCGGGGTGGCCCAGGTGACGGTGGTGGGCGGCCGGGCGCCGGTGGTGACGGTCGCGCTGTCACCGGCCGAGCTTGCCGCCTACGGCCTATCGGTGCCCCAGGTGACCGCGGCCATGAAGGCCCAGAACGTCGCGGTGAGCGGCGGGGTGACCGTCGTGGGCGGCCAGGAGCTCCTGGCCCGCACGAACGGCGGCTACCCCTCGGTCGCTTCCCTCGAGGCGCTGCCGGTCGCCTCTCGCCCCGGCGGTGCGGTGCTCCTCGGCCAGGTGGCCAGCGTCTCGCAGGGACTGGCCCAGGCACAGTCGGCCGCCACGCTGAACGGCACCCCGGCGGTCGGGCTAGTGGTGACCGCGTCGTCGACGGCGAACTCCTTGGCCGTCGACGACGCAGTGCGCGCCGAGCTGGCGACGCTCGCTCCCCAGCTGCCGCCCGGGGTGCACGCCACGATCATCGGCGACGTCACCGACTACGTACGGGCCGCGCTGTCCAACGTCGAGCTCGACCTGTTCTTGGGGATCCTGTTCGCGGCGCTGGTGCTGGCGTTGTTCCTCCACCGCCTGGCCAACACGGTGATCGTGATGCTCGCGATCCCCGTCTCGCTGGTGGCGACCTTCGCGGTCATGTACTTCTTGCACTTCAGCTTGGACCTCATCTCGCTGATGGCGCTGTCGCTTTTGATCGGGATCCTGGTCGACGACTCGATCGTGGTGCTCGAGAACATCCACCGCCACCGGTCCATGGGCAAGGACCCTGCCGCCGCCGCGGTGGACGGGCGGATGGAGATCGGCGCGGCTGCGGTGGCCATCACCCTGACCGACGTGGTCGTCTACGCCCCCGTCGCCTTCGTCTCGGGCAACGTCGGCCAGCTGTTCAGAGAGTTCGGGCTCACGATCGTGGCCGCCACGCTGTTCTCGCTCCTCGTCTCCTACACCCTGACCCCGATGCTGGCGGCGCGCTGGGCCCGCCTGCCCCGACCGGCCTCGGCCGGGGCGCGCAGCGGGCGGCGATTCGACGCCGGGTTCGACGCGCTGCGTGCCCGCTACCGGAAGGTGATCGCCTGGAGCCTGCGGCACCGCCTGGCGGTGGTCGGGGTGGCACTCGCCGCCCTGGTCGGGTCGGTGGGCATCGTGCGCTCGGGCGTGCTGCCCACCACCTTCGTACCCCCCGAGGACAACGGGGTGGTCACCGTCAATGCTCGCCTGCCGGTCGGCACGCCCCTTGCAGCAGCCCAGGCCACCCTCGCCGGCTATGCCCGGAAGGTGCAGCACCTCCCCGGGGTGACCAATGTGTTCGTCTCCTCCGGCTACGGCGCGGGGGTCGGCTCGGCACACAACCTGGGCCAGCTCACCGTCGACCTCGGCCCCCGCGGGTCACGCCCGACAATCCGCAGCTACGTGAAGAAGCTCGGAAACCTTGCCCGGCGCTTCCCGGGTCTGGTGGCCCACGGTCACGTCCAGAGCCCATTCATCGCCGGCGGCGCCCGGGCGGCGTCGGTCGACATCGTGGGGCCCGACCTCGCCACCTTGGACCGCCTGGCTACCCAGGTCGCTGCCCGCCTGTCCGGCAACCCGGCGGTGTCCCAGGTGTCCACCTCGGTGCCCACCCCCACTCCCGAGCTGTCGATCACCGTCAACCGGGCAACGGCCACCTACCTCGGCGTCTCGCCCGCCACCGTCGGGGCCACCGTGGCCGCCGCCCTCGGCAGCGCAGCTGTCCCCCCGCTGGTCACCTCGTCCACGGCTCCCGCCGAGCCGATCCAGGTCACCCTCGGGAACGGGAACCGGCTCACCCCCGCCCAGCTCGCATCCATCCCAGTCCCGACTGCCCACGGCAGCGTGCCCCTCTCGACCGTCGCCACCCTGTCCGAAGCACCGGGGCCGGGGAAGATCACCCAGATCAACGGCCAGTACGCGGTGGCGGTGTCGGCGTCGAGCCCGACCGGCAACTCCGGGCCGGCCACCGCAGCCCTGCTCGCCGCCGCCCACCGCGTCGGGCTGCCGACGGGTTATGCCATCGAGGTCGGCGGCCAGTCCGCCCAGCAGGCCCGGGCCTTTGGACCGCTGCTCCAAGCCCTCGGCCTGTCGATCCTGCTCGTCTACATGCTCATGGCCGCTCTCTACGAGTCGCTGCTCGACCCCCTGGCCGTCCTGTTCGCGGTGCCGCTCGCCACCGTCGGGGCGCTGGCTGGCCTTTGGGCCGCCGGGCTTCCGATCTCGATCTTCGCCTTGATCGCCATGATCATGTTGATGGGCCTGGTCTCCAAGAACTCGATCCTGCTCGTCGACTACACCAAGAGGCTGCGCCAGCGGGGCACCTCCAGGGACGAGGCGGTCGTCGAGGCTGGTGCCACCAGGATCCGCCCGATCCTGATGACGACCGCCACCATGGTCTGCGCCATGGCGCCGCTCGCCTTCGGGCACGGCTCGGGAGCGTCCGAGCGGATGCCGGTCGGCGTGGTGCTCATCGGGGGACTGCTCTCATCGACCGTGCTCAGCCTCTTGGTCGTGCCCGTGCTCTATACCCTCCTCGACGACGTCCGCCACCACGTTCGCCGCCGGCGGCGACAGGACGCCGCACCTCGCAACGAGCCGGTGGTCACGACCGCCGAGTTGCCTCTCGTCGCCCGACCCGCTACCCCAAGTCCATGAGCGAACCCCGAGCCCGCCGTACCCCGCACGCCAGCGAGCTACCCAAAGGCGGCCGCCACGAGGACGCCACCGAGCTGGCCGACCAGGCAGAGAGCCTGTTCCGGGCGTTCCGGGTCGTGCGCCGCCGGGTCCTCGCCCGTCCGATCGGGATGTCCGGATTGCCCGGCGCGCACGTCGAGCTGCTCAACCTGGTACGCCGCTACCCCGGCGTGCGGACCCGGGAAGCCGCCCGACACCTGCGGCTCGCCTCCAACACGGTGAGCACTCTGGCGGGCCACCTCGAAGGAGCCGGACTGCTCGAACGCGGCCGCGACCCCACCGACGGGCGCGGCGTCCGCTTCTACCTCACCCCTGCCGCCGCAGGCGAGCTCGCCGGCTGGCGCGACCAACGCCTGGCCCTGCTCGCCCAGGCGCTCTCTGACCTCGACACCGCCGATCAGGTGCAGATCACCGCCGCCCTGCCTGCCCTCGACCGACTCGTCGCCGCCGTGCGTGCCCATGCCGCCCTCCCCCAGCCCCCACAGACACCCGACCGTCGACGCCCATCTCGAAAGCCCTCTCCGGCTGCCCGGGCCAAAGCGAGCAGGAGGAGCCCACGTGACCGCCCGCCACCCACGCCCTGACCTCACCCCGGCGTCGGGGAACCCGGACCGCTCGACGGCCGCCGGCACGCCGGCACCCGGTGACCGCCACGCCCGACGGGCCTGGCGTCGACTCCGACGTCACCTGGGCCGCCTGCGGGTCCTCCCCGCGCTGGTCGGTGTCGCCGTGGTCGCGGCCGCCTGCTCTTCCCCCGCCGCCACCTCGACTCCGACCACGACGCCATCCCCGCCCCACAACCGCGACCACCACCGCGGCACCGGCATCGTCGGCAAGGTCGTCGCCGTCTCGGCGTCGTCCCTGGCCGTCGACGTCCGCGCCGCCACCCGCACCATCACCCTCACGCCGACCACCCGCTACCGCCAGGGACCCCAGGACGTCGCCGCATCCACCCTCACCCCGGGCGCACGCGTGCGCGTCCGGACCGCCGCCAACGGCAGCGCAGCGGTCGTGGCCATCCTCCCCGCCACCGCGAGCGGAACCATCGTCGCGCTCGACACGCACGGCTTCACTCTCCACACCTCCCACGGCACCACCCTTGCGGTCACTCTGGAAGCCTCGACCACCTACCACGACGGAACCCGCACCATGACCGGGATTGCCCTCGAGCCCGGTCAGAAGCTCCACATCCAAGGTCAACCCGGGCCCAACGGATCGTTCACCGCCACCAAGATCACGATCGCCGCCGGCCTGTCTGGCTGATACGACCCAACCGTGATGTGCTGCGGTGCCCGACACGACGCGATGTCCGACAGCATCGACGGGATCTTCGCCGTCACCGAACTGCGCGTTCCCAGACGTGGCCGACCATGGCAGCGCGTTGGCTGTTGCATCGTCGAGATCACAGAACTCCTCGCTGCGCAGTGACCACGACCTCCCCTCCCACGCGCCGTACGCGAGCGCTGGTCAGCCTGGAGATCGATGCCAAGGAACCAACGACTTGGCTGAGCGGGCGCTCCGCGTTCGCGCCTGCTGGTCCCGGACTCGACCGCCCGCGACTACAACGCGACTACAAATCCCGGCGAATACCCGGGAAGGGCAACGAGCCATGAATACAACAGTGCAGGTCAGAGCCACTGTCGGCGAACACCGGTTGGCACCGGGAGCGACCGGATCGCTCTCTCGGCGGCCTGAACGTGACGACGCTCCTCGCGTGGCAAGAGGGCGTTTGCAGGGTCCCGCGGCGCCATGCACGCTCGATGGAACGGCCCCCGCCCTAGGTCGCATGGCCAGACCGACCCGCCAGCGCACCTGGTCGGCGCCTGTGGGGCTCTATACGGCTATGCGGCGCCACCTGTCGGTGCGGGTGCGTCGAGCGCGTCGATGAGGCAGAGCTGGAGGTGCTGGAGCGCCGCGATGAACGCACGATCCCCCGGACCGAGCGCGTCGCGTGCCTCGTCGCTTCGCACACCGAGCTCCGCCGCGTGCACTGCGACGGTCATGCCGAGGAGCGCCAGCCAGGCCTCCGCTTCGTCGTCGGAGATGGACGACTTGGCGGCGCTCGACAAAACCGAAGCGGTGATGTCGTCGATCATCAGCTGGCGGGTGAGCACGACTGCCGGATCATCGGTCGGGTGCCCCTCATCGACGTGCCCGAACAGCCGGCCGTACGCGACGGTGCCCGGTTCCTCACCCACGCGCTGGAGCCGCTCTGCCGCCACGTTCAGGAAGTCGACGACCGTGCCGGGTAGTCGGACCTCGATGCGGCCAGGCTCGCGACGCAGGAACGGGGCCTTGCGGCGCCTCATTGCACACACTCGCCTCGGTCGCCCACCTGCAGCTCAGCTCGCTCTCGCGACCGTCGCCTGGAGCCCGTGGCTCCCGAGCTCGAGGCAGAACTGACGAGCACGATCCCGTGCCCCCGTCCAGACGATGACCTTGCCCTCCCGGTGCGCCGTCAACATGAGGAGCTCCGCCTTCTCGGTGCCATAGCCGAAGATCTTCTTCAGTACCCGCACGACCACGTCCATGAGGGTGACCGGATCGTTCCAGAGGAACACGTGGTACGGCACGTCATCGGCACGCTCGGCCGACTCGATGCTGTCAGGATCGACGACCGGCAGGGAGACCGAGCGCAGGGTCGCGGTCATGAAGCGAACGATAGACGGCGGGAGCTCGAGCGGAGGCACGAAGCAGGCGCCCGCGGGTCGGCCAGGCTGGTCGGCAGTGCACAGGTGTGAGAACGTCGCGTGATGCGATCTGCCGCCGCCGAGGTAACTGGCGATGGACCACGCGCTCGGCGACGCGGCAACGACGCCGCTCGCCGCGTGTTCACCGGCTTGCCTGCGAGCTACGACCGCCTTGCGCAATGGCTCTCCTTCGGCCAGAACGCCCGGTGGCGGATGGCGCTCGTCGATGCTGTCGCCCCAAGCCGTCCCTCGCTTGTGCTCGACGTCGCCACCGGGACGGCTGGCGTCGCGCTCGCGCTGCATCGGCGCACCGGTGCCGCGGTCGTCGGGGTCGACCTCGACGACGGGATGCTGCGCACGGGCCTCGACAACGTTCGGCGAGCCGGCGGGCCCCCCGTCGCGCTTGCACGCTCGCGCGCCGAGCAGCTACCGATCGCTGACGCGACCGTCGACGCATGCAGCTTCACCTATCTGTTGCGCTACGTCGACGATCCTGCGGCGACGATTCGAGAGATGGCCCGGGTGGTGAAGCCCGGCGGGGTCGTCGCGAACCTCGACTTCCTCGTACCTGCACAGCCGCTCTGGCGAAACGCGTGGTGGCTCTACACGCGCACCGCGCTCCCGCTGGCAGGGCTCGCGACTGGCGGGATGCCGTGGTACAGGGTGGGCCGATTCCTCGGCCCCAGCATCTCGGAGCACTACCGTCGCTTTCCTCTCGAGTGGACCGTCAGAGCATGGAATGAGGCGGGGATCGAAGGAGTGACCGTCCGGCGGATGAGCCTCGGCGGTGGCCTCGTGATGTGGGGACGCCGCGGGTGAGCGCCAAGCGGCCGGCGTTCTACGCAGCGCGATCCGGGCCGTGGCGCGACTGGTGGACCTTGCTGCACCCGCCCTACACCGCGTGGCACCTCTCCTATGTGGTGATCGGCGCCAGCCTCTCCCCCGTCGTCTCCGTGAGCCGCCTCGGGGCGACGCTCGCCGGGTTCTTCCTGGCCGTCGGTGTCGCTGCGCACGCCTTCGACGAGTTGCAGGGGCGCCCCCTGGGCACCCGGATCCCTGCGAGCGTGCTCGTCGCGGTCTGTGTGGCAGCCCTCGGTGGCGCGGTCGGGCTCGGGATCGCCGGGGTCGTCGAGGTCGGTCCTTCCCTCGTCCCCTTCGTCGTCGTCGGGCCCGCGTTGGTCGTGGCGTACAACGCAGAGCTTTGGAAGGTCCACAGTGACCTCGGGTTCGCCCTTTGCTGGGGGGCATTCCCCCTCCTCACGGCCTTCGTCGCGCAGGCCGGCACCCTGTCCGCCGACGCGGTGCTCGCGGCCGGCGGTGCAACCGCGCTGTCGTTCGCACAACGTGCGCTCAGCTCGCCCGCCCGCCAGTTGCGGCGGCGTGTCACCGACGTCCACGGCACCGTCGTCTTCCCCGACGGCTCACGAGAACCCCTCAGCCGCGACGAGCTCCTCCGCCCGCTCGAGCGCGGCCTGGGGGCGACGACCATCGCAGTCGTGCTCCTCGCCACGGGCCTCGCGCTCAGTCGTCTCGGCTGACGCACGATCCCCCGGGGCATCGTCAGCGATTCGGCGCGTGCCGTGCGAGGCGCCCGCCCCCAACTGCGGCGTGACAGCCGACCAGGCGCGTCGCCCCCTGCCCTCGTTGTCCGAAGCGTAGACTCGCCAGTTGCCATGACCAACACCACCACAGTGACGACCGACGACTGGGAGACGACGACGGCTCGAGAGGTCCGCGTCGGAGACCGAGTGCGGGTGAGCGAGCAGGAGATCACGGTGTCGCGCGTCGAGCCGTCGTTCCTCGGCATGGAGGGCATGATCGCCTTCGTCGAGGACAACGAACAACGCTGGCTGAAGGTGCCTGCGCCCAGCACGGCGACCGTTGAGGTGCGCCGGGGCGGCTGAGCCGTCGCGCCGGTGGGTGCGAGGCTGGCAACGGTGACCGAGACCGCCCGAGAACCCGAGCCTGCTTCGGATCTCCGCGACCTCGTCGCAGGGGCCGTCGCGCCGCTCCGGGTGCCCCTCGCAGTGGCCGAGCGGCTTCTCACGCCCGCGCGCATGGAGCTCCGGCGCAAGGTTCGCCGCTCTTTGGGGTTGGCACGTGAGCCCGTGGCGCATCCCGCTCGTGGCGAGCCGTTCCTGCCGGCCGACGCCGTCGCGCGCCACGTGCACGGGGATCTGCCGTCGATGGTCATCGGCGGGCTTGCGGCACTTCTCCTGCAGTCGCTGCACCCGCTGGCAATGGCAGGCGTCGCCGAGCACTCGAACTACAAAGAGGACCCCATCGGTCGGCTCCGACGCACGGCATCGTTCATCGGCGCCACCACGTTCGGATCCGTCGAGCAGGCCGAGGCTGCCATCGACGAGGTCCGCAGGGTGCACGGGCAGGTCCACGGGCGGGCGCCAGACGGGCGGCGGTACTCGGCCAACGATCCCGAGCTGCTCACGTGGGTCCATGTCGCAGAGGTCTACAGCTTCCTCACCGCCTCGCAGCGCTACGGACCTCGCCGGCTCACCGTGGCAACACAGGACCGGTACTTCGCGCAAACCGCAGGCGTCGCGTACGCGCTGGGCGCACGATGGGTACCCGAGTCTCGTGAGGAGGTCGACGCGTACTTCAAGCGCGTTCGACTCGAGCTCTACGCCGGCCGCCAAGCGCTCGAGGCGCGTGACTTCCTCTTGCGGGGCGTCGCCAAACGGCCAAACGACCGTCTCGTCTACGCGGCCATCGTCGCGGGCGCCTTGTCGATCTTGCCGACCTGGGCGAAGTCGGAGCTCCGCATCATCTCGGTGCCCTTCGCTGGCGATCTCGTGGTGAAGCCCATGGAACGCACCTTCTGCGCCGCCCTGCGTTGGGCGCTGCGCCCCTGAGATCCGGGCTCCGGACGACGAGAGAGGACGCCGATGCTCGAGACGCGATGCGCAGGTGAGCCCGCGTGACCGCCATCTTGGCGGTGCTCGTCTCGAAGTTGCGGCGCTCCCAGTCGCTTCGACTGGCAGTCGGCGGCGCGGTGTGCCTTGTCGGCGGCGCGGCTGCCTTCAGTGTCACCCAGCACTTGGGTTTCGGCCTCGCCCTCTACTGGGCCATCACGACCGCCACCACGGTCGGCTACGGCGACGTGACGCCCCACAACACAGCTGGCCGGATCGTCGCGTCCGTCACGATGCTCACGACCATCCCGCTGTTCGCCTCGGCGTTCGCCCTCTTCGCCGGCGCGGTCGCGAGCACCCATCTGCGTAGGCTCCTCGGCGTGGAGCGCGCCGAGATGGCCGAAGACGAGGTTGTCGTCCTCGGCATGCACCCGAGCGTCCCGGTGATCACCGCGGAGCTCGTGCGGATCGGGAGAGCCGTGACGGTGGTCACCACTGCCGGACGCTCCTCGCTGCCTGACGACGTCAGGGTGATCGACGCCGATCCGACCAGCGAGCACGGCGTGGGCCGCGCTCACCCGGAGCGAGCCGGGCAGGTGCTCATCGCGGGCGCCGACGAGGCGCAGGTGCTCGTCACCGCCGTCCTCGTGCACCAGTTGGCCCCGAAGACGCCCACGGTCGCGATCGCCTCTACCCCCGCGGTCCGCCGGGCGCTCGCCGAGCTCGGTGTCGGCGCCGCGATCTCGGCCGACGAGCTGTTGGCCCATACGGTCGCCAAGAGCCTGGAAGCGCCGCACGCCGGCGAGCTCCTGCTGCGCATCATCGACTCGGACGGCTACGCGCTCCAAGAGGTGCCGATCCCACCCGAAGCGGTGGGTCGCCCGCTGAGCGAAGCACGGGCAGTGGTCCACGGCGTCGTCCTGGGTGCGGTGCACGCTGGCGCGGTGGCGATGGGCGTCCTCGACGATCCCATGCTCGAAGCAGACGATCGGCTGCTTCTCCTTCGCCCCGACCGCCGGCATGCCGGCGTCTGAGAGAACGAACGGCGCCTCAGAGCGAGTACGGGCGGATGCCCCAGCTCCCTTGCCAGATCTCGCCGATGCCGAGGACGATCAGGTCACGCCCCGACCGCAGCGCGTCAGGCGGGCACGTCATTGGCTCGACGGCGATGGCGGTCCGTCGCAACCCGTCGGGTTCGACGGTGTCACCGGTGAAGCACATGAGGTATCGGAACCGGTCGTCCGCCCACAGCTCGACTCCTCGCCCCTGGTCGACTCCCTCGACGCGGACACGCACGAGGCCGTCGTCGTCACGAGCGAGCGACGTGTAGGCGGTGTCCAGGCGGGTCTCGCCGATGACCCGCTTGGTCGAGAAGTCGAGATCAGTCCCGCGCACCGTGTCGATCTCGCCCGTTGGAAGCTGACGATCGTCCACGACCAGACGTTCGGCGGCGGGCACCTCGAGCAGCGCCGTGTCGATCCCGTCGCCGCCGACGCTCAGGTACGGGTGGAAGCCGAGTCCGAACGGAGCCGTCGCCTCCGCTGCCCCCGTCGCCGTCGCCGTGACGACCAGCCCGTCACGGCGCAACCGGTACTCGAGCTGCAGGTCGACGCACCACGGGTAGCCGGGCGTGGGCCTCAGCGCGTAACGCAGGGTCACGACGTTCTGCGCATGCCCCTCGAGCTTCCAGGGAACCCAGCGCACGAGCCCGTGGATCGCGTTGCCGAGCGCCGGCTCGTCGAGGGCAGCCTGCGCCTGGACGCCACGCCACTCGTAGCGCCCGTCCCCCAGCCGGTTCGGCCATGGGGCGAGCACTTGCCCGCGGCCGGCATGACTCCACTCTGCGGGCCCGAACCCCTGCACGACGTCGAGTCCACCCAGGGTGTACGAGCGCAAGGTCGCACCAACCTCCGTCACGACGGCTTCTTGCTCTCCGTGTGCGATCACCCACTGCTCGCCGGTCGGAGACACGGATGCATCGCGCACAGGCATACGACGTCCTCTCAGGAGCTTCCGGGTCGGCGGGTATCGTAGCGGCGCGTGCGTGTCCTGGTCACCAACGACGACGGTATCTTCGCGCCAGGACTCGCCGCGATCACCCGTGCGCTCGCGGCATGGGCGGCAGACGAGCACGAGATCGTGGTCGTCGCGCCACTCGCCAACCACAGCGGCGCGTCCGCGGCGGTCGGCACGGTCTACGAGCGCGAAGCGATCTCGTACCGGCGCGTCGCCGTGCCCGGCGCGACCGGCGTCTGCGCATTCGGGGTCGACGCGCCACCGGCGCTCGCGGTGCTCGTGGGCACGCTGGGCGGCTTCGGCCCCCGCCCCGACGTCATCGTCTCGGGCGTCAACCTCGGGGTCAATGTGGGCCGGTCGGTGCTGCACTCGGGGACCGTCGGGGCGACGCTCGCCGGTGCGCAACTTGGGGTGCGCGGACTCGCGGTCTCGCTGCGCTCGGGCTTCCCGCCCGAACAGTGGTCCACCGCCACGACCCTCGCCCTCGGCATCCTCCCGGCCCTCTGCGCCGCACCGCCGAGGACGGTCTTGAACCTGAACGTGCCCGCAGTGCCGCTCGAGACACTGCGCGGCGTCCGGCGCGCCCGCATCAGCACATCGGGCATCGTGAAGTCGGCGACCGGTGGATCCGCCCTTGCGACCGCCGCAGCGACCGGCGGAACGATGACCGGCGGCAGCGAGGACGAGGGAGAAGTCCACCTGACCCTGGGTACGGCGATCCCCACGCTCGGCCGAGTCGAAGAGACAGAGGATCCCGGTGACGACGCCGCCCTCATCGCCGCGGGGTATGCCACGCTGACCCCGATCGTCGGCGTCCACGAGGACACGGCGCCCGACGCCCAAGAGGTGGTGCGCGCCGCGCTCGGGGCGCTCGACGGTCTCCTGGGCGCCTGAGCACGACCGGCGGGCCGGCGGGCCCCACGACCGGCGGGCCGGCGGGCCCGTTGCCAGCCTCCATGTCTGCGAGCCTCCATGTCATCGAGATTGAGATGTCATTGAGATTGAACTGGGCACTGCACGTCAGTCCTCGGCACCCGGCTGTCGCCGATCGCGCTTGGTCACGGACCGTCGGCGCTTGTCCTCGAGCCGCCGGGCCCGGGCACCTGCCGTCGGTGCGGTCGGTCGGCGCTGTGCACGCGTGCGGAGCGCATCCTCCAGTCGTGCGGCAAGCCGCTCGAGCGCGAGCTGGCGATTGCGAGCCTGAGAGCGTTCATCCCCCGCCTGTGCCACCACGACCGGACCGAGGCGCGCGAGCAGGGTGGCGCGCTGTCGCGGCCCGAGGGCGGCCGACGCCTCGACGTCGAAGCGCACCTCGACCCGACTGGCGGTGCGGTTCGCGTGCTGGCCGCCGGGACCGCCCGGCGTCGTCGCACGCCACGAGATCTCCCTGAGCGGGATCGCGAGGCTGCGGGTCACACGCAGCACCGGTTCGCTCCCGTCCGCGCCGCTCACCAGCAAGAGCCTACGGTGGGGTGCCCGTACGGCTCCATGGCAAGCGACGTTACGCTCGACTTCCATGGAGTACCGCCACCTCGGCAGCAGCGGGCTCGTCGTCTCTGCGCTCGCGTACGGCAACTGGATCACCCACGGCGAACAGACGGAAGAGGAAGCGGCGCTTGCCTGTGTGCACGCCGCACTGGACTTGGGCATCACCACCTTCGACACGGCGGACGTCTACGCGCTGGGGAGGGCCGAAGAGGTCCTCGGGCGCGCCCTGAAGGGACAGCGCCGGGAGTCGCTCGAGATCTTCACCAAGGTCTACTGGCCGACCGGTCCCGGGCCGAACGACCGCGGCCTGTCGAGGAAGCACATCATCGAATCGCTCAACGCGTCGCTGCGCCGGCTCCAGACCGACTACGTCGATCTCTACCAGGCGCATCGCTTCGACTTCGAGACGCCCATCGAAGAGACCCTGCGCGCCTTCGACGACCTGGTACGCCAGGGAAAGGTCCACTACGTGGGCGTCTCGGAGTGGCCGGCCGACCAGATCGCCGAGGCGCTGCGCGTCGCCGACGAGATGGGCTTCGACCGCATCGTGTCCAACCAGCCGCAGTACTCGCTCCTGTGGCGGGTGATCGAGTCAGAGGTGGTCCCGCTCTGCGAGCGCGAGGGCATCGGGCAGATCGTATGGTCACCGCTCGCCCAGGGAGTGCTCACCGGAAAGTACCAGCCGGGGCGTCCCCCGCCCGACGGTTCTCGCGCGACGTCGAAGGACGGCAGCGCGTTCATCAGCAACCTGCTCTCCGACGGCGTCCTCGAACCGGTCCAGCAGTTCGCGACGCTCGCCCGCGCCGCCGGTCACACGCCCGCCGCCGTGGCCCTTGCGTGGGTGCTCGCCAACCCGAACGTCTCTGCCGCGATCGTCGGAGCAACCAAGCCCGCCCAGCTCGCCGAGAACGTACGGGCGCTCGACATCGAGCTCGAACCCGAGCTTGCGCGTGCGATCGACGAGGTACTGGCACCGGTCGTCCAGCGTGACCCCAGGCTGACCGCCAGCACGCCGAGGCGACCCTGACGACCCGCCCTCGGCGACCACAGTCGCCAGCCCTCAGCGTGTCGGCGCCTGCGGCATCGTCCAAGACTCCGCCGGACGCGTGCTGCTCGTGCACGCACGTCGAGGCCGCTCCCATGACGCGCGTCCTCAGGCACCACCGCCACGTCCGCGCCCAGCTCGCCGAGGTCACGCACATGGACCTCGACCAGCGCGTGGTGGTCGCCACGCAGCCCATGCGCACCTTGGAGCACACCCCCATGACACCCTCATCGCCGCCACCTGGCAGGCAACCAGGCGCCGCAGGACTTGCGCTACCCCCGCTTCGGCTCGATGGCCACGATTGCCAGGTTTCGCGCCGTCGCCAGGTTTCGCGCCGTCGCCAGGTTCCGTCGTGTCACGATCGGTGGCCTCGTCGGATGGGCGTTGTGGCTGGTTGTCCGTCTGAAATTCTTGACCGGCTTCAAGAACCGTGTCGCCTCGCTCGACCAGTGGACGATCGCCCTCGTCGGGCGCGGCCGCGCCGGGAGCAGCAGCGCCCGAACCAGCGCCCTTGCGCGCAAGTGACCGGATCCCGGCCGCCCTCTACCCTGGTGCCGTGACCGGACCCCACGATCCTGAGCCCTGGGTCGACGCCCTCGCCGGCTCCCACGACCGACTCAGCGACATCGTGGGCGGACTGGGGGCCGACGGAGTACGCCGGCCCTCGTACTGCGGCGGCTGGACCATTGCTCAAGTGCTCTCGCACCTGGGGAGCGGCGCCGAGATCTTCGAGGCGATTCTCGACGCGGTCCTCGCCGGGGAGCCCGCGCCCGGACACGACAGCTTTCCGGCGGTGTGGGAGCGTTGGAACGCCATGACGCCCGACGAGCAGGTCGAGGGCTTCTGTGCCGCCGACGGCGCGTTCGTCGAACACCTCGAGCACCTCGGTGACCGCCTGGACGAGCTCGAGTTCGTGATGTTCGGCTCCGTGCGCATGGACGCGGCCGGCTTCGTCGGCACGCGGCTCAGCGAGCATGCCGTGCACACGTGGGACGTCGCGGTCGCGCTCGACCCCGCCGCCACCGTCGATGACGAGGCGGTCGCGCTCCTCGTCGACCGTCTCCCCCAAATGGCCGCACGGATCGGCCACGCGGGCGGCGCCGGTTCGCGCCACCCCCTCGAGGTAACGATCCGTACCACGGACCCCTTCCGGCGCTTCACGCTGCGTGTGGACGACGCGGTGACCCTCATGCCCGCAGAGGAGTCACGAGAGCCTGCCGGCTCGACCCTCACGCTGCCCTCCGAAGCCTTCGTGCGCCTCGTCTACGGACGTCTCGACCCCGCCCACTCCCCCTCGCTCGAACCCGAGGAGCTGGTCGACGGCTTGCGAGTGGTGTTCCCCGGCTTCTGATCCCACCCTGCGTCGTCCCAGGTCGGGCGGCACCCCCGCGGGTGATCTTCCATCTCGGGGTGCAACTGGGGGGTTTCGAGCTCGAGGAGTTCGGGAACGCCGATCCCGTGCAGACCGCGCAACTGGTGGCAGCCCGCTACCGGCTCGAGGAGCACCTGGCGTCGGGTGGCATGGGAGAGGTGTGGACCGCAGTCGACCAGCTCTTGGACCGGCGGGTCGCCGTGAAGCTTCTCCATCCGAATCTTGCAGCCGACGCCTCGTTCCGGCGCCGGTTCAGGACCGAGGCGCGTGCGGCGGCCCGTCTCTCGCACCCTGGCGTCGTCTCCGTGTTCGACTACGGCGAGGATGACCAGGTCACCTTCCTGGCAATGGAGCTCGTCGACGGTGAGCCGCTGAGCGAGGTTCTTCGCCGGCGCGGCACCTTGACGTCCGAGGAGACGATGGACCTCCTCGCCCAGAGCGCCGATGCGCTCGCGGCTGCCCACGCCCGCGGGCTCGTGCACCGCGACGTGAAGCCCGGCAACCTCCTGGTGCGCACCGACGGCCGCGTGAAGGTGACCGACTTCGGCATCGTGCGCGCGACGGACACGACCACCGTCACCGTCGACGGCACCGTGCTCGGCACCGTGGCCTACATGTCGCCAGAGCAGGTCCGCGGCGGGAGCGTCACCCCGGCGTCCGACATCTACAGCCTCGGGGTGGTGGCCTACGAATGCCTGGCAGGCGTGCGCCCGTATGCCGCGTCCGACTCGATCGCAGTGGCGCTCGCCCACTTGCACGATCCTGTCCCCGAGCTGCCGGCGTTCGTGCCAGGAGGCGTGCGAGCGCTCGTGACGTCGATGTTGCACAAGGACCCGTCGGTGCGGCCACCCACTGCCACCGCAGTCGCCCACCAGGCACGCACGCTGTCCGCGGGTGCATGGCTCCCCAACACGGCGGCATTCGGTACCGTGCCAGGTCCCGGGGCGGTGCAGAACGCCCCGGTCCGCGGCGCGTCGAGACCGACGGGCGCGCACCCCGACACCGAGAACGAGCGGCGAGGCGCCAGGGTACTTGCGGTGCCAGATGCGACAGGCGACCCTCCCACCCAACCGCACTCGCCGACCGGGCTCCATGCAGCGCCCCACGCTGCCGGGCCCACCGCGGCCAGCGGGCCCACCGAGGTCGGCGGGCTCACCGAGGCCAGCGCGCAAGCCCAGCACCGCCTGCCCGCCCGGGACCACGCCACCGCAGCGCATGAAGGGCTCGAGACCAAGCCGCTCGCAGGCATCGCCCGCTCCCCCGCGCTCGGCACCCATCCCTCGCGCCCGGCGCGTGGCGCCTCGCTGCCGCCAGCGCGCCACGCGGTGACCGTGGGCGCCGCCGCTGCGCTGTGCCTCCTGCTCGCCTTCCTCGTTGCGACAGTGGGGTCCGGCCCCACCACGAGCTCGGCAGGCGCCGGAACCGTGGTCGTCCCACGGCTCGTCGGCGTCACAGTGCGTACCGCCCGCGACCGACTCGCCCACCTCGGGCTTCACGCGTCCTTCGGCGGCTCGGACCCTTCTCCACGCGCCACGGTCGCAAGGCAGCTCCCGGGGCCAACACGCCGGGTACACCGGGGCACGACGGTGCTCCTGCGCGTGGCGTCCACCGGGCCGGCACCGCCTTCGACCACCACGTCGACTTCGACGACCACCTCCACGACGACCGCGACGGTGGCACCGTCACCTGCACCCCCGTCAGAACGAGGCGGTGGTGACGGCCCGGGCCACGGCGTCGGGCACCGTGGGCACGGGGGCGGACCGGGGCACTGAGGCGGCCAGGTCCCTCGGGCGCTCACGAACCGCCGGTGACCCCCTCAGCACCCGCTGCGGCGAAGGGCGCGGCGGGCGAGGGCTCGACGAGCGCAGTCGGCTGTGAACCGGGCTCCGACGAGCGGCCGGCGGAGCGGGTCCCCAGGCGGATCTCGGGCAGCAGCCAGGTGAGCAGGAAGGCCACCGCCGCGATCGGGACGGCAACGAGGAAGATCGTGTCGATGGTCGAGGAGTACGCGGACGTCACCGCCGCGTGCACGTACGGCGGCATGTGCGCGAGCGCCCCGGGGCTCACGCTCGCGCCGAGCCCACGGGGGACGGGGAGACCGTGCAGCGCCGTACGCAACCTGCCGACCAGCAAATTTGCGAAGATGGCCCCGAACACCGCCGTGCCGAAGGAGCCGCCGATCGAGCGGAAGAAGGTCGCACCTGCCGTCGCGACCCCGAGCTCGTTGTGCGGGACGGCATTTTGCACGGCGATCACCAGGACCTGCATCACGCCGCCCAAGCCCAATCCCAGGACGACCATGTCGAGGTACATCACGCCCTCGGACGTGCCCGCGTGCACGGTCGACAGGAGGAACATGCCGATCGTCATGGTCGCCGCGCCCACGATGGGGAACACCTTGTAACGCCCGAAGCGGCTGATGAGCAAGCCCGAGAGCACTGAGGTCGTGAGCAGACCGCCCATGAGCGGCAAGAGCTCGAGCCCTGAAAAGGTCGGGTCGGCACCCTTGGCGACCTGGAGGAAGACAGGCAGGAACGTCACGGCGCCGAACAGCGCGAACCCGACCACGAACCCGACCGCGCTCGCCGCAGCGAACACCTTGTTCGCGAACAGGTGCAACGGAAGCACTGGCTCGGCTGCACGTCGCTCCACGAGCGCCCACAGAGCCAGGAGCACCACGCCCGACACGCCGAGGACGACGATCGGCAGGGAGCCCCACGGGTACGTCGTCCCACCAAGGCTCGCCACGAGCACCAGTGCGCTGGCCGCGAGGGTGAGCACGACGGTGCCCGCGTAGTCGACGACATGGTGGGCGCCGCGCAGGCGCGACGGCAACGCCACCGCGGTCACGACCAGTGCGAGCACACCGACGGGTACGTTGATGTAGAAGACCCAGCGCCAGCTGACGTCCTGGGTGAGGACGCCGCCGAGCAGGGGGCCCACCACGGTGGCGACGGCGAACACCGCACCGAACAACCCCTGGTACCGGCCGCGCTCGCGCGGCGAGACGATGTCGCCCACGATCGCCTGCGCGCCCACCATGAGCCCGCCGGCGCCCAGCCCCTGGAACGCGCGGCACACGATAAGCATCTCGAGCGACCGGCTCAGCCCCGAGAGCGCAGAGCCGACGAGGAAGATGACGATGGACGCCTGGAAGAAGGACTTGCGGCCGTAGAGGTCGCCGAGCTTCCCCCACAGCGGAGTCGACACGGTGGCAAAGAGCAGGTAGGCGGTGACGATCCACGCGATGTGACTCGCCCCGCCGAGGTCGCCCACGATCGTGGGGAGTGCGGTGGAGACCACGGTCTGGTCCAGCGCAGCGAGCAGCATCCCGAGCAGGAGTGCAGCCATCACCCAAGCCACGCGTCGCCGGTCGAGCTCCACCGTCGTCCCCACCTCGCCGCCTGCGCTCGCAGACGCCACATCCATCTCGTTCATCCCTGACCGCCTCTTCAGCTCGCTGGCTCTCGGGTGCGACGCGGCGCGGCGATGCCGAGGACGTTGCACGCCGCCACGCTCGCCGTGTGCCGCACAAGCGCACGGTCCTCGTCGGGATCCGCTCGCAGGAACGCCATGTGGATCGCGCCGAGCGCGCAGCGCACCTTCACGCGCTGCTCCACGTCCGGCGTCTCGCTGCCCGACAGACCCCTCGTGAAACGCCGGTAGAGGGGCTCGGCCGTGGCCAGGACGCCGCTGCTGCGAGCTGCGGGGTCGTTCGCGAGGACTCGGATCAGGTCGACGTGCGTGGCCACGAGGTCGACGTAGCCTTCGACCAGCTGGCGCCGCTCTGCCGGAGTACCGGCGGACGCGCCGCGTTCAGCGAGTGCCGCAAGGTCCTCCATCGCGGGGGCGACGATGGCTGCCAGCAGGTCCTCCTTCGTGCGGAAGTGGTAGTAGAGCGCTGCCTTGGTGAACCCCAGGCGTTCGGAGATCTCCCGGGTGGACGTCGCCGAGAATCCGTGGTCGGCGATCAGCTGGAGCGCCGTCTCGATGATGCGCGCCCGAGTCTCGTCGCCGTGCTCTCGAGCACCGGCACCCCCGTGCTGGGGGTGTGCAGACGAGTCTGTCATGGTGCGTAGTGTACTTGACGGTCGACAGGCAAGCACATACCGTTCGACAAGTAATTACGGGAGAGCAAGGGGAAGGGAGGCGAGGAGAGCGTGTTCTTGCGCCTGGGCAAGGCTGTCGTCAAGTACCCGTGGGTGATCATCGCGGTGTGGATCGTCGCCGTCGTGGCCGTCGTCGGCTTGGCACCCAAGCTGTCGACGACATCGACAGAGGCCAACTTCCTTCCGAGCCACTATCAGTCCATCCAGGCGGAGAACCTGCAGAAGAAGGACTTCCCGACCGCCGGTACGCCCGCAGCGATCGTCGTCTTCGAGCAGGCGAGCGGCAGGCCGCTGACGGCTGCCGACACGCAGCGGATCGGCCGCATCGCGGCAGATCTCGCTGCCAGGCATATCGCCACGATCGGCACGATCCGAGCGTTCCCCCTGCCGACGAACCATCTCGTCGCGGCGATCGGCGTGCAGATGCCCAATGCGCAGGGCCAGCTCTCCCAGGCTCAGGTCGATGCGATCGACACCCTGCGCGCCGACGTCGCGTCGTTGAACCGGGGCAGTGGGATGCGAGCTGGAGTGACCGGCACGGCTGCCCAGTACGTCGACCAGCAGAGCTCGAGCAACAAGGCGACCAAGATCGTCGCGTTCGCCACGATCGCGCTCATCCTCGCCCTGCTTCTCTTGATCTTTCGGAGCCCGATCATCGCCCTGCTCCCCGTGCTCACCATCGCGGTGGTCTCGGAGATGGCACGGGGACTGATCGCCGCTGTCTCGTCCGCGTTCAACCTCCAGGTCGACACGACCATCTCGACGATGCTCATCGTCGTGCTCTTCGGCGTGGGCACCGACTACATCCTCTTCCTCATGTTCCGCTACCGAGAACGCCTGCGTGCCGGAGAGGACTCGAAGACGGCGTTGGTGCAGGCGATCTCGCGGGTCGGCCCCGCGATCGCCACGGCTGCGGGCGCGGTCATCATTGCCTTCCTCGCACTCACGCTCTCGAGTCTCGGCCTGCTCCGGGCGCTCGGACCGGCGCTCGCGATCGCGGTCGCCACCACCCTGCTCGCAGGACTCACCCTGGTCCCCGCCATCGTCTCCCTCCTCGGCACGCGAGCATTCTGGCCCTCGAGCGCGTGGAAGACGGAGCCGACCGGGGCGCACTTCGCCCGCATCGGTGACGCGCTCGGTCGGCGACCTGGCCGCTTCGCGGTCGTCAGCGGTGGCGTACTGGTGCTGCTCGCGATCGCGGCGTTCAGCTTCCATCCCAGTTTCAATTTGAACTCCGGCGCCACATCCACCACCCAGTCCGCCGTCTTCGACCGGATACTGCTCAAGAGCTATCCGGCGGGAACGATCGCGCCAACCGACGTCTTCTTGGAGTCGACCACGGGCGCCCCGCTCTCCGCCGCGACCCTGCATGCCTACGGCACGCGGCTCGCGGCAGTCCCCGGTGTCGGATCCGTCGCCACACCGGTCATCGCCAAGGGTGGAACGGTCGCCGACTACAAGGTCGTGCTCGACGTCCCCGGAAAGTCGAACGCCGCCATGGCGATCGTCCGCGGCCCCCTCCAGCACGCGGCCGCGGCCTCCCCGCGAGGAGCCAAGACGCTCGTCGGTGGCATCACGTCGGTCTACGTCGACCTGCAGTCCGCGATGGACCACGACTACGCAATCGTCTTCCCCGTCGCAGCGGTCCTCATCCTGTGCATCCTTGGCATCCTGCTTCAAAGTGTGGTGGCTCCGTGGTACCTGATGGCGGCAGTCGGGCTCGGCTTCGCCGCGACGCTCGGCGCCTCGGTGCTCGTGTTCCAAGACGGTGCCAACCAGAGCGGCCTGACCTTCATCCTGCCGATCGTGATGTACCTCTTCGTCGTGGCCCTCGGGACCGACTACAACATCTTGATGATCTCTCGTCTCAGAGAAGAGGCAGCGACGGGCAGGGAACGACGCGCCGCGGCGGCGATGGCCGTCAGGCACGCAGGACCGACCATCGCCTCGGCCGGGCTCATCCTCGCCGGCACTTTCGCCTCCCTCATGCTTGCTGGCGGCAGCACCCTGGTCCAGATGGGGTTCGCCATCGCGTTCGGCATCGCCGTCGCCGCCTTCGTCATGTCCATGTTCCTGACGCCGTCGGTGACCGCGCTGATCGGGCATCGCGCGTGGTGGCCCGGTCACGATGCGCGTGCCGACGAGGGCAACCGCCAAGGGCGCGCGCTCTTGGACCGTCGAACTGCGGACAGCGCCACGACCGGGGACCACACTCCGACCGCTCGAGAGCATCGCGCACGCGACGACCGATCGGCCGCAGTGGCGTCGAACACGCCGCTCGCGCGACACCGACCATAGGCTTATGACCGCCGGCACTGGCCCGCTCCCGGACGCCAATCCACGGGTGGTCACCCATGTCGAGCACGTGATGGGGACCGTGGTGTCGTTCCGGGTCCTGCCGTCGGACGAGGCGGGCCTTGACCATGTGGGCCAACTGCTCGCTGAGGCGTGCGCGCTCTTGCACCGAGTGGACTCGGTGTTCTCCACCTGGGATGCCCGCTCCCCCCTGAGTGAGCTGCGCGCGGGTGTCCGGACGATCGAGCAGTGTCCGCCAGCGGTCGCAGAGGTGCTCGAGCACTGCTCGACGGCCAAAGTGTGGTCGAACGGTTGGTTCGACCCGTGGGCAATGCCGGGCGGGATCGACCCGACCGGCCTCGTGAAGGGCTGGGCGGCCGACGGTGCGCTTGCGATCTTGCGCCAGCCCGCGGTCGCCGCGGCGCTCGTGAACGCGGGCGGGGACGTAGTCGGCTTCGGCTGCCCCTCGCCCGGTGCGCGCTGGCGCGTCGGGATCCGTCATCCTTGGCGCGCCGACGCGGTCGCGTGCGTCGTGTACCTCGACGGCGCTGTCGCGACGTCGGCCACCTACGAGCGAGGTGCCCATCTGATCGATCCCCACACCGGCAAGAACCGAGCGCTCGCCGCGTCGGCCACTGTATGTGGACCGACCCTGGCGATGTCCGACGCGCTCGCCACCGCGCTTGGCGTGGGGGGGGACGCCGTGATGGCCGCGATCGACGCGTTGACGGGCTACGAGGCCTATCTCATCCGTCCCGATGGCTCGGAAATCTCCACGCCTGGGATGCCCTTCGCCGACTGAGGACAGGTGACATGCAGCCGAACGAGCTGTGCAGCCGTTTCTCCTGCGGTCACGGGTGGGCTGGGCGAGGTCTCGGTGCAAGGCGTCCTCGGAGCCCGTCACCGGGTGGCGATCGCTGTGGTCTCGCTGTAGGTGAGCGACAACCGAGCCGTCCTCGTTCGTCCGGCGAGCCTCACGCCGGCACACTCCTAGAGGATCACCACCTCGCCAGCTTCCTACCCAACCAGCCTGACCGCCGGCTGCACCCACGTCCATCGCTGCGCGCGTTCGGTTCCGACCGAACGAACCGGCGCGGTCGCCTCCAGCGCATCCCCAAAGTGGTCCTGCGGGGTGCACTCAGGCGAGCCCGAGGGCGCTTCTCCGGCTCATGCCCGCCACACCTGGTCTCCGGCGCGGGCGACCACCAGGTTCGGCACGACCGCGCGGGCCGACAGGCGCGTCAGGGACACCACGAGCTCGGCAACGTCGGCAGCTTCGAGCATCGCGGACCGCTCGATGTGGTCGGTCGCCCAGGCACCCATGTCGGTGTCCACGAAGCCCGGCGACACTGCCGTCGCGCTGACGCCGCGCGCCGACTCCTCGACGGTGATCGCCTCGCACAGCGAGATGAGCGCCGCCTTCGTCGAGCCATACACACCGAGCAGGGGTTCGGCCACTACCCCTGACAGCGAAGCAAGCGCCACGACACGCGCCCCCCGGGCCGGGTCCTCCGCTGCAGCCATACGCAACGCAGGCAGACACCGCTGGACGAGTACGAGTGGCGCTCGAAGGTTGACCGCGACCATCCGGTCCAGCCGCCTGAGCGGGAAGTCGGCCACCTCGCCGGCGAAGGACATCCCCGCGCTCAGTACGAGGAGATGAAGAAGGGGAAACCGCTCGAGGTGGGTGTCGGCCACACAGCGCACGTCCTCCTCGTTCGACAGGTCGCCGGTCACCGTTTGCACGTCCGCCCCGCCGGCGACGAGCTCACCTGCCACCTCGTCGAGCGGCGCCTCGTGCCGGGCGGCCAACGTGAGGTCGTACCCCTCGCCAGCCAGACGGCGCGCGATCGCCGCCCCGATGCCCCGGGAGGCGCCAGTCACGAGGGCGTACCGGCGCGTCACCGCGCCCCGCCGATGCTCTGGGCCACTCCGAGCGGCTCCGCCTGCGAGCCGGGTACGTCCAGGACTGGCGCGTACCGCTCGCGCTGGGCGTCGACCACGAGACCCAAGAGCACCGTCGACAGTTGCGCCCGCCCGTAGGCGTCGACGTCGCGATAGGCGCCGAGGTGCCGGTGCTTGAGGGCCCACATGTGGGCGAGCATGGTGAGGTTCCAGCCGACCAGCTCGGTGTCGTGCGGCCGGAACACCCCCGCGGCGCATCCGGCCTCGAGCTCGGCGGTGAGCAGGCCGGTCGTAGCCACCTCGAGGGCGATCACGCGCTGAAGGGCATCCCGCCCCAGCGAGTGGCTCTCTCGGTACGCGAGCACTGCCGCCATCCGGTGCGCGTCGACGACGCGGCAGTACGAGAGGAAGCCCGCAGCCAGCCGGTCGACGGGGTCGGCGAGGCCAGCCATCGCGGCGGGCACCTCGCTCGCATAGGCGTCAAGGACGTCTTCCAATATGGCGAGAAGGATGCCCTCCTTGTTCTCCACGTACTGGTAGATGGTGCCGACGCTGATCCCCGCCTCACGAGCGAGCGCGCTCACCAGCATGTCGTGGAAGCCGTGCTCTTCCATCAGGCGGGTGGCCGCCTCCACGATCTGGCGGCGGCGCCAGGACGTGCGGGCGGCTCGGATCGCCTCCGGGCCAACCTCCACCTCAACCACGTCCAGCGTCATCCACGCGCGTGCTCCGATCCATGGCGCTCCGAGCGTGGGTGCTCCCGTTCTGAACGCCGGCTCAACCTGATTGAACGATACTACCAACGCGTCGGCGCCTGCCATCGATGCACCGGCAGCCGCTTGACAGGCGTCCACGTGCGGACTACTGTCGGTTTGTGAACCACTATTCAGTTTAATCGACTGATGATTCAGTTTCATGAACGGTGACCGAGCAGCGAAGGTGAGGGACATGCGGATCGATCTCGAAGGGCATGCGGCGGTCGTCACCGGAGCGGGATCGGGCATCGGCCGGGCGACGACCCTGGCGCTCGCCGCAGCGGGGGCAAAGGTCGCCGCCGCCGACATCAATCTCGAAGCCGCCGAGGCGACCGCCAAGCTTGTCGCGGACGAGGGTGGCAGAGCCGAGGCCTTCGCCGTTGACGTCCGGAGCCGGGAGAGTGCCGAGGCGCTCCAGCGCGCTGCGCAGGAAGCCCTCGGGCTCGTCGACGTCGTCGTGAACGGCGCCGGGTGGAACGCTGGCCAGCCGTTCCTCGAGAACGACGCCGAGTTCGTCGAGAACGTCGTCGCGCTCAACCTCCTCGGGCCCATCTGGATCTGTCGGGCGTTCCTGGCATCCCTCGTCGACGCAGGCCGGCCGGGACGGGTCGTGAATGTCTCGAGCGACGCAGGACGGGTCGGGAGCCTCGGCGAGACCGTCTACGCGGGGGCGAAGGGCGGGGTCGTCGCCTTCACCAAGTCCCTGGCGCGGGAGATGGCCCGCTACGGCGTGAACGTCAACTGCGTCGCCCCGGGGCCGACGGACACCCCTCTGCTCCACGCCCAGCCCCAGAAGATCCAAGACGCGCTCCTGCGGGCGATCCCACTCCGCCGCTTCGGGCAGCCCGAGGAGATCGCCCACGTCATCGCGTTCCTCGCCTCCGACCAGGCCTCCTACGTGACCGGGCAGGTATTGAGCGTGAGCGGCGGCCTGACGATGGTCGGCTAGGGCGATGGCCTCGCTCGATACGCGTTCCTCGCCGGCAGCTGCTACCTACCTGGCCGATGCCGCCTGGCGAGCGCGGGTGGAGGAGGTCCGCGCCGTCGCCACCGGCGAGCTCGTCGAGCTCGCGCGATCGGGGGTCGAAGGACGCGTCAACCGTCCGCTTCTGACGGCGATGGCCCGCCATGGCCTGCTCGAGGCCCTCTTCCCCGGTGCCGCCGCGGGCCAACCGAGTGGCCAAGTGGCGGCGACCGAGCTGTGTTGCTTGCGCGAGGGTCTGGCCAGCGTGTCCACCGAAGCGGAGACGGCCCTCGCGCTGCAGGGCCTCGGCGGCTATCCCATACTGCAGGGTGGTAGCACGGCGCTGGTGGAGGCGTGGATCCCCGCGATCGCCCGCGGCGAGGCGGTGGCGGCCTTCGCCCTCAGTGAGCCCGGGGCCGGTTCGGACGCCGCCGAGCTCGCGTTGCGGGCAGAGCCCTTCGGCGGTGGCTGGCGATTGTACGGCGAGAAGTTGTGGATCTCCAACGCCCCTGAAGCCGACGTCTACACGATCTTCGCCCGGACCACCCCCGGCGGTGGCGCCCGCGGCGTCACCGCTTTCGCGCTCCCGGCCGAGCGACCCGGGTGCAGCGGAGAGCCCCTCGAGCTGCTCGGGCCCCACCCGATCGGTCGGCTCCTCCTCGACGGCGTCGAGGTGGGGCCCGACGACGTCCTCGGTGAGGTCGATCGGGGTTTCGGAGTCGCCATGGCCACCCTCGACCTGTTCCGCCCAAGCGTCGGGGCCTTCGCTGTCGGGATGGCCCGCGCCGCCCTCGACGCGGCACTGTCCTACACCCAAGGGCGACAGGCATTCGGCGGCGCGCTCTCCGACTTGGAGGCAGTGGCGCACGCCCTGGCCGACATGGCGACGGAGCTCGAGGCTGCCCGCTTGCTCGTCCGAGCTGCCGCCACTGCCTACGACGCAATGGCGACACGCCACACGGTCACCCGGGCCTCGGCGATGGCCAAAGTCTTTGCCACCGAGGCGGCCCAACGGATCATCGACCACGCTCTCCAGCTCCACGGAGCCCGGGGGCTGGTCCGGGGCCACCTCCTCGAGCACCTCTACCGGGAGGTGCGGGCGACGCGCATCTACGAGGGCGCTTCGGAGGTGCAGCGGACGATCATCGCCCGGGAGCTCTTGCGATGAGCCCCGCAGCGCGCCCGGCGCCTCGGCGTCGCCCGGCGCGCCGTTCCCCCAGGAGGGAACCGATGGCCGGCTCGTGCGGCTACCGGGTCGTTTTCCAGATGACAGTACGAGAGAAGGAGGTCCACCGATGAGCCCGTTCCGCGGTTCGGTCAGCCCCACGCCGGCCTGGAAGCACTTCGAGTTCGTCCTCGAAGATCAGGTCGCCACGGTCACGTTGAACCGGCCCGAGAAGCTGAATGCCCTCACCTTCGAGAGCTATGCCGATCTGCGCGATCTCCTGCGAGAGCTACCCCAACGCGACGACGTTCGCGCTCTCGTCATCCGTGGCGAGGGCAAGGCGTTCTGCTCTGGCGGAGACGTGAACGAGATCATCGGTGAGCTCCTCAAGATGCACCCGGACGAGCTGCTCGACTTCACCCGGATGACCGGCGCGGTGGTGCAGGCGATGCGGGAGTGCCCCCTGCCGATCATCGCTGCGATCCAGGGGATGGCAGCAGGCGCCGGCTCGGTGATCGCGCTCGCCGCCGACTTCCGCCTCCTCACCCGGTCGGCCCGCTTCGCCTTCCTGTTCACCAAGGTCGGCCTCGCCGGGGCCGACATGGGCTCGGCCTACCTCCTTCCGCGCCTAGTGGGCTTCGGTAGGGCGACGAAACTGCTCATGCTCGGCGACACGATCGATGCCGAGACCGCGGATCGCTACGGGCTCGTGTCCGAGCTCGTCGAGGACGGCGAGCTCGACGCCGCGACGACGGCGCTCGCCCGGCGCCTCGCCGACGGGCCGTCCTTCGCGTACGCGCAGACCAAGTCGCTGCTGTCGCGCGAGCTCGACATGCCGCTCTCGGCCGCGATCGAGCTCGAGGCGATGACCCAGGCGCTGCTCATGAAGAGCGCCGACCACGCCGAGTTCCACGCGGCGTTCAACGAGAAGCGCCCCCCCGCCTGGCAGGGGCGTTAGGGCCGAACGCAACCCCAACCTCGCCACAAAGGGGGGACCATGTCCCGAGACACCACGACAGGATCCGTCCACCAGCTCGGCGCCCGGGGCGCGACGGCGTTCCAAGTCCGAACCGGGGGGTCACCCCAGCCGAGTCGCGACTGCTCACACGGCCACAACGTGACCGTGTGGCTGGAGGAGCTCGCCAGATCGTCGGGGTGGCTCGGGCGCGTCGCCTACCTCGACGGCGACCGGCGCTGGAGCTACGAGGAGATCGCCACCTCCGCGGCGGCGGCGGCCACCCTCCTCGCCGAGCGCGGCGCCTGCATGGGCCGATTCGTTCTCATCGCCACCCAGGACCGAATCGCCTTCGTCCTCGCCTTCCTCGGTGCCGCCCGCCTCGGCGCCATCGCACTGCCGGTCAACCCGAGGCTCGGTCCCAAGCAGCACGCCTTCATGGTCGCCGACGCCAAGCCCACCCTCGTCGTGTGCGAGGACGAGCTCACCTGCCACTTCCCGGGCGTCGCGGTGCTCAGCGCCGACGAGCTCGAGACGCTCGGACCCTCCCAGCCGCCTGCACCTCCCGCTAGCCTTCCACCTGGCGCCCTCCTCTACGGCCTGTACACCTCGGGCACCACCGGTAGACCCAAGCTCGCGCTCCACCGGCACTCCGATGTCGCCCACTACGCAGAAGTGCTGCGCGCCACCCTCGAGCCGACCCCCGACGACGTCTTCTTCTCGGTGTCGCGCGCCTACTTCTCCTACGGGCTGGGCAACAGCCTGCTGTGCGTCCTGTCGACTGGCGTCGCGGCCGTCCTCCAGCGGGAACTGCCCACCGTCGAGGCCGTCTCCCAGGTCGTGGCAAGGTTCCGGCCGACGGTGCTGTTCGCCGTCCCCACCTTCTACGCCGTGCTCCTCGCCGAGGGAGACGCGAGAAAGTTCGCCTCCCTGCGCGTCTGCCTGTCGGCGGGCGAGGCACTTGCTCCGGCGCTCCAGGAGCACGCCGCTGCCGCCTTCGGGGCGCCCGTCTTGAACGGGCTCGGCTCGACCGAGGTCGGTGGCCCCCCGTTCATCTCCCACACTCTGGGGAACTGCCGCCCGGGGACCTTGGGCAAGCCGATGCCCGGCTATGAGCTGAGCGTTCGGGACGAGCGCGCTGACCCCGTACCCCCTGGCGCGGTGGGCACGCTGTGGGTGAAGGGGCCGACCGTCATGCCCGGCTACCACAACAGGCCTGAGGAGAACGCGAAGGCGCTCGTCGGCGACTGGCTCGTCACCGGCGACCTGGTCAGCCTCTGCCAGGACGGTGAGGTCCGCTACCACGGGCGAAAGGACGACCTCCAGATGATCGGGGGCATCTCCGTGGCGCCCACCGAGATCGAGGGGATCCTTTCGGGCCACCCGGCCGTCGAGGAGGCGGCCGTCGTGGCCCTCCCAGACGCAATCGGCGCGACGCGCCTTCGCGCCTTCGTCGTCCTCGCGCCCGGGCAGGCCCCCTCCAAGGAGCTCGAGGCGACATTGCTCCAGCTCGTACGGACTCACCTCGTCGCGTACATGGTCCCGCGCAGCGTCACCTTCGTCGACGCGCTGCCCCGCACGCCGTCGGGCAAGCTCCAGCGCCACGTCCTGCGCGGCGGCTGGCCGCCGGCCGGCAGCGGGTCGGACGCACCGACAAGGCGAGAATGAGGAGCGCGGCGCGCAAGCAGCACAGCCGCGAGCAGAACGGCTACACCAACAGCGAGGAAAGCGAGGAAAGCGGATGCCCGTGTCCGACCACGCGGTGGAGCGCGAGCGTCGGGGATCCGTCGAGATCCTGACGATCAACCGGCCCGACCAGCGCAACGCCATCGACGGCGCCGTCTCGAGAGGGATCGCGGCTGCGCTCGACGAGCTCGCCACCGACGACGAGGTGGCCGTGGTCATCCTCACCGGCGCCGGCGATCGGGCCTTCTGTGCCGGGATGGACCTGAAGGCGTTCGCCGCCGGCGAGATGCCCGAGACCTCCTCGGTCCCTGGGGGGTTCGCCGGCATCACCCGGCGCAGCTTCCCGAAGCCGCTCATCGCGGCGGTCAACGGGGCGGCGGTCGCCGGGGGCTTCGAAATCGTCCTCAGCTGCGACCTCGCCGTCGCCGCCGACCACGCCACCTTCGGCATCCCCGAGGTGACCCGCGGTCTGCTCGCTGCTGCCGGCGGGCTCGTGCGGCTGCCAAAGCGCCTGCCCCTCGCCGTCGCTCTCGAGCTCGCCCTCACCGGCGCGCCCATCGACGCCGAGCGAGCCCATGCCCTCGGGCTCGTGAACCGAGTGGTGCCGCGCGACCAGGCCCTCGAGGCCGCCCTCGGCCTCGCCGAGGTGATCGCCGCCAACGCGCCGCTGTCGGTGCGAGCATCCAAGGCCGTGCTGCGCGCCGCCGCCGACACCGACGAGGCGTCTGGGTGGCGGATCAACGACGATGCAGCCGCCGTCGTGAGCCGCTCCCCCGACGCGCGCGAAGGGGCGCTCGCCTTCGCCCAGAAGCGTCCCCCGGTCTGGACGGGTCACCGCTTCTCGTTTGGTGCGCAGATGTGAGCACGTTCAGGCAGCCTCGCTTTGTGGAGCAGTGACGTCTCGTCTGGTTCCCCGGTGCCGTCTTCTGCCTTCTTCTGCCTTCACTTCGAGCTCACGTCGTTCGAGGTCGAGGCTCGCTGGGCTCTTCCCGGCCCAGGAGCTCCGTCATCGGCGGCCCGTCCAGCGAGTCCTACGTGCAGAATGGCTCCTCGAGAGAACGGATCAGCGCCTTCAAGCGGTCTCCCTGTTCTCGGTAGGCGTTGGCGAGCGCCGCAAGGTTCTCGGCCTCCGCACGAGCGATGAGGAGCTCAGTGGTCCGCGCCTGCTGGCGGTGCACCGGGAGGAATCTGCGTCCGGTGAAGAAATATGCGCAATCCAGGCAGTCGTCCTGCCTGGGGCAGATTTCGTCGACGGGCCGGACGCAGTAGCCGTTCGGCAGGCTCGTGCGGATGCGGCTCGAATTCTCCTCGATCCACTCGAGCTCACCAGGGGACCACTCGAGCTCACCGGGGGAGGTCTCGATCGCCGGCGCCGCCGCAAGCGCCTTGCGCCGAAGGTACTGCCAGCCCGCCTCGAGCAGTGGCGGGTTCCAGATCTCGTCCCGCTTCGATGCCGCCTCCGCCTCGTCCGACCACGAGATCGGCTCCCCAGCGGCCATTGCCGCGAGCTGCACCTGGCATGCCCTGTCGAGGAGCACCGCCGCCATCACGCCAGCCGCGACGCTCTCTCCGACAGCAACGAGCCCGTGGCGGGGCATGAGGCAGGCTCGGGCATCGCCAAGCGTCGTGGCGAGAGCGACACCGAGGTCCTTCGTTTTCACGAGGCCCCCGGTTCGAAGGAACCGGGGCACGTCGGGGTGAGCGAAGAGCGCGCCCTCGTGAGAGAGTGCCCGCAGCGGCACGCCGAGCGACGAGAGGGCGTTTGCGGCGGCCGAATGGGTGTGGACGACGCATTCGACGTCGGAACGCATCCGGAAGATCTCGCCGTGGATCGGAAACTCGATGTGGCGGGTGCCCGTGCCCTCGAGGATCTCGCCATCGAGCCCGAGGAGCAGCATCCGAGAAGCGACGACCTCGTCGAACCCCAGTCCTGCGGCCTTCATCCAAAAGCCTCGACCGCGCGGGTCCCGAACAGACACGTGGCCCCACACGAGGTCGCCCTGGCCAGCCACCCCGAGCGCCTGGTTCGCCTCCACGGCCAGCCGAACCACTGCGTCGACGTCCCTGTCCTCGACGTCCCTGTCCCCGATGTCCCTGTCCTCGATGTCCTCGATGATCAATGCCACGCCAACAGAATACCTTTCTGCTCTCAGGAGCGCCACATGTTGCGCGTGCGGTGGCACCTCATCGGCATCGTCATCGGCCATGTCTCGCTTTGCGCAGGTCGAGGTGCTGATGGAGTTGCGAGAGGTTGTAGCGCCCCAGCACCTCGTTGTTCGCGGCGAGCTCGTGGGCGCAGCGCGGTTCGAAGATCTCGATCACTCGAGCCGCAGCGGGTGCCTTGCAAGCTCGGTCATCGGGGTGGAGGGACGGCGCGGCGACGCAGGCGTCGTCGCGAGCGGGACAGTCTCGAGCCGACTCATATCCACCGACGCTCCATGACGCGCCGTTGTAGAGTGCCGGACAAGTGATCGTCCGTTGCAAACTGGTCGCGCCAGCGCGGGGTCGTCGTGACCTACGGGATCACCGAGCCCTACGTCGAGACCAAGGGCCAGTCGTGCATCGACGTCTGCCGCGCTGGTGGCTCACGAGCGGGTCGATGCCCGCTGCCCGCAAGGTAGGAGGCCGGGTGACGTCTGCATGAACAAGGTCCTGTCGCTCCACGACGCCGTGGAGCGACACGTGCTCGACGGAGTAGGGCTGCTGGCCGTGGGCGGCATGCACCTTCACAACAACCCGATGGCACTGGTGCGCGAGGTGGTGCGCCAGGGCCAGCGCATCCGGCGGCTGCTCACCAGCCCGTGCGGTGCGTTCAACGCCGAACTGCTGATCGCCGCCGGGCTGGTGGAGGAGATCGCCACCTCCTACGTCGGCTTCGAGCACCTGGGGCTGGCACCGGCGTTCCGGCGCTCGGCCGAGGACGGCTCGCTACGGGTGCTCGAGTGCGACGAGGCGTACATCACCCACGGCCTCAACGCCGGAGCCGGCGGGCTGCCCTTCGCCCCGCTGCCCGCCGGACTCGAGGTCTCCGACGTCTGGAAGGCGAACCCGGAGAGCTTCCGGCTGGTGGAGGACCCCTTCACCGGTACCCGTGTGCTCGCCGGTGCGCCGCTTCGCCCCGATGTCGCCCTGGTGCACGCGGCCGAGGCCGACACTGCCGGCAACGCAGTGCTGGCCGGGGCCCACTTCGTCGACCGGGTCATGGCGATGGCGGCCCGCACCGTCGTGCTGCAGGTCGAGCGGGTCGTGCCGACCGAGGTGATCAGCCGCCACCCCGTCGGCACCACCATCCCCGGCTTCCTCGTCCACGCCGTCGTCGAAGTGCCCGGCGGCTGCCACCCCACCGCCTCGCACGGCCACTACCGCGTCGACGAGGACCACCTGCGCCGCTACCTGGCCTTGGCTGGCGGTGCCGAAGGACCGCGGGCCTACGTGGAGCAGTACGTACGAGGCAGTGGCGAGGCCGACTACCTGCAGGCCCAGCGCGCGCCGGCGTCGGGTGAGGCGTTCGCGTGAGCCAGACCGACGCAAGGACGAACGGCGGCGCGCCAGCGGGGCCGTCCATCGCAGAGCTCATGGCGGTGGAACTGGCTCGCCGGCTCCGCGGCGACGACGTCGCCGTCATGGGGACGGCCAGCGCGCTGCCGCAGATCGCCTGTCGGCTGGCGAAAGCGACCCATGCCCCCGATCTGTGGTTCGTGGCCGGAGGCACCTGCGGGGTCAACCCGCGTCTTGCCCCGGCGGTCCCCTCGTGCTGCGACGAGGACCTGCTGCGGGCGGACACCGCCGTGCCCCTGAGCGACGTGGTGCTGCTCGAGGGGCGCGGGGACGTCTTCACCGTGTTCTTCTCGGGCGGCCTGCAGATCGACGCCCACGGCAACTGCAACCTGGTGTCGGTGGGCGACCGGGCACGCCCCAGCCTGCGGGGCCCGGGCACGGTCGGACTGCCGTTCCTGGCCCGAGTGGGGCGCGTGCTCATCTACACGATGGCCCACAACCCCCGGACGTTCGTGGAGCGGGTCGACTTCCTCGGTGGTCCGGGCTTCCTCGACGGACCCGCCTCGTGGGCGGCGGCCGGCCTCACGGGTGGCGGGCCAGCGGCGGTGGTGACGCCGCTGTGCACCATGGGCTTCGACTCCCAGACGCTGCGGATGCGGCTCGAGACGGTCCACCCAGGCGTGACGGTCCACGAGGTGGTGGAGGCCACCGGTTTCGAGGTGGTCGTACCCGAGGTGGTCCCCCCGACGCCTCTGCCAACCGATGAGCAGATCGCCATCCTCCGGGGCATCGACTCGGATGGTCTCTTGAAAGGACGCTGAACCATGCCCAACGACGGGAGGTTCGCCGGCCAGGTGGCCATGGTCACTGGGGCCGGCAGCGGTATCGGCCGGGCGGCGGCGCTGCGGCTCGTGCGCGAGGGAGCGGCCGTGGTGGTCGCCGACCTCGCGGCCGAGCGGGCCGCGGCCGTGACCGCCGAGGCCGCAGACCTCGGCGGGGAGGCCGAGGCGACCGTGGTCGACGTCGCCGACGCCGGTGCTGTCCGCCGGGCGGTCGACGGGGCCGTCGAGCGCTTCGGGAAGATCGACATCTTGGTGTCCAACGCGGGGTGGGACAAGGTGATGCCCTTCGTCGAGACCGACGAAGCCCTGTGGGACAAGGTCATCGCCATCAACTACCGGGGCCACCTCGCCTCTGCGCACGCCGTGGTGCCCCACATGATCGAACGCGGCACCGGGCGGATCGTGCTGGTGGCCTCCGACGCCGGGCGGGTGGGGTCGACGGGCGAGGTCGTCTACTCGGGAGCGAAAGGGGCGGTCATCGCCTTCACCAAGGCTCTGGCCCGGGAGACTGCCCGATCGGGGGTGAACGTGAACTGCGTGGCGCCCGGCCTCACCGACACGCCGATGCTGGCCGGTGTCAGCGAGGGCCACGAGAAGCTCATGGCCGCCATCATCCGCTCGATCCCCTTGGGACGGACCGCCCTGCCCGAAGAGGTGGCCGCCGCCGTGCTGTTCTTCGCCTCGTCCGACGCCGCGTACATCACCGGACAGACGCTCAGCGTCAACGGCGGCCTGTCGATGGTATAGGGCACGCGGCGGACCGGTGCCGAGCGCCGAGCTGGCGTCGAACCATGACCGCTGCAGCGCGCAGATTCCCTCCCGGACTTTGCTGGCGGCAGCGCCACCGGCGGCCTGGCACCGAGCTCACTGCGGCGGGGGCACCACCTGGGCCGAGACGTCGAACAGCTCGTCGGGCTCGCGGCCGGTGGCAGCCCCGGCGAAGTTGGGCCCGTAGAGGGTGACGAAGGTGTCCATGATCAGCTCGAAAGGGAGGTCCGCGAAGCTGCCGCGCTCGCGCAGGTACTCCATGTGCTGGCGGCCGTCGACCGAGAACTGGTGGAACAGCGAGTCGTGCGCTCCGTCGAATTCGAGTGGCCGGACCCCGAATCGTTCGCAGAGCTCGACGTTGAAGGCGGGCGTCGCCTTCACCCATCGGCCGGACAGCCAGAATTCGACGAACCCGTGGAAGGCGAAGACGTCGGTGCCCATCAGTGCCAGCAGCTTGGTGCTGGCCAGGTGGTTGCGCACGTCGGCGAAGCCCAAGCGCGACGGCACCCCGGCGGCGCGCCCCAAAGCGGTCAGCAGCACCGCCTTGGGGATGCAGTAGGCGCGCCGACGTGCCAGCACGGCGCTGGCCCGGTAGGTCGCCGGGTCGTCGCCGACGAGGTAGGGGTCGTAGCGCACCTCGTCGCGCACGGCGTAGAAGAGACGCGTCGCCCGCTCGGCGTCGCTGCACGCGCCAGCGACGACAGCGGCGGCATGCCCGACCACCGCCGGGTGGTCACAGTCCACGAACCACGTCGGCGCGAGGTACGGGGCGAGATCCTCTCGCACTGTCACCGGTTGCGCGTCAGCTGCCACACCCCGCCCCGTCTTTCATGCCTGCAAACCTACCCAGATTCGAAGAACGAGCGCTCACGACGGCGTGATGTACTACATTTTCATGACCAGGATCAACATGATGTAGTACATTGTCCCCAAAGAGAGGGAGGGAGGACCGATGGCCTTTGCGCAGCTGCCGACCGTCGAGTACACGGAGATCGGCTACGCCAAGAAGGACTGGGTGGCACGCATCACCATCGAGCGGCCCGAGGCCTACAACGCCTACAGCACCCGCACGTTGATCGAGCTGGCGGCCGCCTTCCGCGACGCCGCGTTCGACGACGAGGTGGCGGTGATCGTCTACACCGGCAGCGGCACGGCCGCCTTCTGCACCGGCGGCGACGTCAAGGAGTACGACGAGGTCTACACGCGCTCACCCCACGACTACTGGAAGTACATGGGGCTCTTCAGCGCCTACATCGAGAGCATCCTCAACACCGGCAAGCCCGTCATCGCGCGGCTCAACGGCATGGCGGTCGGCGGCGGCAACGAGAGCCACCTCGCCTGCGACCTGTCGGTCATCGCCGAGCATGCCTACGTGGGCCAGGTCGGCACCAAGGTGGGCAGCGTAGCGGCAGGCGGCGCCACCCAGTGGCTGCCGATCTTCGTCGGCGACCGCCGGGCTCGGTGGATGCTCATGCTCAACCGCCCAGTGCCCGCGTACCAAGCCCTCGAGTGGGGACTGGTCAACGAGGTGGTCCCTTCGGTCCGCAAGGACGGGGCGTTCATCGAGAGAGCCACCCCCGAGCAAGTGAAGAAGGCCCAGAAGAACGAAGACGGCTACGGCATCGACCTCTCCCGCCTCGACGAGACGATCGACGCCCTGTGTGCTGAGCTGGTCGACAAGTTCCCCGAGTGCACCCGCTACACCAAACAGCAGGTGAATTTCTGGAAGGACCTGGCTTGGCACCAGACCGTCGGCCACGCTCGCGACTGGCTCAGCATCCACTACGCCAGCTTCGAGCCGATCGAGGGGATGGGCGCCTTCGTCGAGAAGCGCCAGCCCAACTACCGCATGCTGCGGGAACGGGCGGTTCGTGGCGAGTCCTCGGAGTTCGTCTGGGGCCCTTACACCCAGCGCTGCCCGCGCTGCGACGCACGGTACCTGCCTGCAGGCTTCGCCTTCTGCGGCCAGTGCGGCAGCCCGCTCGACGGCGCCGTTGCCGTCGACACGTCGGCGAGGAAGTGACAGCGATGACCACGACATGCGTCTTCGACCTGCCAGGCCGCCAAGGTGCTTCGGAGGCACGCGGCGGCTTCGAGCGGTCGGGCAGCCGGCGCCCGGGCGCCGAGCGCGCCTGAGTAGGCCACGGTGCACGGCATCGGGTCCTCGACGAGCCGCCGGGCGGACGCTGCCGCGGCGCCCGGATCCGACGCCGTCGGCGGCGAGGATCTCCAGGCCGCCGGCTGGGAGCGACGCTTCGACGTCGACTCTGCACGGGTGGAGGAGATCGAAGAGCTCTACCGCTCGGCGGGATACGAAGTGCACGTCCGGGCCCTGGCGCCCGAGTCCTTCGGCCCCGAGTGCGCCGGCTGCGCTCTCGGGGCCTGCAGTCGCTACGTCGAGCTCTACACGCGGCGGACCGGAGATCCGTCGACCTCGACTCCCTCGCCGATGAAGCCGATGAAGCCGATGAAGCCGATGAAGAGCACAGCACCAGCGTCGCTGGCGCGGACGAAGGAGCACCATCGATGGCAACCGACCTCCTGAACCTGATCGACCAACTCGAGCAGGAGCACCGCCAGATGCGCGACGCGCTGGCGCGCCTTGGCGAGGTACCGGCGGACGCCGATCTCGCCACCGTGGTGGCGACACTGCACGACCTTGCCCCAGTGCTGGTAGCGGGACTCGACGAGCACAGCGCCGTCGAGGACACCACGCTGTTCCCTGCGCTGGCGGAGGCAGTCGGGGCCGCTGTCGACGTGTTCCGCGCCGAGCACGTCGACATCCGCTCGTGGCGCGACCAGCTCTACGGGTCGCCTTCGGTCGTGGACCGACTGAGGGCGGGAGCCGAGCTGCGGGAGCTGCTCGAGGCCCACATGGACCGCGAAGACGCCATGCTCTTCCCGAGCGCCCGCGACGTGCTCGGCGGGGAATGACCCGCGACGTGCTCGGCGGGGAGTGACCGGTCCGCGCGCAGGTGAGCGGCGTCAGCCGGCAGGCGTCGGCCTGGCTGGCGGACCCCAGTGGCGGGCATCGGCGCGCCGTTCGGTC
>JAJZJC010000027.1 GCA_021810205.1 Actinomycetes bacterium
GGACCGGCAACCCGTCGCGGGCCGTCGCCGTCTACGCCGTCGGCCTGTCCATCGGGCTCACCGGGGGTCCGCTCCTCGAGGCTGGCGTGCTGCCGCTGTTGTCCGAGTCGCTTCGTGCGACCTTCGCCGCGTTGCTGCCGTTGCCGGCAGCCGCCACGGTGCTGTCGCTCGTCGGCGCGGCGGCATCCTGCGACCGCGGCGCCCGTGACCGTGGCACCCGTGACCGCGGCACCCGGCACGGTCCTTCGACCGAACGCGAGGACGGCCTCGCACATCCGCCAGGTCCGGCGGTAGTGCCGCCACCCCCGGCCAGCGGCATGCGCGATGCCGTGCCCGCTCGGCACCCCAGGCTCTTGCAGCTCCCCCCGTTCCGCCTGGCGCTCGGCGTCATGCTGACCTACCAGGCACCGTTCTCTGCACTTGTCGCCTTCGGTGGGTTGCTCGCGGCGCGCGCCGACGGCGCGACGTCGTCGGGCGTCGAGATCGGATTCGCCGTCTTCTACGCGGTCTCGCTACTCGTCCGCCTGCTGGTAGTTCGCTTGTCGCCCATCCGCTCTCTGCGCAGCGCGCTGGCCGCCTCGATCGTCGCAACGACGGTTGGCGTCGCCCTGCTCGGGACGGCGCACCAGTACGCGTTGCTGGTCATCGGGATGGGGATCCTCGGCGCCCCGCACGGGCTCACCTTTCCCCTTGCCACCTCGATCCTCGCCGAGCACGTGGACCACGACACGCTCGGACGCGCCAACGCCCGGCTCATGGCGTCGACCGACTCGGCCGCCGTCGTCGTGCCGTTGTTGTGCGGATGGGTCGCGACTGCCGTCGGCTATCGGGGGACCTTCCTCTTCGTCGAGCTGCCCGTGGCGCTGTTCGGCGCGTTCCTCGTCGTCCAGCTCGTCGCCGTGCCACGGTGGGCGCAGCCGGCGTCCCACGTCGCAGCGCGCACAGGGTAGGGTCCGGGCAAGGCGAAGCACGCAGAAGGCGCTCGCGGGCTCCTGCGATCGGAGTCGCGTCGTGGCCCTACGTGTCCGGCGTCGAGAGCCCGGCCGCGCTGCCGATGGCCCTCGTCTCCGGGCTCCTCGACGTGTTGGGCGATGCTGGAAGGCGCCGCCCGCCGCCCGCCGCCTGCGGGCGCTGGGTGAAGTACCTCGACGCGACGAAGAAGCTCACGATCGACGCCTGACGCTGGCCGCAACTGTGCTGGTCACCCTCGTCCCGTTCGTTCCTGGGCTGCGCCCGATCCGTGGGGCTCGCCGTAGGGCGCGGGCTCCCGGCGCGGTGGCTCAAGCTCGCGAAGCGCTCGGTGCCGCTGCGCTGGTCGGGCTGGCCGGCACGGCCCCGCCGCTCCCGCCGACCGGCGCAGCTGTGCCTGTGCGCATTGCCGACTCGCCTGCGGCCACGATCTCCTCTGCAGTCGCGACGACGTCCTCGGGGGAGAGCTCGTCGAGGCTGCGGCGGGCGCCTTCGGGGACGAGCAGGGTGAGAAGCATGCCGGCGAGGGCGAAGAGCGCGAACAACCGCATCGCACCGGCGGTGCTGAAGTGGTCCTTGATGATCGGCAGGAGGTACACGCCGAGAAAGGCCCCAACTTTGGCAAAGCCGGCCGAGATCCCGTGACCCGTCGTGCGTGCGCTCGTCGGGAACACCTCGCCAGGAAGGACGAACGTGGTGGTGTTCGGACCGAACTCGGCGAAGAAGTAGCTCATGCCGAAGAGGATCAGGAACGGCACGACGGCGGTGGTGACCCCGGGGATGACGCCGATGAGCAGGAAGGCCAGCCCCATCAGCGGGAAGCCGATGAGCTGGAGCCTACGGTGGCCGATACGGTCCATCGTGTAGGCGGCAAGGAAGTAGGCAGGCACCGCGGCCACCGTGAACACGATGAGTTGCAGCGCGAGCACGTGGATGAGGTCCTTGGACGCCGAGGTGCCCAGCACTCCGCTCACGATGAGCGGCGCTGAGACCGAGTTGCCGTAGTAGGCGTAGTCGAAGAGGAACCAGCTGCCCGCGGTGCCGACCAGGATCAGGAGGTACCGAGGGTTCGAGAGGAACGCCCAGAGCGAGAGCCGCTTGCCCGGGCCGTCGGCCACGGCGTCGGTCGTCAGCGCGCCGTCGGAGAAGCTGGTGACCGCGGCGGCCGCCTGCGCCCGCTCGCCCTTCACGCGTGCCAGGTACCGAGGGGATTCGGGCATCCGCCTGCGCAGCAGGATGACCGCGGCGGCGGGGATGGCGCCAAGCCCGAGCAGGAGACGCCACGCGATGCCGTCGGGCACGCCCGCGCCGAGCAGCGCCAGACCGGCGATATATCCCGCCACGGTGCCGAGGGCCTGCATGGAGAAGACGAGCCCAACCAGCTTGCCGCGGTTGTTGCGGTTGGAGAACTCGCTCATGAGGACCGCCGACATCGGGTAGTCGCCGCCGACGCCGATGCCGAGGACGAAGCGGAACACGAGGAGCCAGATCAAGTCGGGCGCGAACGCGGAGGCCACCGCACCGCCGACCATGAGCGCGGCCTCGAGGCCGTAGACCTTCTTGCGCCCGAGGACGTCGGCGATGCGACCGAAGACGAACGCGCCGACGAACGCGGAGATGAGCGTGATGGAGTTCACCAGGCCGGTCTCGGCGGACGAGAGGTTCCACTGCTTGGCGATCAGGGTGGTGGCCGTCCCGATGATGAAAAGGTCGTATGCGTCGGTGAAGAAGCCCATGCCCGCGGTGACGATCGAACGGGTGTGAAACCGGCTGAGCGGCGCATCGTCGAGCGTTGCGTCCAGGGTGGCCACGATCGGGATCTCCTCTTGTCGGTGTGACGTGATGCCTAGGGTTGTAATGGGCAGCAGTTACCTGTGCAGGACACGCAGGTGATCGCCAGGTGAACTCTTGGTGTCCTGACCCACCGGGGGCGACACCGCCATAGGGTCGGATGTATGGAGGCACGTCGCGTGGAGCTGGACGGCGTCGCGATCGAGCTGGTGACGGGCGACATCGTGCGACAGCCCGGCATCGACGCGGTGGTGAACGCGGCAAACGCAGAGCTGCTCCCCGGTGGTGGCGTTGCCGGTGCCGTCCACCGCGCCGCTGGTCCCGGGCTCGCCGCGGAGTGCCGACCGCTTGCGCCCATCTCGCCCGGCGACGCCGTCATCACGGGAGGGCACGACCTCGCGAACCCCTATGTGATCCACTGCCTCGGACCGGTCTACGGCAAGGACCGCCCCGAAGACGAACTGCTCGCTACCTGCTACCGGCGCGCGCTGGAGCTCGCCGAGCGCCACGGCCTACGCTCAGTGGCGTTCCCGGCGATCTCGACCGGCGTCTTCGGCTACCCGATGCCGCTGGCAGCCGAGGTGGCCATCTCGGCGGTGCTCTCGATGCTCGAGGAGCTCGAATCGGTACGGACGATCCGCTTCGTGCTGACCGAGGACGAAGCGTTGCGCCACCACGACGATGCGTTGCGACGCCTCGCTGCACTCTGACCGACTGCGGAGCGCCTGGCGTTCGCTCTGACTCCTCGTCGCAACCACGCGCGGCGCGCGCTGCACGCGGACGCGCGACTCGGGGCCGCGAATGGCCCCGAGTCGCGCGTATCGAGTCAGCTGAAGATCGTCAGCTCGCGCAGACGGTGATCCCTGTTCCACTGGCCGTTGCGGAGAGGTGCCCGGCCGACGAGGAGAGCGACAGGAACCCTTGGCCGCTGATCGGCGCGGACGAGGCCCCTGGGAGGCCGGGCGTCGACACGCAACCGCCCTTGCCAGGTGTGGGCAGCGACGGTGCCGGCAGTGTGCCCAGCGTCGGCAGTGACGGAAGCGATGATGGAGATGTCGACGACGAAGATGTCGACGACGAAGATGTCGACGCCGGAGATGTCGACGCCGGCGGGGTGAGCGACGGCAGTGTGGGGAGCTTCGGCGGTGTGAGCGACGAGGACTTGACCGTGATCGAACCTCCGCCCGCGGCGCTGTTTCCACCGAGCGTGCCCGATCCAGAGAGAGATCCTCCCGATGGCGAGGCCGTCGCCTTGGTCGACAGGCTCCCGCTGGTAGATGTCGCCGAGGGAGTCAACGCCGTCTTGGCGCTCGTCAGCGTGCCCTGGGTCGCCGCTGGAGCGGCGCCGATGCCCATCACTCCTGCGGCGGCGGCACCGCCGGCGGCAACAGCGAGGGCGGCTGCGGCGCCGAGGCGTCCGACGTGCCTCCCCTTGCCTCGAGGGCCCGCGTCGTGGTCGGTCCGTAGGTTCTGTGTCGTCATGTTCCCTCCTCGTGGGGTGGGGATCGCCTACATGCGGCCGCCTCGACGCGCGGCTCGGCGAGGCCGAGCGACGGGCCGCGGCGGCTCGAGGAAGGAACGGGTAGCGCGGGGCGATCTTTCGATCCCGCCGTGTTCCCTCGCCGGCGGGCCGAGCATCGTCGCCGGCGGGCCGAGCATCGTCGCCGGCGGGCCGAGCATCGTCGTCGACGTGGCGGCGATCGCCTCAGGAGGCGGGCGCGCCTGCCAGGGCCGGTCATCGCGCAGGGTTCGAGGTGCGACGGAGAGGGAGCAGCGCACGATAGGCCGCGTCGGCTCGGCGGCGGGTGAGGACGTCGGTGGCGACGAGCTGGTCCAGTACGTGCTCCTGGCGCTGCTTCGCCAGGGTGTAGTGCTCGAGCGGGTTGTACGCAGACGGTGCCTGTGGCAGCCCCGCGAGCATGGCTGCTTCCGCCCAATCGAGCCGGTCGGGGCTCACCCCGAAGTAGCCGCGTGCCGCTTGGCTTGCCCCCCAGTAGCCGTTGCCGTAATAGATGGCGTTCAGGTACATGTCGAGGATCTCGGACTTCGAGTACTCGAACGACAGTTTCACCCCGAGCGCCAGGTCTTGCAGCGTGGTGCCCAGCCCGGGCGGCTGGGGATACAGCTGCTTCGCCAGCTGCTGCGCGATCGTGCTGCCACCGGGGTCGCCGCTGCGCTCGAGGGAGGCGACGGCGGCACGTGACGCACCGCTGAGGACGTTCACGAAGACGTTTGTGTAGAAGTGCTGGTCCTCGACCGCGACGATGGCCTTGGCCAACTTGGCCGAAAGGGGAAGACGCAACAGTGCGCCGTGGTGGGCGCGCACGATCGCAGCAACCTTGCTCTGCGCGTCGCTCACTCCGGGTAGCGCGAGCTCGAAGCTGAACGCCGCGACGGTCAGTGCCGCGAGCAAGGAGGCCGCGAGGACCGCAGCCCGCGCGATGCGTCGCCGCCACCGACGGGAGCTACGGCCCGCGGAGGTCTCCTGTCGGGTGCGCGGTTCCGACCTCGAACACCGAAACCTCATGTCCCCCTCAGCTTGCTACTGCGAGACTCCGCTTGGTCGTCGGGTCGGCACTGGCGGCGCCTGCGACCGTGCGAGCCTGGTCCCATGCAGGGATCGGCGAGCTCTCCATGAGGGCAACTCGACCGCTGCTTCGAGATGTCCGGTCGGTCTTTCGTGCCAGGTTGCACGCTTCACGACACGCGTGGGGTGCTCCGCTGCATGCCGGGGGCGCGAGCAAAGAGCAGCAATCGGCGCGAAGATGCCACCGGCTGCGGCGAACCGATCGGCGCGGGCCGGGATGTGGACGATGGCGGGGGGCGTCATGGAGGCGTCGGGGGTGAGCCAAGCGGGCGCCGTTGAGCGGCGCCTCGGGCTGACGGTGGACGCTACGGCCGTCCGAGAGGCGGCCTATGTCCGCGCCTTCGAGCTCGCCATGGACGCGCAGACGCCGCATCCTGGCACCGTCAAGGAGATCGCGGCGCTGCTCGAGGAGGGGCTGGCGAGAGACTGGCCGGAGGTCGTACGTGCTGCGATGTTCGCTGATGCGGCGGCGTCCAAGGGACGATGTCATGGCGCGTTCCGAGATGCGGTGCAGCGCCTCCTGTCGCGTGCCGAGACCGACGCGGCGCCTGCAATGATCGCCGTGGCGCTCGCGCTGCGGGCGACGAGGGACGTCGCCGACGGCGACTCCCGGTTCGGAGCGGGAGCCGACGGCGACCTCGTGCGCGCGTCAGTCATCTTGGAGTCCTCTGACGGCCCGGTCATCGAGCGGATCTCCGCGCACAACTCGTGCGCGATGGCCTATGGCGAGCGATGGCTGTGGGAGATCGCGGACGAGCAGTACGCGGTCGCCATGAAGCTCGCGCCGGATCCACCCCCGCCGTGGGCACGCTTCGTGCTGCCGGCCGTGGTCTACAACCGTGCCGAAATGCAGGTGAGCTGGGCGTGCATCCTCCGTCAGCTCGGTGACGAGACCGGGGTCCGAGAACGCTGGCAGGTCTGGCAGGAAGTGATCACCGCGGCGCCAAAGGTCGGGATGCCTGCGTCATGGCAGATCGAGCTGCGTGCGTTGGGCACTCTGATCGGCGCACTGGCGCGCGAGGACATCGCCGACGATGCGCGCGCCCAACTCGAGGCGCTCGATCCCTCTGGCCACCCGGGTGCGTCGCCCGAAGGGTGGTTGCAACTCGCGATTGCCGTGGCCGACCAGCGAGAGGGTCGGCTCGAGACAGCGCACCATGCCGTCGAGCACGCGCTCGCTACGATCGACTGCCACCAGTCCGGTGACGCGTACGATCTCGCGCTCTGCATTGCCGCCGAGCTCGAAAGTGTCGAGCGAGAGGACACGCGCCATCCTGCGGCTGCCATGCGGTACGCGCGGCGCCAGCTCGCGCTGCGCTGGTCGTACCGGTCGGCCGCGCACGGCTCGGTGCTCGGCCGTATCGAGTCGGAGCGACTGCGCCGAGAGCACGACGTGGTGACCCAGCAAGCGCACCTTGACGATCTGACGGCGCTCTTGAACCGCCGGGGCTTCGCCCGCTATCTCGAGTCGATCGCGCGTCAGTCGATCGGGACCATTTCGCTGCTCGTCGCCGACCTGGATCGGTTCAAGAGGGTGAACGACCGGTTCGGTCACCAAGTGGGCGACATGGTGCTCATCTCCGTAGGCCAGGTGCTCCACGCCCATGTGCGTCCGGCCGACTGCGCGGTACGTCTCGGGGGGGACGAATTCGCGATCGTCCTTGCGTCGGCACCCCCCGACATCGCTCGTCGGCGTGCCGAGGCTCTCATCGACGCGGTTCGTCGACATCCCTGGCACGAGCTCGCGCCAGGGCTCTCGATCACCATCAGCGTCGGGTTCGCATCGGGTGCGACGGCCGACTTCGAAGAGCTGACCGAGCGAGCGGACCGAGCGCTCTACTCGGCCAAACGACAAGGACGCAACCGGGTCGTCTCCGACAGTGCTCACGAACGGGCTCGGGGTTCGTGAGCACTGTCTGCATCGGCGCCGTCATGTCGGGCGCTCACCACAGCCGCACAGGGTGATCGCCCGTCCCACGGCAGGAGTGCGTTTGTCTCGCAGGACGCGTAGAAGGCGCTCGCAGACTTCTGCACGTGCGAGTGATACTGCGATGATCGGGTGAGTGTGCATGTTGTGGTTGTACGACATGAAGTTCACTCGAAGTCAAGTGATCATGATGCTAGAGTGACGGCTGTGGTCGACAGCACGCTGAGCATCGGGGAGGTCGCCGAACGTACCGGCGTCGCTCCCTCCGCGCTGCGCTACTACGAATCCGAGGGGCTGCTCGCCTCCACGAGGACCTCGGGGGGCCAGCGCCGCTACCCTCGGGCGGCGCTACGGCGCATCGCCTTCGTGCGCGTGGCGCAGCGGGTGGGTCTCAGCCTCGATGAGATCCGCCATGCGCTCGCGTCGCTGCCTGCGTCGCGCACGCCTACGAAACAGGACTGGGGCAGGCTGTCGGCGCTGTGGCGCTCGAGATTGGACGACCAGATTGCGGTGCTCGAACGATTGCGCGACGAGCTCACATCGTGCATCGGCTGCGGATGCCTCTCGCTGCGTTCATGCACGCTGTACAACCCCGGCGACAGGGCTGCAGCGTTGGGCAGCGGGCCCCGCTATCTCGTCGCCGACGAGCGACCTCCTGTGCGCCCGCGGCGAGCGCGGCCTGGCTGATTTCCCCTCGTCGCCGTCCCTGGCGCGGCGCGCTGGCGACTCCCTCGGGTGCAATACCGATGACGGACCACAAACCTGAAGTGGAGTTCTTCGCGTTGCGCCGGGGCATGTGGGAAGTACGCTCGGTGTGCCATCACCGACAGCTGGGGGTACCACGCCATGCGTCGAGCAGCCTTCACGGCGATCCCCGCCGCCGTCGCCCTCGCTGGTGCCCTTCTGGTCGGTTCTGCCGGCATGCTCGCGAGGGCCGGCCATCGTGTCGATGAGCTCCATACGCAGCCCTTCGACAAGCGGCACGCTCCAACATCGCAGTACCTGACCGAGGCGCAGTGCCTGGCGACCAAGAGTATCCGGCTGCCGTGCTACGACCCGGCACAGCTCCAGACCGCCTACAACGAGCAGCCGCTCTTCGACGCAGGGATCACCGGCAAGGGGCAGACGATCGCGATCGTTGACTCGTTCGGCTCGCCGACCATCGGCCACGACCTCGGCGTCTTCGACAAGACCTTCGGTCTCCCGACACCTCCATCGTTCCGTGTCATCCAGCCAGCAGGGACAGTGCCGCGCTACGACCCGCACACAACAACAATGGTCGGCTGGGCGGGGGAGACCACGCTCGACGTCGAGTGGGCGCACGCGATGGCTCCAGGCGCCAACATCTTGCTCGTCGAGACGCCCGTTTCCGAGACGGAAGGGACAGCGGGGTTTCCCCAGATCGCTGCGGCCGAGACGTACGTCATCGACCGGAACCTTGCCGACGTGATCAGCCAGAGCTTCGGCGCCAACGAGCAGACGTTCACCTCTGCGCGCTCGCTCGAGACACTGGGTGCGGCGTACGTGGAAGCCCAGTCGCGAAAGATCACGGTGCTCGCCGCGACGGGCGACACAGGGGCGACCGCTCCGCTCACAGCCACAGAGGTGAACTATTCGCAGACGCCGGCAGTCACATGGCCTGCGAGCGATCCGCTCGTCACCGCCGTCGGCGGAACCCAGCTGACCCTGAACGCGGCCGGGCAGCGGACCGCGCCCGACCGAGCGTGGAACGACAGTTACGACGCCACGGTGAACGAATTCGTCTTCGGCACACCCTCCCCCCATCCCGACGCCTCAGGCGGGGGACTCTCCGCTGTCTACGCGCGGCCTTCCTACCAAGACGGCGTCTCGGGCGTCGTGAGCGATCACCGCGGGGTTCCTGACATCTCGATGAGTGCAGCGTGCTCGGGTCTGGTCGACACCTACCAGAGCTTCCCGGGCACGACACCGGCCGGGTGGTACTACGTGTGCGGCACCAGCGAGGCGACGCCGCTGTTCGCCGGGATCGTCGCGCTTGCCGACCAAGTGGCCCGTCATCCCCTTGGCGTGATCAACCCTGCCCTCTACGCGATGGCCGCGGCGCACGACCCTGGCATCGTCCCGGTGACTCAGGGCGACAACACCGTGTCGTTCGAGGAGGGCGGCACTCAGCACACGGTGAACGGCTATGCCGCGACGTCTGGTTACAGCCTGGTGACTGGGCTCGGGACCGTCGACGCGGCACTGTTCGTCCCCGAATTGGCCCACACCGCGGCGGTTGTGGGCACACGGGTGACATACGCGTTCCTTCCCCCGGGCGCCGGGTAGACGTCGAGGGGTCGGGGCAGGGAAGGCCTGGCGCGGGGCGGCCAGAGTGCCGGCTCAGATGTCGGTCGGCCGTGCACCGCGGCTGCCGATCTGCTCTTCGATCCGTTCGGGCTCCGTTTGCCAGTGCCAGCCCGCCGCCGCCGCCGGCGGCTCGAGCGGGCAGTCGGGGCCGAGGAGCCCCTGGACGGCTTCCTCGAGCTCGCGCGGGGTTGATGCCCCCACGCAGGTGATGGTGCCGTCCTCGTCGACGAGGATGTTCGTCGGCACGCCCCGCACCCCGAGCTGTTCGACGAGCTCACCTTCCTCGTCGACGAGCACCACGCCGTTCACGCCCCACAGCTCGCAGAATGTGCGCGCCTCCTTGTAGGCGTTCACACCCTCCCACACGTTCACCAGGATGATCTCCAGGCCTGACCGGCCTGCACGTCGGCGCAGATCTTCGATGACCGGCGCTTCCGCGTTGCACGGGCCTCACCAACTGGCGAAGACGTTGATGACGTATTTCTTTCCGGCCCACTCCCCCAGATCGTGCAACTCCTTCGTCCACAGATCGGGCAGCCGGAGCGCCGGCATCTTCGAACCCACCATCGGATGGGTCGTCTCGATGACTCGGGTGGCGGGAGGACCCTCGAGGAGGTCCTCGGCGACCGTGATCGTGCCGCTGCCAGCGTTCGCCACCAGGATGCGGCCGGGATGCAGTGGGTCTTCGCACACCCCGCCAGGAGCGGTGCCCACGGGGATCCTGGACCACTCGACACCGTCGAGGCCCATCACGCTCACCGATCCGTCGCCGCGATTGGCCACGTAGAGCCGGTCGTCGCGCCCACCGACCGCCAGTCCGACAGGGGCATTCGGCACCGGCATCTCGGCAACCTTTTCGAGCTGGCGCCCGTCGATCCGGGTCACGGTGCTCGCCAGCGAGTCGGCGATGAACACGTGCCCCGTCGTGCGCTGGACACCGACGGCACAGGGACCCGCGAGAAGCGGGAGCGTGCCGAGGATGTCGAGAGTCTCGGCATCCACGACGGTCACCGTCGACGCGACGAAGTTGACACAGTAGACGCGCCCGACCTCGAGGTCCGAGGCGATCGCGCCGGCGCCGAGCTCTGCCTCGACGACGCCGATCCGCTCGCAAGTATCGAGGTCGATGACGCTCATCGTCGAGCCGATGGCGTCGCCCGAGTACAGTCGACGGCGTGCGACGTCGATGCACAGGCCGGCTGGATAGTTGCCAACCGGGATCGTGCCCGAGATCGTGTGGGTGTCCGCGTCGATCACCGAGACCTGGTCGGAGCGCGCGTCGGCCGTGAAGACCTTCCCGGTACGGTCGTCGACGGCGATGTCGATCGGCTCGCCACCGACGGGAATCGTGGCGACGACCTGCAGATCGTCGGGCTCGACGACGGTGACGGCGTTCGATCTCGAGCACGCTACGTAGATGAGCCCCGTCCTCGGATCCACGACAACACCTTCAGGATCGAGCCCGACAGGCACTTCGCCCAGCACTCGATAGGCCCGGCCCTCGCCGCCGGTGTCGACGCGACACGAAGGTCCACCCTCGACGACAACGGGCTCGACGACAACGGGCGCGTCTCCGCGCGTCTGCGCGGCGAGATCGTGCTGTGACTCGTCGGGCCGGCCTGACATGCAGCTCCTCCTTGGATCCAGCACTCGTCGTACCCGGCGATTGCGCGGAGGAACCGAATGCGGCTGGCGCACAGTACCTCGGCGCCAGGCTGCGGGTGGTGCGTTCCGATGTGCACTCAACCGCGCGCGCCGGATCTCCGAGAGTTGTCTCCGAGTGAGCTTCCCGCGCTGGCGGCGTGGCGGCAGCGCGCCATGCCGACGCGTGGGTACCGCCGAGGTGCACGACCTGCCGGTGTCCGCCTACGCTCCACGCCGGAGGTGTCCAGGCGCCTGGTGGGCCTCCCCGCCTTCAAAGCGGGTGGGACGGGTGATCCCCGTCCGGCGGGTTCGATTCCCGTCCACCTCCGCCAATTCGCCCACCGCGAGGGGCCGGCTCGACCGGCGACCGTGCCACCGCGCCGCACCCGTGCAACGTTGGCACGGGTCCGCCAGCTGCCACGCAACCTGCCAACGGTACATCGCGAACACATGTTCGGTGCGTAGCCCTGGATGTCAACCCAGTGGGCGAGGCTGCAAGGGCTACGAGCGAGCTGGCGTTGGCACGTATAGTGCACCTGCCCCCCGCAAGGGGGGTCGGTTCGCTGAGGGGCGACCGCGAGATGCAACCAGCTTCGATGCACGAAGGAGCCACATGACCAGTCAGTCGGGGATGCAATCGCCGACGATCTGGCGGTGTGAGGGCTGCGGTGCCCTCGTCCACCCGGCCGACGCGGACGTGGCCGTCGCGTGGTGCCTGCGGTGCCGCAGGGTGGTGCGTGCAGTCGAGGACGGCGCCCGACGCCCGGCCTGACGCCGGCCGGCCGTCGACGGGGCTCTGCCACCGCCTCGTCTGTCTCGCGCCCTGCTGTCGCCCGGCGCCACCCGGCGGCGAGAGAGCTCGCAGCCGCCGCCGCGCGCGGCGCGGTCGTGCGAGATGTGCTGGGGGAGGGTCTCGACGTCGTGTTCTGCGGCATCAACCCCGGCCGTTGGTCGGGCGCGGTCGGGCACCACTTCGCGCATCCGGGCAACCGATTCTGGAAGGCGCTCTACCACTCCGGCTTCACCGACGAAGAGCTCTCGCCCGAAGACGAGCGCCGGCTCCTCGACTTGCACTTGGGGATCACGAACCTGGTCCGGCGCACGACGGCGACGGCCGCCGAGCTCACGGACGACGAGCTCCGGCGCGCAGCGGTACGACTGGAGCGGAAGCTGCGCAGGTTGTCACCCAACGCACTGGCGATACTGGGGCTCGGTGCGTACCGCACGGCCTTCGGGCGCCCCCGTGCGACGCTCGGGCTGCAACCCGAGCGCGTCGCGGCTTGCCCCGTATGGGTACTGCCGAACCCAAGCGGCCTCCAGGCGACCTATGGCCTCGAGCGCATCGTGGCAGAGATGGCGGCCTTGCGTCGCGCCGTTCGTGCTGGCGAATGACCTATGCCTGATACGGGTAGTCCGCCGCCATGAGCGAGCAGCGAACGACGGCGTCGGGACGAGCGACGCGGCGAGCCAAGAGCCCGAAGGATCGGTGCGCCCCGGATCGGCGCGTGCCACTGGGGCATCGCGGCGCTCGGGCACCGCCCCCTCGCGCAGGGTGGCCCAACGCGCGGGCAACGCACCCATCTTCGTTGTCCACCAGCACGCAGCGCGCCGGCTCCACTACGACGTCCGTCTCGAAGCCGGCGGTGTGCTGAAGTCCTGGGCGGTGCCCAAGGGTCCGTCTGCCGACCCCGGGGTCAAGCGACTTGCGGTACGTACCGAGGACCACCCCGTGGAGTACGCCGAATTCGAAGGCGTCATCCCTGCAGGCGAGTACGGCGGTGGGGAGGTCATCGTGTGGGACACCGGGACCTATCGGAACCTGACCGAGCGCCGCGGTGAGCCGGTGCCCGTCGCCGACGCGGTGGCACGCGGGCATGTGGCGGTCTGGCTCGACGGGCAGAAGCTTGGCGGCGGGTATGCGTTCACTCGACTGCCGGCAAGACCGCAGGACAGGGGATCCGGGGATTCCTGGCTGATGGTCAAGATGCGCGACGACGCCGTGCCCCAGCTGGCGAGCTCACATGCCATCGAGACAGGCGCCTCCGTGCGCACGGGTCGCACCCTTGCAGACGTCGCGGCCGATCCAACCGCCAAGGGATGGCGATCGAAGCGCACCAACGACACCAGTCGCGGCGCCGCGAGCAACGGCACCGCCTCCGGGACCCGCGGCGGCGGGACCGTGGCTCTTCGATGATGGGCTGTCGCCGACGGTGACGGAGGGGCTCGACTCGCTTGCGGCCGCAGAGCGGCGCCTGCTGCGGCCGGCCTGCCACCCTCACTGGGTCGCGCCGATGCTCGCTACCCTCACGGACCGCCCCTTCTCCGACCCCACATGGGTCTACGAGCGTAAACTCGACGGGGAGCGCTGCGTCGCCTACAAGCGCGGCAACGACGTGCGGCTCCTCTCGCGTACTCGGCGATCGCTGAACGCGACCTATCCCGAGCTCGTCGACGCGATTGCAGCACAAGGAGCCGGCGACATGGTCGTCGATGGCGAGGTCGTCGCCTTCGCAGGGAGCCAGACCAGCTTCTCGCGCCTCCAGAAACGCCTTGGCATCTCCGACGAGGTGCGGGCGCGCCACAGCCCTGTGCGGGTCCACTACTACCTCTTCGACGTCGTCCACCTCGGCGGCTACGACCTGACCGCGTTGTCGTTGCGGGCGCGAAAGGCGTTGCTGCGCCGCGCCGTGCGCTTCGAGGAGCCGATCCGCTACACCCCACATCGCAATGAGGACGGAGAGTCCCTCTTCGCCGACGCGTGTGCCAGGGGATGGGAGGGGCTCATCGCCAAGCGAGCAGCCGCGCCCTATGTCTCCCGGCGCTCCCCGGCGTGGCTCAAGTTCAAGTGCGCCGCAGCCCAGGAGATGGTCGTCGGGGGCTTCACCGAGCCCTCCGGTACGCGCATCGGGATCGGCGCCCTGCTCGTCGGCTACCACGAGGACGGCGTGCTCCGCTACGCGGGCAAGGTCGGCACGGGGTACCCGGGGGCGGTGCTGGGGAACCTGCGACGGCTGCTCGATGCCCTCGTGCGGCCGTCGTCGCCCTTCGCAGGTTCGGTGCTCGAGCGCGGGGTGCACTGGATAGAGCCCCAGCTCGTGGTCGAAGTGGCCTTCACCGAGTGGACGCCCGATGGCAAGCTCCGGCATCCCCGCTTCGTCGGCGTGCGCACCGACAAGGCACCGGCCGACGTGCGTCGAGAGCGCCCGCGGGCGTACCCCGGGGCTCGTGTGCGCGCGCGGGCATAACGTGAGGTGACGAACGTGACGCACGACGCGAAGGGCGGGAAGCCAATGGGTCATTACCACGAGGTCTCTGCCGAGATCGGTGCCCCGTACCGGGAGCTACGCGAGCTCGTCCCCGACGTGATCGCCGGCTACGCGGCCTTGCACCGTGCCGCGATGGGCGACGGCGCGCTGCCCTCCCTCCACAAGGAGCTGATCGCGCTCGCCATCGCGGTCACCCGGGAGTGCGACGGCTGCATCGCTTCCCACGCGCGCGGCGCGGTGCGCCGGGGCGCCACGCGGGCCCAGGTCGCCGAGACGATCGGGGTGGCCATCTTGATGAACGGGGGACCGGGCACGGTGTTCGGCCCGCGGGCGCTTGCCGCGTTCGACGAGTTCTCGACCGACGCGGCCGAAGGTGGCGCCCCCGCTCGCTGAGTCCTGGCGCCGGGCCAAGGGGGCGGCGTGGTGCCACGTTTCGGTAGGGTGCCAGCGTGCGACTCGTGACCTTCATCGGACCCGACGAGACCCCCGCTGGTCCGGCGACACGTCAGCGAACCGGTGTGGTGGTCGGCGACGAGGTCGTAGATCTCACCGATCTCGGCCTCCCCGGCGACATGGCGGCGTTGCTCGCCCTCGGCGACGATGCGATGGCGCGCGCCTCGTCGGCACGCAGTACGGGTGGGCGCCGCTGGGGTCTCGAGGAGATCGAGCTCTGTGCCCCGGTCACTCTGCCGCCCAAGATCCTCGCCATTGGCATGAACTACCGGGCGCACGTTGCCGAGATGGGCCACGAGTCGTCCGCGCACCAGTACTGGTTCAACAAGCAGCGCACGTGCGTGACGGGCCCCGAGCAGCCGATCGTCATCCCTGCTGTCTCCGAACAGCTCGACTACGAGGGAGAGCTCGGCATCGTCATCGGGCGGCGGGCCAAGTCCGTGCGCGCCAAGCGTTGGCTCGACGTCGTAGCGGGATTCACGGTCGTGAACGACGTGAGCGTGCGCGACTGGCAGTGGCATTCGCCGACCTTCACGATGGGCAAGTCCTTCGACACCCATTGCCCGATGGGACCCTGGATCGTCACGCCCGACGAGGTCGGCGACGTGGGGTCGCTCTCGCTGCGTACCTGGGTGAACGGCGAGTTGCGCCAGGACGCGTCGACGGCGGACCTCATCTTCAAGCCGGCAGAGATGATCGAGTACTTGACCACCGCCTTCCCGCTCGAGCCTGGTGACGTCCTCGCCACCGGCACGCCTTCGGGCGTAGCCGCGGGGATGACTCCGCCGCGATGGCTCCGCGAGGGAGACACCGTGCGTATCGAGGTCGAGGGCATCGGAATGCTCGAGAACCCGGTCGTGGCAGAGCGGCAGCCCGCTCCCGCGCCCGACCCGGTGGTGGGCGCCTGATCCGCCCCGGCCGGCCCCCTGCACGGCCGAGGTGAACCGCACGGCACAATGGAAGGCATGGACGAGGCGGTGAGCGGTGATGTCGAGGTGACAGTGGGCGTCGAGGTGGCCCAGGACGACGGTCGGGCCATGGCCACGCTGAGCGACGACGAGCGCGCCGGGCGCCTGGCCGCCCTTCAGGGACTCATCGACCTGATGCGCCCAGCGGTGCAGGCCGACGGCGGTGACCTCGTGCTGCTGAGCGCGGATGTCGAGACTGGCGTCGTGGAGGTGCAGCTACAAGGTGCGTGCAGCTCGTGCGCCATCAGCTCCGCCACCCTCCAGGGCGGGGTGGAGCGGATCCTGCGAGACCGTCTGCCGTGGATCACCGAGGTCGGCGGCGGCGTCACAGAAGACATCGACTTCTACGAGAGCGCCACCCTCGGCCAGGGCGGATACGTCCCTCGGTTCTGACGCTGCCCTGAGCGGGGTCGCTCTGCTCGAGGTTGCGCAGAGCGACGTCAGCCGGCCGGCTTCGGCTCCTTGGGCAGCCCCAGCACCCGCTCACCGACGATGTTGCGCTGGATCTCCGCCGTCCCTCCCCAGATCGTCTCGGAACGCGAGAAGAAGAAGGACGCCTGCAACTCGTCGACGGGGTAGTCGGCGCGCCCGCGCCGGGCGTTCGCGCGGCCGCCGCTGAGCTCGACTCCAGACGGGTCGCCGCGCAAGACCTGACCGTCCATGCCGAGAATGTCGATCGCCAGCTCCATCGTCCTGCGGTGGGTCTCGGACCAGTGCATCTTGTTGCAAGCGGCGAGCTTGGCGGCGTGGTGCGTGCCGTGGAGCGCGTCGGTGAGCGTTCGCAGGCCGTTGATCTGCATGAGCTTCACCTCGCTCCATGCCGTCGCCAGGCGCTGGCGGACGAGCGGGTCTTGGTCCCTTCCCCTCCCCTTCGCCTCGACGATGATCTTGTCGAGCTCGGCGGCGAAGCGCCGGTAGCCGGTGGTTGCGGACGTGCCGCGCTCGAAGCCGAGCGTGGTCATCGCCACCTTCCAGCCGTTGTTGACTCCTCCTAGCACGTTGTCCTTCGGGCACCGGGCGTCGGTGAAGAAGACCTCGTTGAACTCCGCCGAGCCGTCGATCTGCGCAATCGGGCGCACTTCGACGCCCGGCTGCCTCATTGGCACGAGGAGGTAGGAGATGCCCGCGTGCTTCTCGGCGCCGGGATCCGTGCGCGCGAGCAGGAACATGTAGTCGGCGTAGTGGGCCTGGGTGGTCCAGACCTTTTGGCCGTTGATGACCCACTCGTCGCCGTCGAGCACGGCGCGGGTCTCGAGCGACGCGAGATCGCTCCCTGCGTCGGGCTCGGAGAACCCCTGGCACCACAGCGTGGAGCCGTCGAGGATGCCCGGGATGAAGATGCGCTTCTGCTCCTCGGTGCCCCACTGCAGGATCGTGGGGCCGACCAAGGTGTCCCCGAAGAAGTCGGCGCGCAGTGGCACCCCTGCGCGCGCGAACTCCTCGGTCAGGATCACCTGCTCGAGCAGGCTGAGGCCCTTGCCGCCGTACTCGGTCGGCCAGCTCGCGCAGATCCACCCGCCCGAGAAGAGCTTCTTCGTCCACTCCTGGTCGAACCGGCGCCGCTGTTCGACGTCCATCGAGAACCCCGGTGCGCCCCAGCCCTTGGGCAGGTTGGTCTCGAGCCACCGACGGATCTCGGCGCGGAGCTCCTCTGCCTCGGGCGGGTAGGCGAGATCCATGGCGGGGAGACTACCGGCACGTCCTTGCGACCCGTAGCGGGTCGTCGCAGTCGGTGCTCGTCGCGCGCTACCGTTCGGGCGGTGACCGCCACCGCAGTGGCCGTACGGATCGTCCACTTCTCCGATGTGGTGAAACGCCCGCTTGTCGATGCGGCCGGGGATCGCATCGGGCGTATCGAAGACCTGGTCGTCCGCCTCGGTGCTCCCCACCCGCCCGTCGTCGGTGCGGTAGTCCGCATCGGTGGACGCGATCTCTTCGTCGGCATCGCCTGGATCAGCGGCCTCGGTGAGCGGCGCTTGGAGTTCACGGGCAACCGAGTCGACCTGCGGCGCTTCGAGCGTCGGCCGGGCGAGCTGCTCCTCGGCCGGGACCTGCTCGCCCGCCACCTCATCAACGTGGCGGGCGGTCGCCTGATTCGTGCGAACGAGATCGAGCTTGCCAAGGTCAGTGCCACCTGGGAGGTGATCGGCGTCGACCCGTCGAGCCACGGGGTCGTGCGCCGCCTCCTGCGCGGCCATCTTTGGTCCGGAGGGGAACCGGGGCCGGTGGTCGACTGGGAGAGCATCGAGCCCTTCGTGGCCCACGTGCCGACCGCCCGGCTCAGGATCCCGTACCGCAAGCTCGCCCGCTTGCACCCCGCGCAGATCGCCGACCTCGTCGAAGCGGCGTCACACGAAGAGGGCGAGGAGATCATCGAGGCGGTGGGTGCCGACAGGGAGCTCGAGGCGGACGTCTTCGAGGAGCTGGACCCCGAGCACCAGGTCGAGTTCCTCGAGTCCCGCTCCGACGCGGACGCCGCCCGTCTGCTCGCCTCGATGGCCCCTGACGACGCCGCCGATCTCATCATGGAGGCCGACCAGGATCGCCGGCTGCGCCTTCTCGAGGCGCTGCCCCAGCCGCAGCGGCGAAAGGTGCGCCTGCTGCTCAGCTACAACCCCGAGACCGCCGGCGGGCTCATGAGCCCGGACTTCGTCTCCCTCCCCGAGACGGCGACGGTGTCGGAAGCGCTCGCCGCCGTGCGCCACAGCTCGGCACCGCCAGAGTCCCTCCACGTCGTGTTCGCTGTACGCGACGACGGCACGGTGAGCGGCTCGGCGTCCATCGTGGCACTGCTCCGTGCCCCCAGCCAAGCCACGCTGGCGAGCGTCGTGCGCCCGATCCCTGCTCACCTGCATCCTGATTGGGACTTGGGGGCGACGGTGCGCAAGATGTCCGACTTCAACCTGATGGTGGCACCGGTGCTCGATGTAGAGCACGCGCACATTCTCGGTATCGTGACGGTCGACGACGTGCTCGAGCTGTTGCTGCCCACGGGGTGGCGCCGGGACTTCGGCACGATGTCGCCCGAGGACTGACCAGATCGAGGTCAGCCAGACAGTGACAAGACAGTGACCAGATCAAGACAGTGACCAGAACGATGGAACCCCCACATACACGGTGCACGGCGCCGGCACGGCGCCGTGTCCCGATGGGACCGACGAGCGGACCGCCCTGCCGGCGGGCCGTGCGCACGCCCTCACCAGGGCCGACGCGGGCTCACTGACCCCGCTGCGGCCGGGAGCGTGCGCGCACGCCCCCGGCACGACAGCGAAGGGAGGTGAGCAGTGGCAAGGATCGAGACAGCCGCAGGGACAGGCGAGGTGCGGCCCGCCGGCGACGAATGGGCAGCACCAGAGGACTCGGCCGTCCTCGACGAGGCGCACCTGGGCGATATCCAGGGAGCCTTCGGCACCATCCGCCTGCGCGACAGCGACGCCCGCACCTCGTGGAAGCGGCGGCTCCTCACGCTGCTCGCGATCCTCGGTCCGGGCATCATCGTCATGGTCGGGGACAACGACGCCGGCGGGGTCGCCACCTATGCCCAGGCGGCGCAGAACTACGGGCTCACGTTGCTGTGGACCCTGCCACTGCTGATCCCCGTCCTCGTCGTGAACCAGGAGATGGTGGTGCGCCTCGGCGCGGTCACCGGCGTCGGGCACGCCCGCCTCATCAACGAGCGCTTCGGCAAGTTCTGGGGCGCATTCAGCGTCGGCGATCTGTTCATCTTGAACTTCCTCACGATCATGACCGAGTTCATCGGGGTGAGCCTCTCCCTCGGCTACTTCGGCGTCAGCCCCTACGTCTCCGTGCCCATCGCCGCTGGTGCGCTGATCGCGATGACGGCGACGGGGAGCTTCCGGCGCTGGGAGCGCTTCATGTTCGTGTTCATCTTCGCGAACTTCCTCGTGATCCCGTTGGCCGTCTTCAGGCACCCGCGCGCGTCGGCGTTCTTCCACGGTCTCGCCGTGCCCGGTGTGCACGGAGGGTTCACCTCCACTGCGGTGCTGCTCGTGATCGCGATCGTGGGGACGACCGTCGCGCCGTGGCAGCTGTTCTTCCAGCAGTCCAACATCGTCGACAAGCGCATCACCCCTCGCTGGATCAGCTATGAGCGAGCGGACACGGTGATCGGATCGGTGGTCACGGTCGTCTCCGCCTCGCTCATCATGGCCGTCGTCGCCGCGGCCTTCACCGGCCACTCTCCCTTCGGGCACTTCAAGAACGCTGAGGCCGTCGCCCAGGGGCTCTCGCGCTTCGTCGGTCACAGCGCTGGGGCGCTGTTCGCCATCGTCCTATTGAACGCGTCGCTGATCGGCGCGGCCTCGGTGACGCTCGCGACCTCCTACGCGTTCGGTGACGTCTTCGGCATGCGGCACTCGCTCCACCGCAGCTTCCGGGACGCCAAGGTCTTCTACGCGACGTTCGGCGCGATGGTGGTCGTGGCGGCAGGCATCGTCCTCATCCCGCACCTCACACTCGGCCTTGTGACGACCGGCGTCCAAGCGCTCGCCGGGGTGCTGCTGCCGAGCGCGACGGTCTTCCTCCTGCTCCTTTGCAACGACAAGGAGGTGCTCGGGCCATGGGTCAACCGCCCGTGGCTCAACTGCGTCGCCTTCGTCATCGTGTCGATCCTTCTCGCCCTCTCGCTCGTGCTCATGGCAACGACCATGTTCCCGAACATCGACATCACTGCGTTGCTCGAGGGGATGGGCGCCGTGCTGCTTGCCACCTATGCGGTGGGAGGACTCGGCTACTGGCGGGTCCTTCGGCAGCGGCCACCCGAGCCTCCCGTGCCGAGGGTGCGGCGCGAGCACTGGCGGATGCCGCCGCTCGCCCGCCTTGAGCGCCCGGTGTGGTCGCGCGGTCGCCGTGTGGCGATGTACTCGCTGCGCGGCTACCTCGTGCTCGCAGTCGTCCTCTTGGCCGTGAAGGCGCTCCAACTCGGCTTGCACAAGTGACGAGTGCGGCACGAACCAGGGATCGGCGTTTGCGCATCGGGCGCGCAGCGGGGAAGGCTTTGCGCTCATGACGCTGCCAGGACGCACGGGGAGCGCCCCGCTTGGGTGACGACGTGCGCGTGACGTGGCGGAGGGTCCGTGAGTCGTGGGCGCGCTCTGCTGCCATCGAACTGCCTCTCGCCGTCCCTGCCCAGCCACCCGCGCCAGGCTGCCTGAGGGTCGCCTTTCTCGTCTATCGCGGCAACCCCCAATGCGGCGGCCAAGGGGTGTACACCAGGCACCTCACGCGAGAGCTCGTGGCAATGGGTCACTCGGTGACCGTCTTCGCGGGCCAGCCCTGGCCCCAGCTGGACCCGGGCGTCGGTTTCGTGCCCCTGCCCGGGCTCGACCTGTACCGCGACCCGGATCCCTTCAGGATCCCCCACCCGCGCGAGCTCCACGACCTCGCCGCCGCCGTCGAGCTCGGTGTGATGCTCACCGCCGGCTTCGGCGAGCCGCTGGCGTTCTCCATGCGTGCACGTCGGGTACTGCGCTCGCGGCGCGGGCAGTTCGACCTCGTCCACGACAACCAATGCCTCGGCACCGGGATGCTCGGGATCTTGGGGGACGGTTGGCCGCTCCTCACGACGCTGCACCATCCGATCACCGTCGACCGCCAGCTCGCCCTGGGGCACGCGACGACCCCGTGGCAGCGAGCGACGACCCGCCGGTGGTTCGGGTTCCTGCGCATGCAGACGCGCGTGGCGCGCCGGCTGCCGGCGATCGTGACCGTGTCGCGCTCATCGGCGACCGACATCGCCGCGCAGATGGGCGTGGCTCCCGAGCGGATGACCGTCGTGCCCGTGGGCGTGGACCACACCGTGTTTCGCCCCCAGCCCGACGTCGCTGCCGTCCCGGGCCGGCTCATGGTGACCTCCTCGAGCGACGTGCCAATGAAAGGGCTCGTGCCCCTCTTGGAGGCGCTGTCCCTCCTGCGTGCCGATCGGGATGTCGAGCTGGTCGTGGTGGGCAAGCCGCGGGAGGGCGGAAGAGTGGACCGTGCGATCGAGCGGCTCGGGCTTCGCGACGTCGTGCGTTGCGTGAGCGGCATCAGCGACGAGGAGCTGGCGCGCTGCTATGCGCAGGCGCAGGTGGCGATCGTGCCGTCGCTGTACGAGGGATTCTCGCTCCCGGCGATCGAGGCCATGGCCTGCGGGGTCCCGGTCGTCGCGACGACCGGCGGCGCGCTGCCCGAGGTGGTCGGGCGCAGCGGGGAGACTGGCGTCCTGGTGCCACCGAACGACCCCCTGGCGCTCGCCCGAGCGATCGCCGGGCTCCTCGACGATCCCGCCGCGAGAGCACGACTCGGCGCGGCAGGGCGCGACCGAGTGCTCGACCGCTTCACGTGGCAGGTCACCGCCATGGGCACGGCGGCGTGCTACCGGGCTCTCCTCGACACAGGTCCACCGGAGGGTGGTCGAGGCGTCCGAGGAGGGCGGCACCGTCCGCAGGTGGCGCCGTGCGCGACGGACCGGTCGCTCGTCACCAGTGCAGCAAAAGGGGCACCGTGCTGACCGTCGACTACGCGCGCCTGGGTCTTCGCCCCAAAGAGCGCGTCCTCGACCTTGGCTGCGGGTTCGGGCGGCATGCGTTTGCCGCCGCACGTGCGGGTGGGATGACCGTGGCACTCGACGCGGGCGCGGACGAGGTGAGCGGTGTACGTGCCATGTTCGCCGCCATGGTGCAAGAGGGAGAGCTCGATCCCGCGACGTCCCGAGCCGCGGCGGTCCGCGGTGACGCGCTGGCCCTTCCCTTCGCCGATGGCGTGTTCGACCGCGTGATCGCCTCCGAGGTGCTCGAGCACATCGTCGACGACCTGGCGGCGATGTGCGAGCTCGCCCGGGTGCTGCGACCCGGGGGGACGATGGCGGTGACGGTGCCGAGCGCAGGTCCCGAGCTCGTGAATTGGCTTCTCTCAGACGCCTACCACGACGTTCCCGGTGGCCACGTGCGCATCTACCGCTGGGCGACGCTCGTGCGCCGCTTGGGCGCGGCGGGGCTCGAACCGATCGGGCGCCATCGCGCGCACGCGTTGCACTCGCCGTACTGGTGGCTGCGGTGCCTGGTGGGGCCTACCAACGACGCGCATCCCCTCGTCGCCGCGTACCACCGCCTCTTGGTCTGGGACATCACCGCAGCCCCCACTGTCACGCGGATCGCCGAGCGCGTCCTGAACCCGCTCGTCGGCAAGAGCCTCGTCGTCTACCTGCGCAAGCCCGCCGACACGAAAGCTCGGGCCGGCACGCTCGTGCGCGACGTCGCCGCCGCCCGAACAGAGGGTGTCGAGCCGACCCGCACGCCGCCCGCGACGGCCTCGGTGCCGGTGCCGGTGGCATGACTTCCGGCGGCGCGCACTGGTCCACCGCCCTCGTCCCTGAGGTGCCCGGGGTCCTGTCTGCGGACGACGTCTTGGAGAGCGGGCGCGCGATCGCGGCCGTCCAGCGCCCTGACGGGATGATCCCATGGTTCCCCGGCGGGCACTGCGATCCCTGGAACCACGTCGAGGCGGCGATGGCCCTCACGCTGTGCGGCTTCTTCGACGAGGCAGCGCGGGCGTTCGATTGGCTGCGGTCCACGCAGCTTGCGGATGGCAGCTGGTTCAACTACTACCTGCCCACCCACGTCGAGGACCCGCGGCTCGACACCAACGTCTGCGCGTACGTGGCCACCGGCCTGTGGCACCACGCCTGCGCCACCGGCGACCTCACGTTGATCGACAGTCACTGGTCCATGGTCGAGCGCGCCGTCGACTTCGTGCTGCGCTGGCAGCGGCGCGACGGCTCGGTGTCGTGGTCCCTCGATCCAAGCGGCCGGCCCGAGGGGTACGCGCTGCTCACGGGCTCGTCGTCGATCTATCACAGCCTTCGCTGCGCGGTCGCGGCTGCCGAGGCCCTCGAGCGACCCCGTCCTGACTGGGAGCTCGCCGCGGGCCGCGTCGGTCATGCCATCGCGCACCACCCCGACGCGTTCGCGCCCAAGTGCGAGTTCGCCATGGACTGGTACTACCCGGTGCTGTCGGGAGTGCTCGAGGGGGACGTCGCCCGACAGCGGCTTGTCGAGTCGTGGGAGTCGTTCGTGATGGAGGGCCGAGGGGTGCGTTGCGTCTCGACGAACGACTGGGTGACGGCCGCCGAGACCGCCGAGTGCGCGATCGCGCTCGTTGCCGTGGGCTTGGCCGACCGTGCGGCTGCGCTGCTGGCCGCGGGTCAGGGACTGCGACTCCTCGACGGCTCCTACTGGACGGGGATGGCGTTCCCCGAGGAGAACACGTTCCCGGGCGGGGAGCGGACGACGTACACCGCCGCCGCGATGGTGCTGGCGGCCGACGCGCTCTGCGGCGCGAGCGGTGCGGCGGGGCTGTTCGTGGGCGGGCTCATTCCACGCGCACTCGACCTCGCCGAGCCGTGGTGCCGTGACGAGTTCGCCCTGTGCAGCTCCAGCGCAGAGGGCTCCAGCGCAGAGGGCACCAGCGCAGAGGGCACCAGCGCGCACTAGCGAGCAGTCACCGTCATGGGTCGAACGCGCACGCCGCGGGTAGAGGGCTCGGCGCATGTCTGCGCCCACCGCCCCACCTCCTCATGGCCTCCAGATGGACGAGCCGTCGGCACAGAGCGCGGCGGCGACCCGGATCTTGCTCCGACCGCTCGCGACGCCCCTGCCGCTCGGGTTCCTCGGGCTGTTCTTCGCGACCATGAGCGTCGCCGGTCTCCAGCTCGGCTGGGTGCCCGTCGCACAAGGGAAGTACCTCGCGCTTGCCATCCTGGTCTTCACGGTGCCCGTCCAGCTCATCGCCTGCGTTTACGGGTTCTTGGTTCGCGACCTCGTGGCGGGGACCGGCATGGGCCTCCTTGCGGGGTCCTGGGGTATGGTCGCCCTGGCGCTGCTGTTCAGCCCGCCCGGGACGACCATCCCTGCGCTCGCCTGGATGCTCGTGCTCGCCGGCACCACCCTGTGCATCCCGGCGTTCGCTGCGAGCCAGAGCAAGGTGCTCGCCGGCGCAGTGAACTTCATGACGGCTATCCGCTTCTGGGTGACCGCGGTCTTCGAGTGGGGCGCGCCGCACGCGTGGGAGACCGCGGCGGCCGGCGTCGGGATCGCGCTCGGGGTGCTGGCGCTCTACGCTGCGCTCGCATTCGAAGTGGAGGATCAGCGCCGTGCCACCGTCCTGCCGACGTTCCGGCGCAAGTTGGGCGTCGTCGCCATGACCGGCGACCTCCCCGCCCAGGTGAGCCAGGCGCACAACGAAGCAGGGGTGCGAAAGCTGCTGTGAGCCGCGGTGGGATCTGCGGTTCAGGCGCCTGTGGACGCTCGGGGCCCGCGAGTGGGCCGCACGCGCCGCAGCACACGCAGGCTCCCGCACGCGCCCGCCTCCTCCCACTCATCCGAGCTGCGCGCGTGGCACCAGAGCTCGTAGGGCGGCCGGCCGCCGTCGGCGGGGTCGGGGAAGACGTCGTGGATCGCGAGCAAGCCCCCGAGCCCGACGTGCGGGGCCCAGCCGTGGTAGTCGGCCCACGCAGGCGCCTCACCGTGACCGCCGTCGATGAAGCAGAAGGCGAGCGCAGTGCTCCACGCGCGTGCCACGGTGGGGGAGTCCCCGACGACGCCGACTACAACGTCTTCGAGCCGGGCGGCGGCGATCGTCCGTCGCCAGTGCGGCAACGTGTCGATGCGCCCGTCCGTCATGTCGACGAGGTCGGGCTCGTGATGCTCCCAGCCGGCCTGGTTCTCCTCCGAACCGTGGTGGTGGTCGATGCTGAAGAGCACGCTCCCCGTCTCCTCTGCGGCCGCACCCAGGTACACGGTCGATTTGCCGCACCATGCGCCGATCTCGACGAACACCGCAGGCCCTGCCGGCTTGCGCGCTCCGGCGGTGACCCTTCTTCCAGCGGTTCTTCCAGCGGTTCTTCCAGCGGTCACCGCCGCGTCGAGAAGGGCCAGCCCCTCGTCGTCCGGCATGAAGCCCCTGGTGGCCCTGGCGAGCGCCATCAGCTCGGCGCGACGTCGCGGTCCGCTGCTCCCCGCGCTCACGTGGCGAGAGCGTAGATGCCGTAAGCGGCGAACCCCAGCAGCGCGAGACCGCCAGCCCTGCGGATCCACACGAGCGGCAGCCACCGCAGTAGTGCCCGCCCGCCGAACGCGCCGAGCGCCGACATCGATGCGAGGCCCGCGAAGCCGCCGACGAAGACCGCCCATGGTTCGTGGTACCTGCCGACGAGGTTCACGAGCAGCAGTTGGGTCAGGTCACCGAACTCGCCGACCGCAATGACGACGAACGCCGTGGTCACGACCTTCCACGGCACCACGGTGCGGCTCGAGCGATCGCCCATGCCAGCTCGCGCACCACCCGGAGCTCGCGCACCACCCGCGGACTCGAGCGCCCGGGTGGTCGTGGACTCGAGCCTGCGCCGGAGCCTGGACATCGTGTCGCGCCGGCGCCCCGGCTGCGCCGGTCCGGCTACCGGTCCTTGGCCTGCGTTGTCCTCGTCGTCCGCTGGCATGTCCACGCCGGCCTCGAGTCCCGCCGCTTGCGCCGCCGCCGCCTCCCCCTCTCGGCGCTCGTGGCGCTCGGGCACGAGCAAGAGCAGCGCGGCGCCGACGAAGAAGAGGGCGGTGACGACGATCTCGAGCGTCTGGTGCGGCAGCAGCTCCACGAGACGCCCGGCAGCGACGGCGATGGACGCTTGGAGAAGGAGGCCGGCCGCCGCGCCGGTCCATACCAAGCCCGGAGGGTTCCGGCTCCCCATCACGATGGTGGCGATCATCGTCTTGTCGGGCAACTCGGCTGCCGCCACGAGGAAGAAGACGATGACGACGACCCCGAGGCTCATCGAGGGGAGATCATCGCCGGGAGACCTTGCGACATGCGTCGGCAAGTCGGTGGTCCGAGCGCATGCGCTCGGCGAACCGCACGTTCACGGCGAGCCGTTCGAGCGTCTGGGCGATGGATCGGCTGCCCACAGGGAGTGGGTGGTCGCCAAGGAATCGCTCGACGTCGTCCGCGAGCGACGGGTCGGCGCAGAGCATGTGCACCGAGGAGAGCATGCGGTCGTGGGTCACCTCTGGGAAGCGATCGAGGAGCGTGTCCCACTCGGATTTCACCCGCTCCCACACCGCCGGCCCACCGACGTGGTTCGCGAGGAGCATGCGCACGAGGAAGGGGCCGTCTTGGCTGCGGACCTCGAACAGCGCGAGGTCGAAGCTGCGCAAGGAGAGGTCGACGTCGCCGAAGGCGCCGAGTGCCATGAGGTAGCGGCGCTCCTCCTGGGGGGTCGCGGGGTGGCGGAAGCGCTCGAGCACCGCCTCGTAGTCGGCGACCCGGGCCCGATCACCGACCACCGCGAGCACTGCCGACTCGATATCGGGGTCGATCGGCGCCCCGTGCTGTGCCGCCTCGAACCGGTTCGCCGCCTCGGTCCGGGTGCCGGCGTCCGCGCCGGTCGTGCCCAACGCGTGGATGAGGAGCGAGCGCAACGTGGGCACGCGTGCACCCTCGTCCGGGTGTGGTTCCCATCCGAGCGCCGTGGCCCGTGCGCCGAGCAGGGCACGCGTGGCAGCTTCGACGAGCAGGCGATCGTCGTCTCCTGCCAGCCGGTGGACCAGGTCGAGCGAGCCGGCGATCACCTGGAAGACGGCGGGGTCCTCCTCATCGCCCAGCTGTGCAGCGAGCCGCAAGAGGCTCTCGAGCTCCACGCGTCCCGCCAAGACGAGCGCCCAGGTGTCCGACAGGAGGTCGAACCGCTCGAGCGCGCTGAGCTTGTGGAGGCGGGCCCCGAGGGCCTCGAGGTGCTGGGGCGCGTAGCCGACGCGGTAGACGCCCCAGCCCCCTGCATTGGCGAGGCCCACGCCGACCTCGGGGCGTATGGCGGGCAGCGCCGCCGGCTCGTCGCCGAGGAGAAGGCGATGCACCTCGACGTCGCCTGCGTCGTCGTCGTGGACCGCTCGCACCAAGAGCGGCACGAGCCAGTGCGCGCCGATCGCGGACTCGCCCGTTGGGGGCTCAGGGAGGTAGGAGAAGGGCTCTTGGGCGAGCGAGTGCTCGCCGACGGTGACGAGCGGGTGCCCGCCCTGGAGGATCCAGGTTTCGGCCATCGCCCGGACGGGCTCGCCGCTCACGTCTTCGAGCGCGTTCCACAGGTCGGTCGTGACGGTGTTCCCATACGCGTGGGTCGTCAGGTACTGGCGCACTCCGTCGCGGAAGGTGTCGGGGCCGAGGTACTGCTCGATCATCCGCAGGACGCTGCCGCCCTTCTCGTAGGTCAGCGTATCGAACATCCCGTCGGCCTCTTCAGGGGAGCGGACCGCGTACTCGATGGGACGCGTCGCGTGCAGCCCGTCGACCGACAGTGCCGCGTCGCGCTCGGTGCCGAAGGTCGTCCACCGCTGCCATGTGGGCCGGTAGTCGTCGGTGGCCAGCGTCTCCATGAACGTGGCGAACGCCTCGTTCAGCCAGATCCCCTCCCACCAGCCCATGGTGACGAGGTCGCCGAACCACATGTGGGCGATCTCGTGGTGCACCACGTCCGCAATGCGCTCGAGCTCCACACGCGCCGCCGCCGCAGGGTCGACGAGAAGCGCCGTCTCGCGGAACGTGACGCAGCCGAGGTTCTCCATGGCGCCGTAGGCGAAGTCCGGGATGGCCACGAGGTCGAGCTTGTGCCCCGGGTAGGGGATGGCGAAGTAGTCGCTGAAGAACTCGAGCGCGTGACGTGCCACGTCGAGGGCGAAGCCCGTGAGGTGGGCCTTGCCCGACGGGTGCACCACGCGCACGGGAACGCCGTCGACTTCCAGGGGATCGGTCGCCTCGAGCGGGCCGACGACGAAGGCTACGAGGTACGTGGACATCTTGATGGTGGGAGCGAACTGGACCCTGCGCTTGCGGCGCCCTGTGCGCGTGACCACCTCCTCCGAGGCGATCGGAGAGTTCGAGTAGGCGGGAAGATCCTCGTCGACCACGAGCGTGATCTCGAAAGTGGCCTTCCGATCGGGCTCGTCCCAGCAAGGGAAGGCGCGGCGGGCGTCGGTCGCCTCCATCTGCGTGGTGGCGATCATGTGGCGGCGGCCTTCCTCGTCGGTGAAGGTCGAGCGGTAGAAGCCGCGCAGCTTGTCGTTCAGGACCCCTGAGAACGTCAGCCTGACGGTGGCGTCCCCTTTGGCCAGGGGCGCGGGGAGCCGCAGGACGACCCGCTCGGCGGCAGGATCGAGCGATACCGAGGGCGTCACGGGGTCCCCCGCGGGCGGGACGACGGTCGCTCCCGTGATCTCGAGCTCCGCGGCGTTCAGCACCACCTGGTCGGTCTGCTCGTGCACACGTACGTCGATCTCGACGCTGCCCGTGAACGTCGCCGCGGGGAGATCGGGCACGAGCTCGAGGCGGTAGGTGACGGGTTCGACTGTCCGGGGCAGGCGGTGCGATTCGGCGGGAGAAGGCGACGTCGCGGTCGAATCGGGAACTGCATGCATGGGAAACGACGCTACCCTGCGCACGGTGAACGTACCCGTCCAGTCAGGACAGCCCGAAGAAGCATCCCCGCACCCGCTCGACGTCGTCGGCATGGGCTCCTCGCTCGTCGACGTCGTGTCGACGGTCGACGACGAGACCATCGATCGCCTGGGCCTCGAGCGAGGGACGATGATGCTCGTCGACCTCGCGGTCGCAGAAGGCATCTACGCCGAGATGGGCCCCACCGTCGAGGTGTCGGGCGGCTCGGCGGCGAACACGGTGGCCGGAGTGGCGGCGCTCGGTGGTGCGGCGGCGTTCGTGGGAAAGATCGCCGCGGACCCCTTCGGCGAGGTGTTCGCCCACGACATCCGCGCGGCGGGCGTCGAGTTCCGGGCGGCGGTCCACGACCCCGGAGACGCCGGTGAGGTGCTCGGCACGGGACGGTGCCTCGTCCTCGTCACCGCTGATGCCGATCGGACGATGGCGACCCACCTCGGCGCGGCGACGACCATCACGCCGGCCGACGTGCCGCTCGACCTCGTCGAGCGCGGGCGGGTCCTCTACCTCGAGGGCTATCTGTGGGACATGGATCCCGCCAAGCAGGCCATGCGCCGAGCCATCGAAGTGGCCCACGACCACGACGGCGCCGTCGCGTTCTCCCTCTCGGACCCCTTCTGCGTCGAGCGGCACCGCCGGGAGTTCCTCGACCTCGTGGCCGCCGACGTCGACGTCTTGTTCGGCAACGAGGAGGAGATGTGCCGCCTCTTCGACGTGGCGAGGCTGCGCGAGGCGCTGACCTCGGCCGAGGACCTCGGCATCCTCGTGGCGGCGACTCGGGGCCCGGCTGGCTCGATCGTGCTCACTGGCACCGGTCACACCGAGATCGACGCTATGCCTGTCGACGAGGTCGTCGATACCACCGGCGCCGGTGATCTGTACGCGGCAGGTTTCCTCTACGGCCTCACCCACGGGCTCGACCCCGCCGCCTGCGCACGGCTGGGATCGGTGTGCGCGGCCGAAGTCGTCAGCCATCTGGGTGCCCGTCCGCAGAAGGACCTCGTCGAGCTCGCTCGGGACGCGGGGCTCTTGTAGTGGCGCTCTCCATCGGCATCGTCGGACTGCCGAACGTCGGCAAGTCGACCCTCTTCAACGCCCTCACCGACAACGAGGTACTGGCAGCCAACTACCCGTTCGCCACGATCGACGCGAACGTCGGCGTGGTCGGGGTCCCCGACCCGCGCCTCGAGCGCCTCGCCGCGCTCTACCAGAGCGAGCGGATCGTGCCGGCGACCGTGACCTTCGTCGACATCGCCGGGCTGGTTCGCGGCGCCTCCGAAGGCGAGGGGCTCGGGAACCGCTTCCTCGCCGCCATACGGGAGACGGACGCCATCTGCCAGGTGGTGCGCGCCTTCGAGGACGACGACGTGGTGCACGTCGAGGGCAAGGTGGACCCGCAGGCCGACATCGCCACGGTGAACACCGAGCTCGTGCTCGCCGATCTCCAGACGGTCGACAACCGGCTCGGCAAGCTCACCCGCGAGGCGCGCATGCGTCCGGCGCTTGCCCCGCAGCTCCATGCGACCGAGCAGGCGCGCGCCGTGCTCGACGCCGGCACGCCGATCTCCACGGCTGCGGCCGCTGGTGACATCGATCCCGCGCCGCTCGCCGACCTTCACCTCCTCACGGCAAAGCCCTTCATCTACGTGTTCAACATCGCCGAGGACCAGCTCGGTGACGACGAGCGGCGGCGCCGGCTCGCCGAGGTCGTGTCGCCGGCACCGTCCGTGGTTCTCTGCGCACAGATCGAGGCGGAGGTCGCAGGCATGGACCGCGCCGATGCTGCCGAGCTCCTCGCAGGCTACGGGCAGGAGGAGTCGGGGCTCGAGGCGCTCGTCCACGTCGGGTTCCGCACGCTCGGGCTCCACACGTTCCTCACTGCCGGGCCGAAGGAAGCCAGGGCATGGACGATCCCGATCGGCGCGACCGCGCCCGAGGCGGCGGGCACGATCCACACCGACTTCCAGCGCGGCTTCGTGAAGGCGGAGATCGTCAGCTTCGACGACCTGGTGGCGGCGCGCTCGCTCCCCGCGGCCCGCTCGGCAGGCAAGGCGCGCATCGAGGGCAAGGACTACGTCATGGCCGACGGCGACGTCGTGGAGTTCCGCTTCAACGTGTGAGCTCGCCCCTGGGCTCGTCGCCCGCGGGTGCCGGTTCGAGCGCCGGTGACGGCAGGGCACTGTCGTTGCCGAGGTCCCGCCCCGCAGCCCCGTCCATGTCGGTGTGCGCCGTGGCGCGCCGGGCCCAGGCGATCGACGCCACCAAGACGGCCGCCCACGCGACTGCGGCCCAGGCCAGGGGGAAGGAGAGGGGCACCACCGACTCGTAGAGCACGAGCCAGAACAGGCCCATGGCCACGATGGGAAGCACCACGTGGAAGAACACCTGCACAGTCCGTCGCTCACCGGAGGAGAGCCTCATCAAGGAGATGTTCATGAGGCTGTGAGTGGTCACGAGACCGAAGAGCACTCCGGTCGTGATCACGTCGAAGGCACTGGTGGGTCCGAGCCAGAGTCCGAAGCCGAGCGCCTCCGCCACCGCCACCGCCGCAACGGCGGTCACCGCTCGTCCGGGAGCGCCCCGCCCGTTGATGGCTCCCATTCCCCCGTGCACGAGGTTGTCCCGGCCGATCGCGTAGAGCACTCGGGCCGAGCTGGTGACCAGCGCGACGTCGTCCATGAGCGCGCTGTTCGCGGCGAACACCACGAGTGCCACCGCCCCGAGCGGCCCCAGATATCGCAGGAAGACCTCCACCCCTGGTGCTGTGGCGGTGGCGAACGATGCCATCTTGTCCACGCCCCACCCGACGGTGAGCGCGTAGGCGGAGACCGTGAGGGTCAGGCCCACCAGCACGAGCGAGAAGATGGCAGCCTTCCCGACGACCCTTCCGTCGCTTCCAGCGAGCCCGCGCGCCTCCTCGGCGAGCGGCGCGTGGCTGCCGACGCCGATGAAACTGGTGACCGAGAAGATCATTCCGACGGCAACGCCCTTCAGCCCCACGGCTCCCAGGTCGAATGGGCGCAGCGGCGCATGCAGCGGGGCGGCGAAGGCGATCACCAACATGCTCGCCACCAAGAGGAAGATGATCTCGATACCGCTCGTGAACACGAGCACCCGGACAGTGGGACGGATGCCGAGCACCCCGAGGAGCCATGGCACGCCGATGAACACCGCGATGAGCACCACCCAGAGCCATGAGGGCACGGAGAGGCCGAGATAGGAGCGAGCGAGAGCCGGGAGGAAGACGCCACCGATGTAGACGGTTACGCCTGCGACGCTCATGGTCTGGTAGAAGAGGACCATCACGGCACTCACGATGGCGGGGCGGGCGCCCAGTCCTGCCGAGACGTAGCTGTAGTACCCGCCGGCGGTGGCCCGGTGCTTGGAGAGGTGATAGATGGTGTTCACCTCGATGAACATGAGGACGAAGGCCGCGAAGTAGGCGAGTGGCAGGGCCACGAGGGCGAATGCTGCCCCTGCCGTCATGAAGGCCACCACGTCTGTGGCGGGCGCCATGCCGGCGATGCTCTGGCTGATCAGTCCCCAAATGGGAACCACCCCGCGCGCGAGGCCCCGTGGCGGCCGCGCGCGGTCGCTCCCCCCCTCGGTGTCCGTGTCACCGGCACCGGGCTGGTCTCTGCCGCCGCTCGTCGCGCTCGTCACTCTCACCTCGACATTCGTCGTCGCGGGGTGCCCGCTCTTGCTCCATCCCCTGCAGCGTCCCGAGGGAGCCGAAAACTGAGACAGAGTATCAATATATGGCTCCGTCTCGGAAATCACAGAAGTCTCGGTATCGCTACAATCCGGCTATGGCGAGCGCAGCAGTCCGGGACCGGATGCTGGCGGCCGGCCAGCGCATCACGCGTCAGCGCGACGCGGTCGCGAACGTCTTGGAGCGCGCCACGCGCCCGCTCGGTGCCCGGGAGGTCTGTGACGCGGTGGCCGAGTCGGACCCCGACGTCGGCCGGGCGACCGTCTTCCGCACGCTCCATGCCTTGGTCGAGGCGGGGATCGTCCAGCGGGTGTCCCTCGCCGGGGGCCAGACCGGCTACCTGATCTGCAAGACCGACGGCCACCACCACCACCTCGTGTGCACCCACTGTGGTCGTACCACCGACCTTCCGGAGACCGCAGTGGCGCCCTTCCTCGGCCGGGTGGAGCGCAGCCACGGTTTCGTCGTCGACCACACCAGCTTCGACGTGTACGGCAGGTGTGCCACCTGCCGGTGAGCGCTGCCGCACCCCTTGTGCGCCCCATGCATTGACGAGGCGCTCTCCTTCGAGAATGATCTTGGCGCACCGCCGGCGGGGGGCCGACGGGAGGAGGTGGGCATGCAAGTCCCGGCACCGTTCGAATACGCACGGGCGAGCACCGTCGACGAGGCGATCGAGCTCCTCGGTCGCCACGGCGCAGGTGCCCGGCTCGTGGCGGGGGGGCACAGCCTCCTGCCGATGATGAAGCTTCGGCTCGCGCGACCCGATGCGCTCGTCGACATCAACGGGCTGAGCGACCTCGACTACATCCGGGTGGACGGCGACGAGATCGCGATCGGGGCCATGACGCGCCACGCCGGCGTGCTCGGCTCCGCGGTGCTCGCCGAGCACTACCGGATCTTCGCCGAGGCCGAACGCGTCATCGCCGATCCGATCGTGCGCAACCGTGGCACCGTCGGTGGCTCTCTCTGCCAGGCGGACCCCGCCGAGGACCTCTCCGCGGTGTTCGCCGCGCTGCGCGGCACCGCGGTCGTCCGCTCCGCGTCGGGCTCGCGGACCGTGGCACTGCGCGAGTTCCACACGGGACCCTACGAAACGGTGGTTGGCGAGGGCGAGATACTGGTCGAGGTGCGGGTGCCGATCCGCACGCATCTCGGCTCGGCGTACGAGAAGGTCGAACGGCGTGCCGGGGACTGGGCCATCGCGGCGGCCGGCGCCTTCGTGCAGCTCGACGACGCAGGCGCGGTACGCGACGTCGGCCTCGGGCTCGCAGCGGTCGGTGCCGAGCACTACACGTGCGAGGAGGCCGAGGATCTGTTGCGCGGGCGCCCGCTCTCCGACGAGGCGATCGCCGAGGCGGCGGCGTTGTGCGCGCAGCGCTGCCAGCCACAGGCCGACCAACGAGGGCCGGTCGACTACAAGCGGCACCTCGTGGGCGTGCTGGTGGGCAGAGCGCTCAGGAGATCTGCGGGACGAGCCAGAGGGGAGGAGGTCTGATGCGCATCTCCGTGCGGGTCAACGGCGACGAGGCGAGCGGCGACGTCGAGCCAAGGCTGCTCCTCGTGCACTACCTGCGCCAGACGCTGGGACTGACGGGGACGCACTGGGGCTGCGACACGTCGAACTGCGGCGCTTGCACCGTCCTGCTCGACGGCGTGCCGGTCAAGAGCTGCACCGTGCTCGCCGTCATGGCCGACGGCCACGCTGTGACGACCGTCGAGGGCCTCGCGACGTCTGATGGGCTCGACCCCGTGCAGGAAGGCTTCATGCAAGAGCATGGCCTGCAATGCGGCTTCTGCACGCCGGGGATGATGCTCACCGCACGGGCGCTGCTCGACCGGGACCCGGATCCCGACGAGGCCACCATCCGTGAGGCCATCTCGGGCAACCTCTGCCGATGCACCGGCTACGAGAACATCGTGCGAGCCATCCGTTGGGCAGCCGGTCACCCGGCGGCCGAGGTCGCGAAGGAGGCGTCGCTATGACCACCACCGAACGTCCCGCCGACTCCGACGACCTCCGCAGCCCCGCGGGGAACCCCTTGGGGTTCGGGCGGATGCTGCGCAAGGAGGACGCGCGCTTCCTGCGCGGCCATGGACGCTACGTCGATGACGTGGTGCTCCCCGGGATGCTGCACGGCGCCATCTTGCGGAGCCCCTACGCGCACGCCCGCATCCTCTCGGTCGACACGACGGCCGCCGACGCGCATCCCGGCGTCAAGGCGGTCATCACCGGCAAGACGCTCGAGGGGCTGAACCTCGCGTGGATGCCGACCCTTTCGGGCGACGTGACGGCGGTGCTCGCCACCGACAAGGTCCGGTTCCAGGGCCAGGAAGTGGCATTCGTCATCGCGGACGACGAGTACACGGCTCGGGACGCGCTGGAGCTCGTCGACGTCGAGTACGAGCCGCTCCCTGCTGTCGTCGACGCCCGACACGCGCTGGACCCAGATGCCCCCGTCATCCGCGACGACCTCGACGGCCGGACGGACAACCACATCTACGACTGGGAGGCGGGTGACGCCGAGGCGTGCGAGGCGGCGTTCGCCCGCGCGGATGTCGTAGTGGCCGAGGACATGATCTACCCGCGCGTCCACCCGGCTCCCATGGAGACCTGCGGGTCGGTCGCGTACATGGACAAGGTCACCGGGAAGCTGACCGTGTGGACCACCACCCAGGCACCGCACGCCCACCGCACCGTCTACGCGCTGGTCGCAGGGCTTCCCGAGCACAAGATCCAGATCATCTCCCCCGACATCGGCGGCGGCTTCGGGAACAAGGTCGGGATCTACCCCGGCTACGTGCTCTCCATCGTGGGCTCGATCGTCACCGGCGCCCCGGTGAAGTGGATGGAGGACCGCTCCGAGAACCTCATGTCCACGTCGTTCGCCCGCGACTATCACATGCACGGTGAGATCGCCGCCACCAAGGACGGCAAGATCCTGGCATTGCGGGTCAACGTGCTCGCTGACCACGGAGCGTTCAACGGCGTCGCACAGCCCACGAAGTTCCCCGCGGGGTTCTTCCACGTCTTCACGGGGTCCTACGACTATCCCGCCGCGCACTGCAAGGTCACCGCTGTCTACACGAACAAGGCGCTCGGCGGTGTCGCCTACGCGTGCTCCTTCCGGATCACCGAGGCGGTCTACCTCGTCGAGCGCATGGTCGACTGCCTCGCGTTCGAGCTGAAGATGGACCCTGCCGAGCTGCGGATGAAGAACCTGCTGCGGCCCGAGCAGTTCCCCTACACGTCGCCGACCGGGTGGGTCTACGACTCGGGCGACTATCCGCGCGCGCTCGCCGAGGCGATGCGGATCGCCGGCTACGACGAGCTGCGCAAGGAGCAAGCCGAGCGCCGTGCGGCGGCCGCCCGGCCGGGTGCGGACCCGTCGGCACCGCTCATGGGCATCGGGCTGTCATTTTTCACCGAGGCCGTCGGCGCGGGACCCCGAAAGCACATGGACATCTTGGGGCTCGGCATGGCCGACGGGTGCGAGCTTCGGCTGCATCCGACGGGCAAGGCGCAGCTGCGGCTCAGCGTCCAGACCCAGGGCCAGGGCCACGAGACGACCTTCGCCCAGATCGTCTCCCATGTGATCGGCATCCCACCCGAAGACATCGAGGTCCTGCATGGCGACACCGACAACACGCCATTCGGGCTCGGGACCTACGGCTCGCGCTCGACGCCGGTGTCCGGCGCCGCGGCGGCCGTCGCGGCTCAGCGCGTGAAGGAGAAGGCGCGCATCGTCGCCGCCGCCGCGCTCGAATGCTCGGTCGAGGACCTCGAGTGGGAGCATGGCCGGTGGTACGTGCGGGGGGACCCCGAGAGCGCCAAGACCATGGCGGAGCTCGCGATGGCCGCGCACAGCGCGCTGGAGCTACCCGAAGGGGTGGAGGGTCACCTCGATGCCTCCGTTGTCTACGACCCCCCGAATCTCACGTACCCCTTCGGCGCGTACATCTGCGTGGTCGACGTCGACCCACAGACCGGTGCGGTCAAGGTGCGCCGGTTCATCGCTGTCGACGACTGCGGGCCTCGCATCAATCCGATGATCGTCGAAGGGCAGGTCCACGGGGGGCTTGCCGACGGGGTGGGCATGGCCCTCATGGAGGTGATCGCGTTCGACTCGGATGGCAACAACCTCGGCGGGTCGTTCATGGACTACCTCCTGCCGACGTCGATGGAGTGCCCGAGCTGGGAGCTGGGCATGACGGTCACGCCGTCGCCGCACCACCCCATCGGGGTGAAGGGCGTCGGCGAGTCCGCCACCGTCGGATCGCCCGCAGCGGTGGTGAACGCCGTGCTCGACGCGCTCGGGCTCCGTCACGCCGACATGCCGTTCACGCCCGCGATGACCTGGCGCGCGATGCAAGGACGTCCGATGCGGCCGGATCTCGCCATCGAGTAGGGGGGCCGTGGCTCGTCAGGATGTCTCCGACCGCTCTGCCGCGCTGCGAGCCGGGCGCGTCCCGTTCGTGCACGCCCGCGTCGTGCTCGCCGAGCCTCCCACGTCGGCCAAACCGGGTGACGAGGCGATCGTGCTCAAAGACGGAGGCAT
>JAJZJC010000028.1 GCA_021810205.1 Actinomycetes bacterium
CAAGCGCACCGCCGCCAAGAAGACGACTGCGAAGCGCACTGCGAAGCGCACCGTCGCCAAGCGGGCGACTGCGAAGCGCACTACCGCCAAGCGGGCGGCAGCGACCGCCTAGCACCGCCGGCGCCGGCAGGCACCTGATGCCCGCCGTACGCGATCGGACCATGGCAGCGCACAACGGCCGGGCATCTCGCGGGTCTCGCGAGGTCTGCCCGGCCGTGTCGCGTTCGGCTCAGTCGGCGATTGCGGGTGGAGTGAGGTCGCCAGGCACGTCGACGTCGTAAGAGAGCCACGGCACCCTCATCACCCGGCAGGCAAGACCGAGTCGCTCGCATTCGGCGCGGTGGCGCTCGAACGAACCCGGACCATAGGAGAACCGGAACCCGCTGTCCGTTGGGAGCTCGATGACGTTGGTGCCGTCGCCTCGGCGATCCGGGACGAGCGTCACTCCTGTGGATCGGTCGAGATCCGCGAGTCCCGACGCGAGCGGAAGGTCCCCATGCGCGACGACCACCCGGCGCACGGCCATGGCTTCGAGGCGTCGGACCCCCTCTTCGACCGCGCCGTTGAGACCGCGTCCGGGCTCCCAGATGACCAGCGCGCCGAGGGATCGTGCCCAACCCGCCACGCCGGCGTCGTCACAGACGACAGCCACCGGAAGCGGTGCGGCAGCCTGGAGCACCCGCTCTGCCATTCTGCGGGCGAGCGCCTCACGTGCGGCACCACTGAGCACACCATCGAGCCGCCGCTTGGCATCGGCGAAACGTTTGACCGGCACGAGGACTGCACGGTCGCCGAGGCTCGTGCGCGCCGGGAAGCCCATGACCGATGGACGAGTGGCGTGCTGGTGAACAGGGGAAATGGCGATGTCCGGGTCGCCAGTCACCAGGCGATTGTAGGGCCGCGCGGCTCGGGCGGTGTTGTCCCGGTTCGCATGCGGTGCTCGTGCTCCATAGGCTCCCCGTGCGTGGACGCGGGCACTGTCGTCGTCGGCGCCGGGTCTTGGGGCACGACGATCGCGTCTCTCCTCGCGGCGCAGGGCCCCACGACCTTGTGGGCGCGCTCTGCGGAGCTCGCGGATGTCCTCACGACGACCCGCGAGAACCCGCGCTACCTGCCAGGTGTGACGCTCCCACCCATGCTGCGCATCACGTCGTCGCTCTCCGAAGCGGTTTTCGGAGCAGACCTCGTGCTGGTGGCCGTCCCCTCGCATGGTTTCCGTTCGGTGCTCGAAGCGATGGCGGGATCGGTCGCCGACAGTGCCGCGGTGGTGAGCCTCGCGAAGGGCATCGAAGCCGGCACGAACCTGCGTATGTCCGAGGTGATCGCCGAAGTGCTGCCGGGGCGGCACGCAGGCGTGCTCTGCGGGCCGAATTTCGCGCTCGAGGTCGCGGCGGGCCAGCCAGCAGCAACGGTGGTCGCGCTGCGCGACGAGGCGCTGGCCAAGCGAGTGCAGGAGCGCCTGCACTGCGGGACCTTCCGTGTCTACACGGCGACCGACGTGGTGGGGTGCGAGATCGCAGGTGCGAGCAAGAACGTGATGGCGATCGCTGCGGGAATGAGCGACGGGCTCGGCTTCGGCGACAACACGCGGGCGCTCCTGGTGACCAGAGGGCTCGCGGAGCAGGCCAGGCTCGGTCAGGCACTCGGCGCGCAGCGAGTCACCTTCGGCGGCTTGGCCGGCATTGGTGACCTCGTGGCCACCTGCACGAGCCCGCAGAGCAGAAACCGCTCGGTCGGTATGCAACTGGCGCAGGGAAGGAAGCTCTCGGAGATCACGTCAGGGATGTACATGGTGGCCGAGGGCATCCGCACCGCCCGACCACTGGTAGCGCTTGCTCGCGCCCATGGCGTCGAGCTGCCGATCGCCGAGCAGGTCGCCGCGCTCGTGGCCGGTGAGACCGCTCCGAAGCAGGCGGTGGCCGCTCTCATGGACCGACCTGCGCGAAGTGAATGGGACGAGGAGCTGACGCGGGCAGTGGAGCGGTGAGCGGCCACCCCGTGCACGAGCGCGCTGCGGCACTGGCCCGTGTCCGTGAGGTGCTTCTGCACGCAGGTGCGAGCGAGGATGCGATCGACCAGGCCGTTGCCGACGACGTGCTCGACCTGCTGGCAGTCGACCTGCTCACGGTCCCTGCACGTCGCCAGTACACGCCACGTGAAGTGAGCGAGACGACCGGCCTTCCCCTTGACGTCTTGCAGCGGCTCTGGCGGGCACTGGGTTTCCTCCAGCCTGCCGACGACGATCCGGCGCTCACCGATCTCGACATCGAGGCGGTTCGCGTGCTCCAGGGCCTGCTCCAGCTCGGTGTGACCGATCTCGATACAGCGCTGCAGCTCGCACGGGTGATCGGCTCGTCGATGGCGAGGATTGCAGAAGCCGGACTGTTGCGGGGGGCAGAGAACCTCGGCGCGTCGGAGGACAGTGTGCTCGCGGCAGACGCGTTCGTGTCCGTGGCCGAAGAGACCCTGCCTTCGCTCGCAGAGCTCTTGACGTTCGTCTGGCGTCGCCACATGCAAGCGGTGGCGCGCCGGACCGTGATGGTTCGCACGGCTGCCCGACAGGCAGGTTCCGGTCCCCTCCTCGCGGTGGGCTTCGCTGACATGGTCGGCTTCACGCTGCTCAGCCAGCATCTGCGCGACGACGAGCTCGCGACGGTGGTCCGGCGGTTCGAGGAGATCTCCTACGACATCGTCGCGGGCTGCGGCGGGCGGGTGGTGAAGACCATCGGTGACGAGGTGATGTTCGTCGTGAGCACTGCCGCCTCGGCAGCGCGTATCGGCGTGTTGCTCGCCGAGGCCTACGCGGACGACGACCTTTTGAGCGACGTGCGCGTCGGACTGGCCTTTGGGCCCGTGCTCGTGCGAGACGGCGACTACTTCGGTCCGACGGTGAACCTCGCGGCTCGTATCGTGGCAATCGCCGAACCGGGGACCGTGCTCGTCTCAGAAGACCTCCACGAGCACCTGGAGAACGAAGCACGAGACGAGTTCACGGGGAAGCCGTTGCGCCCCCGGGTATTGAAGGACGTGGGACGCGTCCAGCTGTGGACCTGCTGGCGGGCGAGCACGGACATCGACGACCAGGCACGTGGCAGCCGATCGGACCGTCGCCGCGCTCGGCGCGAGCGATTCGTAAGGGTCATTCGTGACCTCGAGGACCTTCGTGCGGCCGGTGAGCGCTTTCTCGCGGGGTCGAGACAGGATGTCCAGCGCGGACTCGAGAGCCCTCGTCGCGCCGAGCCGGAAGCGGGTGCGTAGCGCGTCGCGCGTCGACAACGGCGAGCATCTCGAGCGAAGGAGGGCGCTCGCCCCGGGGTGCGTGCTCAGGAACCGGTCAGCCGTACGGTTGCGATCTCGTGACCCCGCAGTTCGAACCCCCCGTCGAATGGAACGAGCGGCGCCCCACGGAGGTCCACCGTCCACCCCGAGCGCTCGCCGAAGGCGACGCGGCGAGCCACGTTGCCAGGGTTGAACACCCGGACCTCGAGGAGGCCTTCGTGCCGCCGGACGGCGGACACCTCTGCGCCCGTCACCTCCAGCGCACGTGCCCGCGGCGGCAAGGTGCCACCACCTGAAGAGGTGACGACCTCCAAGGGGAGCAGCACGTCGTCGGCGAGCGCCCATGGGTCGATGTCGCCGACGACGACGGCGTATCGCAGCGAGACCCTGCGGCCGACCATCTGTAGCCCCTCGACTGGGATGAGCGGGCCGGCAGGAAGCGGCCGATAGGCCATGCCGAGGCGCGAGAGCATCCCCGTCGAGCGCAGCACGGTGAGGGCGAGGGTGTGCGCCTCGTCGTCTCCGCGTCCCGTTCCGGGCCTTTCTCCGGTGACGTCTACGAGCTCGTACTCCGTCACGCCGTCGTGGACGACCGTGAGCCCGCCCGCCCGCACGAACCGTCGGGCCGGCGCCGTCGCCAGGCCCAGCTCTTCGTCGCGTCCCTCGGCGTGCAACCCGCGGCGAACAGTGCCGAACGCGCTCTCGGCCTCGGACTCCCTCGCTGCATGTGGGAGCGGGAGGTGGACGCGGACGCGATGGTCACGCGCGGGGTTGACGAAGGAGGTCTCGACGCGCACTGCACGGTCGTCCGCCTGTACGTCGACGGTGGTGGCGATGTCGACGTGGCACTCGCCGACCCGCCGTTGCGTGGTGCCGTCCATGTGATCGGGCCACAGGAAGCTCGAAGTCACGACGACCCGTGCACGCAGCGGGCCGCGTTCGACCACCTCGACGGCGACCGAGAGGGGTCGGTCGATCACCGTGTCTGCACACGGCCGTGAGTAGTTGTACGAGTCGCCGAAGTCGCCCCCGTCTTCGATCCGTCCCATGCCGTCGACGCCGTCGACGCCGAACGTCCCGTCGCTCCTGTCGACGACTACGGTCACCAAGCCGTTCGAGACGGTGACCGCGTCGCCATCCTCGATGACCGTTGCCTGATACGCGGGGCTGGCAGCGCTGAACGCTTGCCAGCCGAAGCCCGGTACGTCGTCCACCCTTGCGAGCACTCGCCGGATCGCTGGCTGGTCGAGATGGATGCGGACCGGTGCGGCTGGCCGCGCCCCGATACGGGCCATGAGGTCTTGCTTGGCCTCTGCGACGGCAGCGTCGGGGCGCTCCTCGGGGCCGATCGACACCGAGACGTCTATCCCTGCATCGGTCTCTTCGACGCTGACCGACTGGACCCATGCGTCTCCGTCGAGCCTCGCGCCGTCCATCGTGCCCAGGATCGTGCTCACCGATCGCGAGTCGAGCACGAAGGTGTCGGGGAGCTCGGCGCGCTCGGAGACGATCTGGACGACGGCGGCACTGCCACCGCCTCCGGCCGCACCAGTTCGGGCTCCGGGCAGCTCATCTGCGATCGCGATCTCCACGAGCCCGCCGCGCGTGCGCTGGGATGGGTTCACGACGATCGGGCCCGGCATCGCCATCGACGCCGACAGCGACGCCAGCGCACGTGAGGCGATGCCGTCGGCGATGTCCGCCGCCTCGGAGAAGCGATGCAGCACTGCGTCGACGACCGGGTCGACCGAGCACGCACAGATCGAGTCGTGGGCTGAGTTGCGCACGACCTGGGCCCACGCGATGTCGAGCAGGCGCGAGGGCCAGTTCGCTGCGTCCGAGAACAGCGCCGCGTAAGGCTCGGCGCGACGTTCGAGCGCACGCTCGGTCGCCGCGGCGGCGCGTTTGACGTCCACGCGGTTCGAGGTCACTCCCATCAGCATGTTGGCGCGTGCGCCCGAGCGCAGCTCGCCGTCCCATCGCTCGAGCCCGTCGGTGCCGAGGCTGCCGAGGTACTCGGGAAGCGAAGTGATCTCGAAAGAGAAGACGTCTTGATGCTCGTTCGCCTCGGCCACGACGCGCCCGAGGTCGCCCTGCGGCGGAAGATGGTCCGAGCCATTCATGAGGAGCAGCGTGTCGAGCAGGAAGGAGCCGATCTGGTCGGTGTGGTCGGCGACGCGCCGGACGAGCTGCTTGGCGTCGTCGGGAAGCAGCGAGCCATTGCCGTAGCCGGACGGGAGGTACTCCGCGCGTACGGTCGACCCGTCTGGGGCGACCCAAACGAAGCCGGTCTTGGTCACGGCGGACGGGACGCCTCTCCACACGACCGCATGCGCGAGTCCAGCGAGCCCGAGGATCTGGGGCATCTGTGCGACATGACCGAACATGTCGGGGAGATAGCCGATCGGCATGGCGCCGCCGAAGGCCGCGGCTCGGCGTATGCCCATCTGCAGGTTTCGCACGATGGTCTCGCCCGATACCAAGAACTCGTCCATGAGCGCGTACCACGGACCGAGCGCGAGCCGGCCCGCCGCAGCGAGCTCGCGGAGGCGGGGTTCCGCTGTGGGGCGGACCTCGAGGTAGTCGTCGACCACCGCCATCTGCCCGTCGAGGAGGAACCGTGAGTACGCGGGGTCGGACTCCATCAACGTAAGCAGCGTGTCGAGGGTGTCGACGAGGCGGAGTCGGAAGGATTGGAATGACGAGTACCACTCCCGGTCCCAGTGGGTATGCGGCACGATGGCGACTCGCCGAGTGGTCATGGATGCCAAGGTTAGGACCGGTGCTGATGCCGGCGGCGGCCTCGCCGGTGTCGGTACGGTGGGCCCTGGTGAGGATCGCAGTCGGAACCGACGAGGTGACGCCGCTGACGGGGTCGCTCGTGGACAAGCTCGAGCAGATGGGTCACGAGGTCATGGTCGTCGCCAACGGCGCGGACTGGCCGGACGTCGGACGGGCTGTCGGCGAAGCGGTGGCGGCCGGCGAGGCGGACCGGGGCGTGGTGTGTTGCACCACGGGAACCGGTGTGTCGATCGCGGCGAACAAGGTGCCGCGCGTGCGCGCCGCGTTGTGCACGGACGCCGCGACCGCCTCGGGAGCGCGGCGCTGGAACGACGCCAACGTGCTGGCCTTCGGCCTGCGTCTCAGCACCGACACGGTGGTCGGCGAGATGTTGGAGGCCTTCTTGTCCACCGACTTCGACGAGTCCGAGGCGGACCTGGTCGCCCGCGTCGAAGAGGACGGATGAGCTCCTTCACCTCGGGCGCGTCCGCAGTCCGGCGTCCCACGCTCGACGTGGAGAGGAAGCTCTGGCGCGAGGGGCACCGATGGGTCGCGGGCATCGACGAGGTGGGGCGCGGCGCGTGGGCCGGGCCGCTCAGCGTCGGTGTCGCGGTCGTGCACGCAGGGACCCGAGCGAGCTCGATGCCTGTCTGGCTCAGGGACTCCAAGACGATCCCCGAGGAGCGGCGAGAGGGGGCTTTCGTCGAGATAGCCCGGTGGTGCGCGGACGCGGCCGTCGGGCATGCGAGCGCCCAGGAGTGCGACCGCTGGGGCATGACCCTCGCGTGGCGTCTGGCTGCGCATCGAGCGCTGTGCGCGCTCGAGATCGCCCCCGATGCCTTGCTGATCGACGGGCCGCACGACCTGTTGCGAGGTCGGCCGGCAGCCTTCGCCCCCGGCGAGTGCGCCGATGCGGCACCCGGCGAGCAGCGAGCCGAGACCTCTGGCATCCTCCAAGCCACGTGCGCGCCCGGCGGGCGGGGAACCCCCGAGCTTCCGGGGGCACACGTTCCCTCCACGATCCTCACGATCGTCGGCGGCGATGCGAGATGCGCGGCGCTGTCCGCCGCATCGGTCCTGGCCAAGGTGGTCCGGGACCGCCTCATGCGTGACGACGCCGTGCACTTCCCGCCCTACAGCTTCGAGCGGAACAAGGGGTATCCCTCGCCGCGCCACCAGATGGCCCTGCGCGGGTACGGCCTGTCGGCGATCCACCGTCGCACCTGGGCGTATGTGGAGGACCTGCCCTGGCGCTGATCTCCGCTCGAGCGCACGACGTGCGGGCTACGCGCCGGCTCAGTGTCGGTTGCAGGAGCGCACCTCGTAGGATAGGTGCACTCCGATGGTCTACGTTCTCGCACTAGGGGCTTCGCTCGCGAATGCGCTCACGAGCATCTTGCAGCGCATCGGCGTCGAGGACGCGCCTGCCAGCGACTCGCTGCGGCTGCGCCTTGTCGCCCATGCCATGCGGCATCGGGCGTGGATCGCAGGGCTGGGGCTCATGGTGCTCTCCTTCGCGATGCAGGCGACCGCGCTCCATGTCGGCCGCCTCTCCGAGGTGCAGCCGATCCTCATCTGCGAGCTGCTCTTCCTCGTCGTGATCCTCGGGCTCTGGTTCCACTTCCCGCTCGGCTGGCGCGAGTGGGTGGGATCGACCGCGGCGGTGCTTGGGTTGTCGGGATTCTTGGTGTTCGCCTCGCCGGGCGGTGGCAACGCGTCACCGTCGGGCGCCAAGTGGCTCGGGGTCGGTGCCGGGTGCGTGGTGGTGATCGCGGCGACGCTCGTGGCCGCGCAGCGTGGACCGCGATGGTGGCGCGCGGCGATGTTCGGCGCTGGCGGCGCCGTCGCGTACGCGTTCGCCGCGGCGTGCACCAAGGAGGTCACCACTTTCGCCTCCAAGGACTGGGTCTCGATCTTCTGGCACTGGCAGACCTACGGGCTTGCTGCGTCGGGCGCGCTCGCAGTCTTCCTCGCGCAGAACGCCTACCACGCCGGTCCTATCGCGGCGTCCCAGTCGACCCTCGTCCTCGTTGACCCACTCGCGAGCATTCTGATCGGCATTGCGCTGTTCGGTGACGACCTGCGGACGCACGGGGCATGGGGACCGCTCGAGGCGCTCTCCTTGCTCGTGCTGTTCGGCGGGGGAGTGCTGCTGAGCCATTCTCCGCTCATCAGTGGGATCCGCGCGGGCGGCGAGCTCGAAAACGAGCGGCTGCGGACACGGTTCCAGCGCCGGAGCCGCTCGATCGGCGAGCCGGGCGTCTCGTCGTGCCCACCGTGAGCCTGTCCCGCTGGGAGGGCGCTGGCGCCTCGGCGCCGTGCTCCTCGCGCCGCAGACGTCGCTGCTGGTGACCGCCAGGCGGAGGACCTCGGCGGACACGTGTCGCAACTGCGCGGGGACCCAAGGTGCGCGGGAGCATCAGTGCACGACGCCGAGCGCGCCGAGGGCTGCTGCCATGGACACGGGGACGACGGCGAGGCCCACGAGGCTGTAGCGCATGGCGCTCGGGCGGGCGTCGACCGCGCGCGCGACCTGGAGCCACAGCACGGCTGAGAGCGCGCCGCTGACGGCGAGGTTGGGCCCGAGGTCGAGGCCCACGAGCAGGGCGTGGGCTGTCGATGGCGGTCGGGCCGCGAGGAGCGAGGCGGCGGGGAGGTTGTTGATCACGACGCTCGCGGCGGCGGCGACGATCGCAGTCACCACCGTCGACGCATGCTGCAGCAACTGGGCAGGTCCGGCCCATACGCGACCGAGCGTGCCGAAGTCGACCGCGACCACGAAGAGACCCGCGAGCACCGGGACGTTCAACGTGCGACGCAGCTCGGGGAGCCCCATGCGCTGCTGGCGCAAGCTCCACGCCACCGCGGCTGCGGCGGCGACGATGGCGGCCACGGCCTCGCCCGCGGGTGTGAGCAGGAGGACGGCGACGATCACGACGAGCACGCCGACCAGCCCGCTGCCGACGCGGAAGGTCGGCCGGTCGTCCGCCCTGGCGTCGCAGCGCCGCAGAGAGCGGTGCCACACGGCGGCGACCACGAGACCGACGCCGGCGACTGCCGCGAGCCAGGGCAGGACCATCGCGGCGGCGAAATCGCTGCCCGAGCCGTGCATGCTGCCGAGCACGATGAGGTTCGTGAGGTTCGAACCGGGCAGTAGCAGCGACGCGCCGTTGGCGAGAAACACCGCGAGGTAGAGGAAGGGCGCCTCGCCGGTTCCACGCTTGCGGGCGGCGAGCACGACGACGGGCGTGAGGAAGACGACCGCGGTGTCCAGGTTCAGCACAGCGGTCACCCCCGCCACGAGCACGGCAGCGCCAAGGAAGAGGCTGCGCCCCCCGCGCGCGAGGCGTGCCATGGCCGCCCCCGCGGCATCGAAGAGCCCGTCGTCTCGGGCGACGAGCCCGATCAACAAGAGCCCGGTGACGAGCACGAACGGTGGCCAGTCGACGGATACCGCCGCGCCGAGGCGGCGCGGAGCGAGGGCGGCGGCGACCGCCAGGGCCGGGATGCCGACGGCGAGCGCCACCCATCCCACGACCGCGAGCGGATCGCCGCGACGACGGGTCGACCCGTGCGACTCGGGGCGCTTGCTCAGTCGCACGCCGGCGGCTGCCCTCCGGCCGCCAGCACCTCGCGCACAAGGGCCGCGAAGGCATCAGGGTGGCTCAGGTGCGCGCCATGGCCGGCATCGCGCACCTGGGTCCAGCGCACCGACGCCACGTGCGCAGCGAGCCACTCCGCGGTCTGACGGTGGTGCGGGAAGCTGGCCGCCCCACCCGATGCGACGATCGTCGGGACTTTGAGCGCGGTCACGTCGAAGGGCGGGGCACCGCGCACGCCCCGGAGGTCCACGACGAGGGCGGGCCCGTCGAGGCGGCGTGTGGCGCGTTGGGTGTCGTCGAGGCGGTCCCACGCGTCGGCACCGACCACGCGTTTGAAGAACCGCTCCGCTTCGTCCCCGGGATCGCCTGGGGCGGCCGCGGTGGCCCGGCGCGGCTGTTCGTCTCGCGTCTCGGCCGCCTCGCCCGTTCGCGCCTCGCCCTCGGGGCGGCGGAAGCCGAGCCAGGGCATGGTCGGTTCGTAGGCGCCGACGGCGACGAAGAGCTCAGGCGACGCGACGGCGGCGCCCAGCACGACGGTGCCGCCGATGCTGTGGCCGACGGCGACGACGGGTCGACGCTCGGGCCCGTCCCCGGCATAGGCGAGGGTGACCTGGCGCAGGTCGTCGACGTGCGTGGCGATCCCGGTGGCGGGAGTGGCATCGCGCGAGCCCTGGTAGCCCCGCCGGTCGTATGCGGCCACGGCGACGTCGGGCAGGCGCAGCGCCGTGCGGGCGAAGCTGGCGGCGCGGTCGAGCGCTCCGTGCACCAGGATCACGACCGGCCAGTGGTCGCCGTCACACCAGCCTTCGGGGACGCGTTCTTCCACTGCGAGCCCCTCAGGGAGCCCCGGCCGACGAGATCGCCGTCCAAAGGAGCGCCGTGGTGGGCGCGCCGTCGAGGCCGTCATCGCGTGCCGTCCATGGGACCAGGACGATATCGGGCGGCTTGCGGCGCGTGCCTTGTCCCTTCGAAGGCCGGGTCGGGACAGTGACATGCCGGCGCGCCGGTAGGGTTGAAGCCGTGACTTCGTCCGATTCCACGCCCGGCGGCCCATCGGCGCCCGTCGACGCGGCGTCGCGGGCGGCACTCGGCTCGTTCGGTCCGAACGCCTGGCTGGTCGACGACATGTACGACCGTTACCTCGCCGACCCGGCGTCGGTCGGGGAGAGCTGGCGCGACTTCTTCGCCGACTACCACCCGGCGCCGCTACCGTCGCCCATGGGGGCCCTGGTACGGGAGGCCGCGGCCACCAGGGTCCCCGAGCCCGACGACGCGCCCGACGGCGCGAGTGCGGCGCCCATGCCGTCGGGCGCGTCGGGAAACGGCATGTCGGGGAACGGCCGATCGGCCGACACGTCGTCGAACGGCCACGGCTCGCCGTCGGTGGCCGCCCCAGGCGCCGCCCCCGTCGGCGCGGCCCCGGCTCCAACGCCGTCATCTGGTCCCCCGGTGCCCCCCTCGTCCACCACCGCCCCTCCCTCGCCGGCTGGCGCTCCCTCGTCCACCACCGCCCCTCCCTCGCCGGCTGGCGCTCCCTCGTCCACCACCGCCCCTCCCTCGCCGGCTGGCCCCTCGGGGGCGGGCGCGCCAGCGGGAGTCGGGGCGCCATCTGCCCAGACGGCACAGGATCGTCCCACCCCGCTTCGAGGGGCTGCATCGCGCATCGCGACGAACATGACGGCAAGTCTCGCCGTCCCCACCGCCACGAGCGTGCGCAACGTGCCGGCCAAGCTGCTCGAGGTCAACCGCCAGATCCTGAACAACCAGCTCGCGCGCACCACGGGCGCCAAGGTCAGCTTCACCCACCTCATCGGCTACGCGGTGGTGCGAGGTCTCGAAGCCGTCCCTGCCATGAACTCTTCGTACACCGAGGAGGACGGGAAGGACGGGAAGCGCACCGCCGGCGTTGTCCACCACACCCACGTGGGACTCGGCCTCGCGGTCGATGTCGCCCGGCCCGACGGCTCTCGGACCCTGATGGTGCCATGCGTGAAGGCTGCCGATACCCTCGACTTCCGCCAGTTCGTGCTCGCGTACGAGGAGCTGGTGCGCAAGGTGCACGGCGGCAAGGCGAGCCCCGACGACTTCGCCGGAGTGACGGTGAGCCTCACCAACCCCGGCACCCTCGGCACCGTGCAGTCGGTGCCGCGGCTGATGCCAGGGCAGGGCGCCATCATCGGTGTGGGGGCGTTGTCGAACCCGCCGGGCTTCGAGGCGGCGGACGCTCAGACCCTCGCCGAGCTCGGCGTCGGCAGAGTGGTCACGCTGACGTCGACCTATGACCACCGCATCATCCAGGGGGCGGAGTCGGGCCTGTTCCTGAAGCACGTCGCCGAGTGCCTCATGGGCGAGCACGGCTTCTACGACGACGTCTTCGAATCGATGGCGGTGCCCTACATGCCGGTGCGCTGGCAGGCCGACTCAGGCGGCGCGGGCGACAGGAGCGAGCAGCGCCTGCTCAAGCAGGTCCACGTGCAGACCCTCATCAACATGTACCGCGTGCGTGGCCATCTCATCGCGCACCTCGACCCACTCGACGCCCAGCCGCCCCGTATCCATCCCGAGCTCGACCCCCTCACCTATGGCCTGACCATCTGGGACCTGCCCAGGCGGTTCGTCTGCGACGGACTCGCGGGCCGCGAGTGGGCCACCTTGGACGAGATTCTCCACGTGCTTCGTGACGCGTACTGCCGCACGCTCGGCGTCGAGTACATGCACATCCAAGATCCCGAGCAGAAGCGATGGATCCAAGAGCACGTCGAAGGCGTCGATCGCTCCGTCACCCCCGTCGAGCAGCGCTACATCCTCGATCGGCTGAACGCGGCGGAGGTGTTCGAACGGTTCCTCCACACCCGTTACGTCGGCCAGAAGCGCTTCGGACTCGAAGGTGCCGAATCGCTCATCGTCGTCATCGACACGCTCTTTGACGACGCGGCACGTGCTGGCGTGGTCGAGGCCGTGATGGGCATGGCGCACCGTGGCCGTCTGAACGTCCTCGCGAACATTGTCGGGAAGTCGTACAGGGACATCTTCGGGGAGTTCGAGGGGAACCTCGATCCTGAGTCCGTCCAAGGATCCGGCGATGTGAAGTACCACAAGGGCGCGACGGGCGTGTTCACCGGCAGGTCGGGGATCGAGCTGACCGTCACGATGGCATCCAACCCCTCGCACCTCGAAGCGGTGGATCCCGTCGTCGAGGGCATGGCCCGTGCCAAGCAGGATCGTCTCCTGGCACCCACTGACGGCACGCCAGCGGGGTTCGTGGCCCAGGGATCCATCGAGTTCCCAGTCCTGCCCGTGCTCGTGCACGGCGACGCCGCGTTCGCCGGGCAGGGCGTCGTGGCAGAGACGCTCAATCTCTCGGGCCTCTCTGGGTACCGCGTGGGCGGCACCGTGCACATCGTCGTGAACAACCAGCTCGGGTTCACCACGGCCCCGGGCGCCGCGCGCAGCTCCGTCTACGCGACCGACGTCGCCAAGATGGTGCAGGCGCCGATCCTGCACGTGAACGGCGATGACCCCGAGGCGTGCCTGCGCGCCGCCCGCCTCGCGTTCGGGTTCCGCCAGCGCTTCCACAAGGACGTGGTCATCGACCTCGTCTGCTACCGCCGTCACGGGCACAACGAGGGGGACGATCCGAGCTACACCCAACCGCTCATGTACCAGCGCATCGACGCGAAGCGCTCGGTCCGCAAGCTCTACACCGAGACGCTCGTGCGCCGCGGTGACATCACCTTGGAGGATGCAGAGCAGGCGCTCGACGACTTCAGCGCAAAGCTGCAGGCGGCGCTCGACGAGGTACGCGCCGAGAGCGCGCCCCGCCCCGCGCGTCCCGTGGCCGCCGAGCGTGCCCCGATCCAGCTGCCTGCCATCGAGACCGGCGTGGACGAAGCGCGGCTCCGTGCCTTGGCTGGCGTCACCATCGCCGTGCCCGAGGGATTCACGATCCATCCGAAGCTTGTTCGCCAGTTCTCCCAGCGTGCTGAGCTCGTGGCTGAGGGTCACGTCGACTGGGCGCTCGCCGAGCAATTGGCGATCGGGTCGCTGCTCACCGAAGGCGTCGACGTGCGCCTCACCGGACAGGACACCCGGCGCGGCACCTTCAGCCAGCGCCACGCCGTCCTGGTCGACTATGTCAACGGCAACGAGTTCGTCCCGCTCGCGCACCTCGACGCGTCGGGGGTGGCCACGGGCGAACAGTTGGGGAGCTTCACGGTGCGCGACTCGCTGCTCTCCGAGTATGCCGCGGTCGGCTTCGAGTACGGCTACTCGGTGGAGCGCCCGAACGCCCTCGTCGCCTGGGAGGCACAGTTCGGCGACTTCGTGAACGGCGCGAGCATCATCATCGACAACTTCCTCGTCGCGGCCGAGGACAAGTGGGGCCAGCACGCCGGACTGGTGCTCTTGCTTCCTCACGGCTACGAGGGACAGGGACCGGAGCACTCTTCGGCACGCATCGAGCGCTTCCTCACCCTGTGCGCCCGCGGCAACGTCCGGATCACCGTGCCCTCGACGGCTGCCCAGTACTTCCACCTCCTGCGATCACAGCCAAAGCGTGTCCCCGCCACCCCGCTCGTCGTCATCACGCCGAAGTCGATGCTGCGCGCCGTGCAGTCCCGCTCGCGACTGTCCGAGCTCGCCGCAGGCGCGTTCGACGAGGTGCTCGACGATCCGGGGGTCGCCGATCCCTCGGAGGTCCGCCGGGTGGTGCTGTGCAGCGGGAAGATCGGGCACGAGGCGATCGGACGCCGAGCACAGCGGCTCGCGGGCCAGGGTCCCGCCCCCGTGGCGCCCGCCGACCAGGTATCACCGCATCCGCCCTCTGCGGTGGCGGTCGTGCGCGTCGAGCAGCTCTACCCGTGGCCGGCGCAGGCGATCGGCGATGTCCTCGAGCGCTATCAGCACGCCCAAGAGGTGGTCTGGCTGCAAGAGGAGCCCGAGAACATGGGTGCGTGGGGGTTCGCGCACGGACGGCTCCACCGCATCCTGCGAGACCGGTACACCTTGTGTCATGTCAGCCGTGCCGAGTCGGCGAGTCCTGCGACGGGGAGCAGCGCGCTCCACCAGATCGAGCAGGCGGATCTCCTCGACCGTGCCATCGGCTGACCGACGCCGACGAGGCGTATAGGCGATGCCCGACGCATCAGACAGGCGGGTCGTCGTCGTCGACGGGTCGAATCTGGCGACCGAGGGCCGGACGATCCCGAGCCTGCGTCAGCTCGACGAGGCCGTCCAGGCGTACGCGCTAGAGGATCCTGGCGCCGAGATCGTCGTCGTGGTCGACGCGTCCTTCGAGCACCGCATCGACGCGTCCGAGCGCGAGGAGCTGGTCTCCGCGGAGCTGCACGGCGAGGTGGTATCACCTCCGGCTGGCGCGATCGGGCGTGGGGACGCGTTCGTGCTTCGCATCGCAGAACGCACCGGCGCCCGCGTGCTGTCGAACGACTCGTTTCAAGAGTTCCACGCGGAGCATCCGTGGCTCTTCGACGCGGGCCGCCTCGTCGGTGGCAAGCCGGTCCCCGGGGTGGGGTGGATCTTCACCCCGCGCATCCCCGTCCGAGGGCCAAAGAGCCGCCAAGTCACCGGGAAGAAGAAGCGCGGTGGCACAGATGCCCTCTCGCCGCCCGTGAAGGCAGCCGAGCTCGCCCGTGCCGCCAAGAAGGTCGCTGCCCGAAAACTCCCCGGCGCGCTGCCCGACGGGACGGCTCCCAGGATCGGCGACGTCTGGCCCGTCGGTACGCCAGGCGCGAGGAACGGTAGCGCGCGCGGGCGGTCCGAGCAGGCCGCGCCATCGACCCCAGTGCCAGAGCTCGTCGAGCCCGCGCGTGGCGACCCTGGGATCGCCGAGCGTGGCCGCGCCACCGATGGTGCGCAAGGCTCCGCGGCCGCGGGCGAGGCCGAGAGGTCACCGGTGAAGAAGGGCGCCACCAGGAAGGCACCGGCGAAGAAGGCGGCACAGAAGGTCCGCGCGGAGGTGATCGTCGCCGAAGCGGTGGCGGCCCCGGCGTCGGCCGCCAAGGAGACCGCGACGAAGAGGGCCGCGACGAAGAAGGCGGCCGCCAAGGAGACCGCGACGAAGAAGGCCGCCACGAAGAAGGCGGCCGCCAAGGAGACCGCCACGAAGAAGGCGGCAGCCATGGTGACCGCGACGAAGAGAGCGGCCACGAAGAAGGCGGCCGCCAAGGAGACCGCGACGAAGAAGGCCGCGACGAAGAAGGCGGCCGCCAAGGAGACCGCGACGAAGAAGGCCGCCGGCGTGCCGGCCCCGACCGGCGCGCCGGCGCCGGCGGTGGCACCTGTCGACAAGGCGGTGAAGAAGACCGCTGCCAAGGCACCGGCGCAGAAGGCAGCGGCCAAGAAGGCCGCGGCCGAGCAGACCGCTGCGAAGAGAGCGGCCGCCAAGAAGACGACCGTCTCGTTGGAGACGGCCTCGACCGCGCCGCCTACGGAGCCGATCGCCGCGCGCACCGCGGCACGCGAGGACCCCGTCGTGCAAGAAGCGATCGACCGGGCCACGGCCGAAGCCCTGTCGTCGGCGCCACTGGTCGACGACGGCCTCCCCGCCGAGCGGCCAGCGGGCAAGCGGCGAGGGGGCGACGCGAAGGCGGGCTCGGCCAAGGAGAAGCGCAGCAAGGGTACAGCGAAGGAACGCGTCGACAAGCGCGAGGAGAAGGAAGACGCCAAGCGATCGCGTCGACGCCACGTCACCGCGCTGCCCGCGGTGAACGAACCGCTCGCCTTCATCACGTTCGTCGCGTCGTACCCGCTCCTGAGCGAGATCGAAGGTGAGGTCGTCTCTTTCACCTCGCACGGCGCCATGGTGGACGTCGATCTTCCCGACGGCGGGCTGCTGCACTGCTACATACCGCTGACCGCGATGGGGGAGCCGCCGCCGACCAAGGCGCGCCAGGTGCTCGCCAAGGGAGAGCGCCGTTCCTTCGTGCTCGTCGGGCTCGACCCGCCGCGGCGAGTCGCCGAGCTGGCCTTGCCCGGTGTGCGCGCTGGTGCGAGCGCCGACGCTGGCTGAACCACCGTCGTCACGCACACACCTTGGTAGCGTCGACGGCCGTGGATCCGACGGACGTCTTGGCACATCGTGACCCCTTCCTCTTCGTGAGCGAGGTGGTGGCAGTCGAGCCAGGATGCTCGGCGACCGGGCGTTGGCGACTGACGGGGGATGAGGCGTTCTTCGCCGGGCACTTTCCCGGACGCCCGACGCTTCCGGGCGTCCTCATGCTCGAGTCGCTTGCGCAGCTCGGCGGGATTGCCGTCCTTGCCGATGAGCGCTTCTCAGCAAAGCTTCCACTGTTCGGGGGCGTCGACAGGGCGCGCTTTCGCCGCCAGGTCGTGCCCGGTGATGTGCTCGAGCTCGAGGTGAGCGTCGACAGGCTGTCGGCACGTGCGGGCACGGGGCATGGGCGGGCGCACGTTGGTGGCGAGACGGCGTGCGAAGCCGACCTCCTGTTCGTCCTCGTCGACCGAGTGAGCTGATCGTGCGGCTCGCGACCTGGAACGTGAACTCACTCGGCGCGCGTCTCCCCCTCGTGCTCGAGTGGATGGAGGCCAACGGTCCCGACATCCTGTGCATGCAGGAGACCAAGCTGACCGACGACGCCTTCCCTCGAGCGGCGTTCTCCCAGCTCGGGTACGAGTCCACGCACTTCGGCGACGGGCGCTGGAACGGCGTGGCGATCGCGAGCCGCGTCGGCATCGACGCACCGACCTGTGGGCTCGACTCCGAGGCGGACCGGCACGGCTGCCGTCTCGTCGCCGCCACCTGCGGTGGCGTTCGCGTGCACTCGGTGTACGTCCCGAACGGCCGGCGTCTCGACAGCGAGCACTACACGTTCAAGCTCGACTGGCTCGCTCGGCTACGCGAGTACCTCGACGAGCGGTACGACCCCGCGTCACCGGTCGCGCTCTGCGGCGACTTCAACATCGCGCCGACGGACGCCGATGTCTGGGACCCTGCCCACTTCGTCGGCATGACCCATGTGAGCGAGCCTGAGCGCGCAGCCCTGGGCCACATCCTCGACTGGGGGCTTGTCGACGTCTTCAGCCGGTTCCATCCCGACGGTCACATCTTCTCGTGGTGGGACTACCGGGCCGGGAACTTCCACAAAGGACTCGGGATGCGGATCGACCTGGTGCTCTTGAGCGCGCCGCTCGCGGCCAAGTGCACCAGTGCCGAGATCGACCGGGACGCGCGCAAGAAGAGCCCCGCGGGCAACAAGCCCTCCGATCACACGGTGGTGGTCGTCGACGTCGACTGGTAGCGCGGCCGGCCGGCTCAGCCGAAGACGGCCTCGATCAGTGCGGGCCCGTCCTCGCTGAACGACTTCTCGAGGAGGTCGGCCAGCTCGTCGGCACTGGTAGCACGGTCCGATGGGACGCCCATGCCCCGCGCGATCTCGACGAAGTCGAGTGGGGGGTGTCCGAGGTCGAGCATGGCGCTGGCGCCCTCGCCGGTGCCGCTGGCGCCCACGCGGGCGAGCTCGAGCTGCAAGATCGCGTACGAGCGGTTCACGAGCACCACCGTGGTGACGTCGAGACCTTCTCGTGCTTGCGTCCACAGCGACTGAATGGTGTACATCGCGCTGCCGTCTGCCTCCAGGCTGAGCACCCGCCGCCCGGGGGCGGCCACGGCGGCTCCGGTCGCGACCGGGAGCCCTTGACCGATCGAGCCGCCGGCCAGTGCGAGCCACTCGTGGCGCGGGCCGCCGGCCGTGGTTCCCGGGACGGAGAGCCCGCTCGTGATGGACTCGTCGACGACGATGGCGCCTTCGGGGAGCAGGTGGCCGACTGCGAGCGCCATGGACTCGGGCGTGAGCCGTCCCGAGGGGCGTTCGGGCCGGCCTGCACGCCCCCGGTGCCTTCTTCCCGCTATGGCAGGTGCACCGAGCGCGTCGGCGAGTGCCTCCAGCGCGGCGACGACGTCGAGTCCCGCCCCGGCGAGCTCGACGACGGCACAGCCGGGGGGCACCGGGTCGCTCGGCTTGTCTGGGTACGCGAAGAACGACACCGGCGCGCGGGCGCCTGCGAGCACGAGATGCGACAAGCCGGCAAGCTGGAGCGTGCACATCTCACCGTAGTACGCGATCTTCTCCACCTCGGGGAGCCCAGCCCCTCGCGCGTGGACGGCGGGAAAGGTCTCGCAGAGCAGTTTCGTGCCGGTCGCCGCCGCGACGCGCGCCGCGGCAAGGAGGCCGCGTTCGCCCATCGCGGGGCCGCCGATCACGAGCCCGGCAGCTCCTCGACCGCGAAGCAGCGCCGCGGTGTGCTCGACCAGGGTGGGCGGGACGAGTGGCAGCGGTGCGCGCTGCCTCGGGGCCGCCACCTCGCCGCCCTCGTTCCACGTCACGTCCGCGGGCACGATGAGGGTCGCGATGCGTCCCGGCGGTCCCAGGCTTGCGGCGACGGCGTCTGCTGCGTCGGCACCGACGTCCTCGACACGCGGCGTCGAGCGTTGCCACGCCGACACCGTGTGGGCGATGCCCCAGAGGTCCGACTGCAGGGGGGAGTCGAAGCGCTGGTGGTAGGTGGCGTGGTCGCCGACGACGTTCACGAGCGGAGTGCGAGCACGCCGCGCGTTGTGCAGGTTGGCGAGCCCGTTGCCAAGGCCCGGTCCGAGGTGCAAAAGCGTGGTCGCGGGCCGGCCGGTGATCCTGCCGTACCCGTCGGCGGCACCCGTCGCCACGCCTTCGAACAGGGCCAGGACCGAGCGCATCTCCGGCACGCGGTCGAGGGCCGCCACGAACTGCATCTCGGAGGTGCCGGGGTTGGCGAAGCAGGTCGTGACGCCCGAGGCAACGAGGGATCGCAGTAGTGCCTCCGCACCGTTCATCGTCCGGTCTCCCCGTCGACGCTCTCGGCCGGCTTGTCGAGCAGCCGGCCCGGACCAAGGATGCCGTGGGGATCGAAGGCGGCTTTGATCCGTCGCATGAGCGCCAACTTTGCCGGTGTTTCGAGCGTGAGGAAGTATCGCTGCTTGTCGATGCCGATCCCGTGCTCCCCTGAGATGGCGCCGCCCATCTCGACGGCGGCGGCGAACATCGCTTCCAAGAACGACGTGCGACGAGCCGCGTCGGGTTGGAACACCGAGAAGTGGACGTTCCCGTCGCCGACATGCCCGCAACCCGTCACGAGCGCCCCGTGGCGCGTCGCGAGCCGCGTCGCTTCGGCGAGGAAACGGGGAATCGTGGCGCGCGGGACCACCGTGTCGATGATGTCGTTCACTCCGAGGGCCTTGGCGACGTGGAAGGCCCGCTCGCGGGCCGCGATGAGGGCTGCTCCCGAGGTCGGCGGCAGCACGTAGACGTCGAACGCGCCGAGATCGGCGACGAGCTGGGCGACCGCATCGACGTCTGCCTCCAGGCGCGCGGCGTGCGTGCTCTCGAGCACGACGACGAGGTAGGCGGCAGTCTTGGTGCGCACCCCTTCAGGAATGCCGAGGTCGAGGCCTGCCGCCTGGGTGATCCCACCCATCGACAGGGCGTCGATGTACTCGAGCATCAGCGGCGCGAGCCCGGTGCGCAGCAGCGGGGGTACGACGCGCGCGATCTCGTCGATCGCGGCAAATGGCGCAAGCAGCGTGGCCCGGTGGGGCAGGCGAGGGGAGAGCTTGAGCGTCGCCTCGGTGACCAGGGCGAGCGTGCCCTCGCTGCCCACGAGCAGCTGGGTGAGGTCGTAGCCGGACGACGACTTCACGAACTTGCCGCCCGTACGGAGCACCTCTCCGCTCGCGAGCACCATCTCGAGCCCGAGGACGTGATGTCGGGTGACGCCGTAGCGGACCGCTCGCATGCCGCCGGCGTTGGTCGACACGTTGCCCCCGATCGATGCCGTCATCTCGCCGGGGTAGACGGGATAGACGAATCCGAGGGGAGCGAGCGCCTCATCCAGCTGGGCGAGCGTCACCCCTGGTTGCACCACGGCAACGTGGTTCTGCTCGTCGATCTCCAAGATGCGCGACATCCGGTCGAAGGCGATCACGATGCCGTCGGGACAGGGGCGCGCCCCCCCCGAAAGTCCGGTGCCGCTGCCGCGTGCCACGACCGGCAGGCGATGGGCGTCGGCGATCGCGAGCACCTGGCTCACCTCGTCGGTCGACGCCGGGCGCACGACCGCGAGCGGCACGACCGGCACCCCGGCAACCGCCTCGTCGTGGGTATCGTCATCGTGGATGTCGGGCCAGGCGCGCACGTTCGCCTCGCCCACGAGCGCTTGGAGTGAGACGAGAAGCTCGTTCATCGCGGTACTGTTGCAGGTGAAGGTGCAGATGCAGCCCGAGACGGTCCTGCGAGCCCAGCACGGATCTTCGCGAGGTGCTCGGCGACGGTGGCCGCGGTGGCCGGACCTGGCGCGTCGAGGTCGTCGAGCGCGTCCTGCATCGCCGCGAGCCACGGTGACGGCTGCCGCTGCGCGCCGTGGGCTGCGGCCGCGTCGTCGGCATAGCGTGCCCACGAGCAGGTGAGCTCGTCTTCCGCGCGGGTGAGCGCCACGTAGAGGAGACGTCGCTCCTCGGCGCGTGCCGCGGCGCTGCGGGCGGTAACGAGCGGGACCAACCCGTCGGAGAGCCCGATCACGAAGACCGCCGGCCACTGGAGCCCCTTCGCGCGGTGGAAGGTGCTGAGCACGACCGCGTCGGTCGGCTCCCTCGCGTCCACGGCGACCTCGAGGGCGCGCCGCCCAGCGCCGTCTCCGCCCTCGGTGCCGTCGACGCCGTCTGGGTCCGCCTCGGTGTCGGAGAGATCGCTCGCCGGTCCCAGGTCGGCGCCGGCTGCGCGGTAGGGGACGTGCTCGTCGTCGAGCGCCGCCGCGATGCGGGTCAGCTGCGCGTTCGTGCGGCTCAGCACCGCGATGGACGACCAGTGCCTGCCGGGACGGTGCGCGAGCCACACTCGGCGGGCCACCCACCGGGCCTCTTCCTCGTCGGTCGACAGGCAGGCGAGCAACGGCACGGGGCCGTCTTGACGCGTGCTGACCGGTGCTCGTGCGCCGCTGAGCCCGAGCGCGGCGGTGGCGAGCCGCACGACTTGGGGTGAGCACCGGTGGTTCTCGTGGAGGTGGAGGACGCGGGTGCCGGCGAACTCGTCGGTGATGCGATCGAGGAGACCGGGATCGGCACCGTTCCATCCATAGACGGACTGGTTCGGATCGCCCACGACGAAGAGATCCGGGTCGTCACCGACCAGCAGGCGCAGCAGGCGGTACTGGGCCTCATTGAGGTCCTGGGTCTCGTCGACGAAGAGGTGGCGGTGCCACCAGCGCACCGCCGTGGCGAAGGCCGCGTCGTCTCGGAGGAGCTCGGCGGCGTGCCAGAGCAGGTCGTCGAGGTCGAGGACGCCCCGCCGGCGCCGCGCCGCCTCGTAGTCGGCGTAGATCTCAGCGACTCGCGCCGCGGGGAACGCGAGGCGTCGCCTCGCGGCGTGCGCCGCGTGCTCGTAGTCGTGAGGTGCGATGAGGCGCGCCTTTGCCCAGGAGATCTCGGCCTCCACGCGTGCCAGCTCGGTCCGTGCGCGCTGGTTGCCCCGGCGCGCCGTGCGCGCTGGCTGCGCGCGCGTCACCGCGAACGCGCGGGTGTGGCGGGCACCGCCGGGGTCCTCGAGCACCGACTGGAGCAGTGCCCGGCGGTCGGCCAGCACGACTGGGTTCATCATGGCGCGCTCGGCGCGGTACTGGCCGATGAGCGCGAGCGCGCAGCGGTGGAAAGTCCCTGCTCGGACGTCGCCACCGACGCCGAGCCGCCAGAGCCGCTCGCGCAGCTCGCTCGCCGCCTTGCGGCTGAAGGTGCACACGAGGACGTGGCTGGGGTGCGCGGTGCCGTCCTCGATCCGCCGGGCGACTCGCAGGGTCAGGACCCGCGTCTTGCCGGTTCCGGCACCCGCGAGCACGCAGACGACCGGCTCGTCTGCGAGCACTGCGGTCCGCTGGGACGGCTCGAGCAACGCGATGGTCTCGGCCACGGGTCTGAGCCCGCCGGCCCGTCGTGCGGCGTCGGTGGGGAGAGAGCGCACTGCCTCTCACGCTACCGATCTTGAGTCGGCGCCCGCGGCGATGTCGGCACCACCCTCGGGCGGATCGTAGCGCTGGGGGAACGTCGCCTCGACGCTCACGGTTCCGTCCGTCTGTGGTCACCGGTTGGTGCCGGGTCGGTAGGGTGGCCGGGCCGGCATCGCCGGTCGTGCATGGTGAGCGGGGGACTCTCCGCAGTCAGGGCACAGGAGACGGCGCGACAGCATGCAGGTGGAGCCGGTGGAAGAGACGACGGGCCGACGGGACGGCCCCCGGGCGACGGGGACGTAGGCGGTGCTGCGCGCGTTCGCCGACGGGCGCCTCTTCGGCAAGCGGACCGGGGCTGGGCCACCCCGCGTCCTCGCCCTGCACGGCTGGGCCCGGTCGCACCGTGACTTCGACGCGGCGTTCGGGAGCGCGTTCGCCGACGAGGTGCTCGACGCCGTGGCCCTCGATCTGCCCGGCTTCGGTGCATCGCCGCCACCGCGGGAGGCCTGGGGCGCTGCCGACTACGCGGCGTGCGTCGGCGCGGTGCTCGACGAGATGGCGGCGCCGGTCGTCGTCGTCGGCCACTCATTCGGTGGGCGGATCGCCGTGCACCTCGCGGCCACGATGCCCGCCAGGGTGCGGGCCCTGGTGCTCACCGGCGTTCCGCTGCTCCGGCTCACCCCGCCGCGGCGCCCAGCAGCTGCCTACCGGTTGCAGCGTCGGCTGCACCGTCTCGGGCTGCTTGGCGACGAGCGGCTCGAACGGGCGCGGCAGCGCTATGGGTCCGCGGACTACCGCGCCGCGTCGGGGATCATGCGTTCCGTGCACGCGAAGTCGGTGGCCGAGAGCTACGGCCCGCAGCTCGATGCCGTTGCCTGCCCGGTGACGCTGTTGTGGGGCGCGCAAGACGCGACAGTGCCGCTCGCGGTGGCCGAGGCGGCGCTCGCGCGCCTGCGCGCCGGCCATGTACGAGATGCAGCGGAGCTTGTCGTCGTGCCCGGCGCTGGGCACCTCCTGCCGCTATCGGCACCGGGCGAGCTGCGCGAGGCCGTGGAGCGGTACCTGTGATCCCCTTCGTCGCGGCACTTGCCCAAGGAGGCACCGCCGCGGTATGGGGCGCCGCCGGTGCCTGTGTCCTGGCGCTGGCACCGGCTGGTGCGCGCTGGCTGCGCGTGGCGCAGCGCGAGCACTACATCCCCGACGCATGTAGCAGGTTCGCCATCCGCTGGTGGACCATCGAACCGATCAACCTCCTGCTCGCGGTGCTCGCGCTCGTCGGCGTCGTGCTGAGCGGCATCTGGCCGCTCGTCGCGCTCGCCACTGCCGGGGTCGCGCTGATCGGCCCGGTGCACCTGTCGATCCGGGGCCGCACCTCGCCGCTCGTGCTCACCCGGCGCCTGAAAGTGCTCGCCGCGGTCTGGCTCGTGCTCCAATCCGCCGTGGTGGCCATCGGCGCCGCCGTCGGGGCAGCGGCGCCGTTCGCCGCGGCTGGGCTCGTCGCGGCGCCAGCCATCGTCGATCTTGCGCTCTACATCACTGCGCCCGTCGAGCGGCGGCTCTCCGAGCACTTCGTCGTCGCCGCGGCCGAGCGCCTGCGGCGTGTGTCGCCCACGATCGTCGCCATCACCGGGTCGTACGGCAAGACGTCCACGAAGAACCACGTGGCCCACCTGCTCACCGGCACCAAGACGGTCGTCGCGACGCCTGCGTCCTTCAACAATCGCGGCGGGCTCGCACGCTCGGTGAACGAGCACCTCGCCGAGGGTACCGAGGTCTTCGTCGCCGAGATGGGCACCTATGGCCCCGGCGAGATCCGGGACCTGTGCAGCTGGTGCCCCCCGTCGATCTCGGTCTTGACGGCGATCGGCCCAGTCCACCTCGAGCGGTTCGGTTCCGAGGACGCGATCTTGAAGGCGAAGTCCGAGATCACCGAGGGGGCATCCGTGGTCGTGGTGAACGCCGACGACGACCGCCTCGCGTCGCTCGGTGCGGTGCTCGGCGCCTCGGAAGGCGGCCCCACCGTCATCCGCTGCTCGGCCGTCGACGACGGCGCGGACGTCTGTGTCCTGCGCGACGGCACTGCGCTCACGATCGTCGCCGGCGATCGGCGGGTCAAGACCACGCTCCCCGAGGCGAGCGGCGTGCAGCCGACCAACCTCGCCTGTGCCGTCGCGGTCGCGCTCCACCTTGGCGTCGAGCTCGATGTGATCGCCCGGCGCATCTGCGACATGCCCTCTGTCGCGAACCGCCTCACGACGGGCACCGCTGCGTCGGGGGTGTTCGTGGTCGACGACACTTTCAACTCGAACCCCGCCGGTGCCCGCGCGGCCCTTGCCCTGCTCGCTGCGGCGCCACGTGACGGGCGCCGAGTGGTGGTGACCCCAGGGATGATCGAGCTCGGTGGCCGCCAAGCAGAGGAGAACGAACTGTTCGCCCAGACGGCGGCTGACCTCGCCACCGATCTTGTGGTGGTCGGGAGGACCAACCGCCGTGCGCTCTTGCGCGCAGCGCCCAGGGACCGGCCGGTCGTCGTTGCGAACACTCGGCAAGAAGCCGTCGCGTGGGTGCGTGGCCACCTCGGCGCGCGCGACGCAGTGCTCTACGAGAACGACCTTCCGGACCACTACCCTTGAGCCTCGAACGACCCGGTGCCCCCGCGGCGCGGTGGCACGACCGACACGAGGGAGCACTCTGTGGCCGAAGCACATTCCGACGTCGCCGTCGTCTTCGGTGGACCGTCGCCTGAGCACGACGTCAGCGTCCTGACCGGCCTGCAGTCGGCGCGGGTGCTCGGTGCACGGGCGCTGTACTGGACCAAGACGGGGGACTGGTACGAGGTCGATCCCGACCTCGAGGCGAGCGCCTTCGTCGCTGGGGTGCCTGCCGGCGCCACCCGCGTGCAGCTGCTCTTCGACTCGGGGTTCAGCGCCGAGGCGGGACGATTCGGCAAAGCCAGGCCCCTCGGGGTCAGCGTGGCCGTCGTCTGCTGCCATGGTGGCCCTGGCGAGGACGGTACCTTGCAGGCAGTGCTGGACCTGGCGGGGCTGCGCTACACCGGTCCTTCGGTCGCGGCCGCCGCGCTCGGCATGGACAAGCTCGCGTTCGCCGCTGTTGTGGCGGCCGCTGGTCTTCCCGCGCTGCCCCGGGTGCTTTTGACCGCGACAGCGGCGTCCGTAGGATTCGACGGGCCCTACATCGTAAAGCCGCGCTTCGGCGGCTCGTCGATCGGGATCAGCGTGGTGGAGGATCTCCAGACGGCGATCCACCTGCTCGCCAGCACACGGCACCTGCGTGCCGGGGCGATCGTGGAGCCTTACCGAAGCGACCTGTTCGACCTGCAGATCGCCGTGCGCTCCTGGCCGGAGCCCTCCTTGTCGGCCATCGAGCGCCCGCTGCGCACCGCGCGAGCCGGGGGAAGTGCGGGCGAGCCGGAGATCTTGGGCTACGCAGACAAGTACGTCGGGGGCGAGGGGATGGCCAGCGCACCGCGCGAGCTGCCGGCTGCGATCGACGACGGTCTGGCAGAACGACTACGCGAGGTCGCCGCTCGTGTCGGTCGCCTCTCGTCGGTGCGGGGCATCGCCCGCGTCGACTTCCTCTCCGACGGGCGAGAGCTGTACGTGAACGAGGTGAACACCATCCCTGGTTCCCTCGCCCGCTACCTCTTCGTCGACCCACCCGTCGCCTTCGACAAGCTGCTCGCCGACATGATCGACGAGGCGAGGGCTCGCCCGTCGCACCATTACAGCGTCGAGGGTGCGGACGGCTCGGTCTTGAAGGGCGCCGCGTCGATCGCAGCGAAGCTCGCCTGACGCCCGGTCCTCAGGTCCGCGCGGGCGTCGTCTCTCGCCGGCGCCCGTCGACGCCGAGCTGCGCCCGCAGGTGCACGTAGAGCCGCTCGGTGGCGAGGGTGGGCGTGCCGCCGGGGTCGAGCTCATCGACTTGGCGTCGGCAGTCGAGCCACTCGGCGTGGAGCCGGACCGCGTCGCCGGACGCCGCCGCGACCACCATCGCGGCGCGGGTGAGCGCCTCGCTATAGGACTCGACCTGGCGCGCCACCGCGATCGCCCATCGGGCGCGGTCGATCTCTCCTGCCGAGATCGCCCCTCGGACGAGCGCGCACGCGCCATCTACGACGATGTCGGCCAGCCGCCGCTCGTGGCCTTCGGCTCGCCACCAGCCGTAGCCGGTCAGGACCCCGCCGAGTGGCTCGCCCTCCACGAGCGCGAGGCCGTGCTCGATGAGCGAGAGCGACGTCGCGATGTCACCGGACGCGAGACCGTCTTCGAGCGAGGCAGCGGCTCGCCGCGCGTCGACGGTCACGAGGGAGGAGATCTGGTAGTGGCCGGCCCGCGATGGCGGTGGCAGGAGCGGCGTGCCGTCGGGGGCCAGGCCGAGGGCCCGGCGTGCCGCGTGCACGATGTTGAAGAGCGTCTTGGTGGTGGGATCGGTGTCGGCGCTCCCGAGCACCCGGGTGCGTAGGCGGTCGCCGGTGACAGGATCGGGCCAATGGATCGCGAGGTAGGCGATCAGCTCGACGGCACGGCGAGCGCGATTGGCCGGCAGTGCTGCGTGCAGCCCGTCGATCCGCGGGACCGAGGTGAGCAGGCGTACGTGGACCGGTCCGAGCGCCGAGGGATCGGCGAGACGAGCGACGCGAGCCGTCGCCGAGGGGCCCGCGCGGTGCCGTAGCGCGCTCGGTCGGTGCTGCGGCGGGTCGTCGCAGCGCCTCGCCGGTCCGCCGGATGCCGACGGTGCGACCTGGGCGATGGGCTCTGCCCACACGTCCGCGAGCAGGTGTGGCCGCAGCGAGACGCCGAACGGGTGGAGCGTCGCGGCCCTGTGGTCGACGAGCACGCTCGTGGTCGCCTCGTCGGAGATCTCGGCGGTGAGCACCGCGATACGCGCTCGCACACCCTCGGGGAGCGCCCGGTGGTCCCCGACGAAGAGGACGTGCGGGCTGGTCGTCGGCACCGCCGGCCACGGGCCGGGGCTGTCGGCGGCTGCGACGGCAGCGTCGACGTCGGCGGTGACGACGAGCCCGTCGGCCCAGCGCCACCTGCTCACGGCGACCTGCATCGCCCGTATCAATGTGCCTGCGAGGGGACCGAGCACGGCAAGGGACGCGCCTGGGGCGATCGGCAGGAGCCACGTGGCATCCGCGTCGTCGCCGACGGGGAGGACGACGGGGCAACACGGTTCGAGCGGTACCTCCACCAGTGCCCTCGACGAGTACGCGGAAGCGGGGAGGCGCCAACGGGCCGGACCGGCTGGCATCCACGGTGCCGGTGCGCGCGGCGGGTCGGCCCTGAAGTGGACGTCGAGGCCGGCGCTGCCGACGCGCAGCCACGCCAGCGCGGGAAGCGGCGTGTCGGCGGCGCGAGCGGCCACCGTCAGCTGGCACAGCCCCACTTCCACCCATTCGAGCAGGGGTGAGTGCTCGAACGGCGCGAGCCTCGCCACGAGCGCCACGTCCGCCGCCTGGGGTGCTGGCGTGGGGTCCCGTTCTGGGCGGGTGAGGGAACGACGCTTGCGCTGCTGGCGGGCTCGGCGCGCCAGCAGCGCAGCCACGAGGCTTCCGACGCCGAGCGCGCCGAGCTCGGGCAGCGGCGCCGGAGCGCTACCCGAGGGGTCCCGACCCCTCCGATTGGCGTCGGACGACGAGATGTCGGGGTGCAGTGAGGAGATCAGCGAGGTCGGTGCCAGCGACGGCATGGCGAGCTGCCATCCGGCCCGAGGGTGGGCCGGGTCCACGAAGCGCGTGCCGTCGGCCATCAGGCGGCCGAGGTTCGCCGCGGCAATGGCGTTCCACGCCGATCCTTCGCCGTACCAGCGGTCGGCGATCTGCGACAGCGACTCGCCAGCGACGACCAGATGCATGGCGGTCCCCCCGTGTGCGGCGCTGGCGCGGTGCCAACGGCCGATCGGGTGCTCGGCGCCGGTGGCTGTCGGCGAGGTGTTGCCGTGACCACCGCTCGCCGCAGTGGTCACACGCCCTGCCGGTGGTGCCGTCGCCGCCGAGGCCGGCCGAGTGGTCGCTCCCGCGGTGCCGCCTACGCTCGCAATACCCGCGGGGGCGATGGCGAGAATCACCACTGCGATGCGTACGGCCAGCTGGTCGAAGAGGCGCGGCGTGTGCGACGTGTCACGCGTGCGCACGTGGTCGACGACAGATCGCAAGAGCAGCCACGCGCAGGTCGCCCACGCGCACCATGCCACGACGGTCAAGAGCTCGAAGAGCCCGTGGAGCGACACCACGGCGCCCCGCGTCCAGTGCGTGGGAAGGGGGTCGCCGACCAGGAGGGCGAGCACGCTGGGGACGGCGGCGAAGACGACGAGAGCACCGGCGATGCCGATCGCCACGTCGGTGAGCTTTCGGCTCACCGTGTGCTCCGACTTGCCCGTGCCAGGTCCCCGCTCATCCTGCGGGCTCGACGGTGAGTGTGAAGTCGACGTCGGCTCGGACGCTGGGCGGCGTGGCGAGCTGGACGTCGCAGCTCCCGGTTCCACCGGCCGTGTCGTTGACTTCGAGGGAGAGCCCGGACGTGCCGCGTCGCGACGCCGACACGCCGTCAGGGCAGGTGATGGTGAGCTGGAGTGTCGGCGTCCCGCTCCAGGTGGCAGTCGCGTTCACGGCGCTGCCACCGGGCGCGCTGACCGTCGCCGAGGTGGCGGGAAAGGCGATGGTCCCGTGGTGGTGGGACCCTGTCGTGCCTGCCGTACCCGTCGTGCCTGTCGTACCGCTCGTACCCGTCGTACCCATCGTGCCGCTCGTGCCTGTGGTGGCCGACGGGGCGGTCGTGGAAGGAGAGCCGTCCGACGTCGCGGCGCGGGCGTCGCCCGTACCCCCTGTGTCTCCGGGCGTGCCCGACGGCACTGACGGCGACACCGGCGATATCCCGGCGCCGACCCCCGTCGTGCCGGTCCCGGCGCCTGCGAGTGTCCCGAGCGCCGGCGTCGACGCGAGGTGCACCGACGGGCGTTCCCTGCCAGCTGTCGGCGGGCCGATGCGCCGGTGGATCGGCCGTCCCTCGTGTCGGGCCAGGTGCTGTGAGATCGCGGCGTGGCGGTCGGGGGCGGTGACCGAACCGTACGAGGAGCGACCCGTGCCCCCGGTGCTCGGGTGGCGGTGCAGCGGCTCGGAACGTGACACGGCGCCGGCCGGCGAGGCGGTCGAGGCCGCTGGGGTCGACGACGCCGCGGGCTGGTGTTCGGTCGTGGACGAGAGCGCCGCGACGAGTGCCATCAGTGCCAGCGAGACGGCGAGCACGCCCCACGCCTTCGGTCGGATGCCGTGGTCAGTCACGGTGCGCCGAGCTCCCGCGCGTGCCGGCTCTCGTCAAGTGCCGGTGTCGGGGCGCGAGGCCACCATCGGCCCCTTCCCCCGCGTCGGCGTCCGTGAAGCGGAGCACCTCCACGAGGCGACACCGTACTGTGCAAGGGCGCAAGGTGCATCGCCCGATGCATACCCACGGATGACGCGGACGTCGTGGTGTGCGCACAGCCCAACGACGTGTCACGCGGTGAGCGCCTGCGCGGCCTGGTCCCGGCGTTGGGCGAGGAAGCGGCGCGAGCGCCCCGTGAGTGCCGAGAGCTCGCTGAGGCTGTAGCCGAGAACCCGATGTGCGTAGAGCACCGCCGCGTCGGGTTGCGCGAGGTCGCGACCCCACGCGTCGTCGATGGCGGTCGCCAGGTGGTCGAGATCGCTCGACGCGCTGTACCACCCCTCTTCTGGCCCGTCGGTGTCGTCGATCGGCCCGCGCAGGGCGTCCACATGGCGCCGGTGGCCCAGGAGACGGCGCCGAAGGCGGCAACGGACAGCGGAGAGCACGTCGAGCACGGCGTAGCGTCGGTCGTTGCCCGCCCACTCGGTGACGATCTCCCAGGTCGTTGCCACTGCGTCGGCGAGGAAGGCATCGACGTCCGGCCACTCGCCGCCCGCTCCCCACTCGAGGCGCCGGCCGACGGCGAAGAGGCCGGGGGTGAGCGCCTGGACGATGGCGCGAGGGACGAGCGGGTGCACGTGCGCCGCGCGCAGCATCACGCGGACCACGGCCGCCGGCAGGTACTGATCGCCGCCGTCCGCTGCGCCGCCGCGCTCCGTCTCGTCTGGGCCGGCATCCTCCGTTCTCACCGGCGCGCCAGCTCGGGGACTCGTGCGGAGGAGCTCGACAAGGTCACCAAGGTCGTGCGCGCGGAGTCCCGCCACGAGCGGCTCCGCGGCGGCAAGGCGTTCGAGTGCCGCGCGCGAGGGGGGCGAGTGACGCACCGCCTCCCAGTCCTTGTCGAGCAGGGTCATCGGTCGCAGCGCGCTGGAGTGCATGCAGCGACGCTGGTCCCCGACACTCCCCCGGACGCTCCCCCCGACGCTCCCCCCGACGCTCCCACCTCGCCAAAGAGGGCCGGACACCCGGGAGTACAGTGCTCACGGTGGACATCGAAGAGTTCTACGACGCCGACCCGCGCCGCCGAGACTCCGCGGAGCTCGAGCTCGGGCAGGACTGGCACGACGCGCACGGCGTCCGTTTCGAGCTGAGCTGGGTGGAGACCACCGGTGAGCTCTACGTGATGCGCGAGCCTGTGCCGAAGGGATGGGCCACACCGTTCGGCGGCATCCACGTTCGCGGCACGCACAGCACGGACGAGGACGAGATCGAGGGGATGACGGTCTCGATTGTGGGGGTGCTTGCGAGCCGCGACCGTGTCGAGGCTCTTCTCGAAGGGTGGGAGGACGCCATGGCGGCGACCGACAGCATCGGCTGGCTCGTCGAGCGACTCCATGGCGCTGGCGTCCTTCCTCCGGCGGGCGCGGGGGCGCCGCTCACCACATCCTGAGGTGGAGTTCGTCGTCGACCTCGACAAGGTGACGGCCGTGCTGGTCGACGTCGACGACCTCTCCGCGTACCGGGTACGGGTCGCTGCCCCGCCCGACGCCTCGCCGCTTGCAACTGAGCGCGTGCACCGGCTCGATGACGTCCTGCGGGCAACCAACGTCGCGCGCCTCGAAGACGAGGGGGAGGCGTGGCTCCGGCCAGACGCGGTCCGGTTCCATGCCGCGGGCCAGGTTCCCGACGACTGGGACGAGCGGTTCGACGCGGTGTGCCGCGCGGCGGCGACGGCCGACGGCGCCGTCGCGCTGCGTGCCGTGGTCGTGTGGCCAGCGGCGGCCGAGGAGCTCGGCTCAGCCTGAGACGGTCCGCCCCGGGCGTATCGGGGACGCGTAGCCAGACAAGAGCGCCGAGGAGCTCCCGGTGTCCGCCTTGTACTGGTCGACGCCGATCTCGACGACGCTGAAGCCGGTGTGGTCGCCGTCGCCGTTCACCACGTCTGGTCCTCGGGCGCCGAGCTGGTCGCCGGTGACGATGGCCACGTGCGCGGCGGAGCCTGTTGTCGTGTCGAGCCCGTACACCGCGACGTCACCGGGCTGCGGCTGGTAGCCCGGCGTGGCGGGATGCCACCTCCCGTGGGCCTGGGCCCACTCGTAGAAGCTGCCGGCGGCTGCGTTGATATCCCCTGCGCCGACCCCGTATGTGAATTGCGCTCCGGCCTGGCGCCAAACCCAGGCAGCGAAGTCCGCGCACCACTCTTCTGCTCGCAGGCCCCGGGGGCACCCTGTCGGTGTGCCGGCGCCCCAGTAGGCACTGAACTTGTTGCAGTAGGAGTCGCGGGGCTCGGTGTGGTAGCCGACCTGGCTCTCGGCGATCGTGACGATGCGCGCCTCGAAGGTTGTCGATGGCGGCGGCGGCAGGGACCCGGTGCCCGGCCGTGTCCTTGCGGACATCCCGACGGCGATGAGCCCGAGGACCACGACCAGGCAGAGCACCGCCACGGCGACCGCCCTGCGACGCCGGACCCGAATGCTCGGAGGGCGTCGATGCGGACGGCCCCCGGACGCCGGGCGCAGGGCTGGGGGAACCTGGCGTGGCGGGTGGCGGCGGGGTGACAGGGTCGTCGTTCGAGCGGGGTGACGGCCCGATGCGGCGTCTGTGTCCATCGGAGGGGACTGCAAGCTTGCTCCTCGACCGGCGGGATCTCGACGGCGAACGGACGTCGCCGCCCCGACATCACGTTACTGACAGACGCCCTGCGAACGGTGCCATCCAACCGGAGCGTCACATGGGAGCCCAAGGCCGCGACGGGCGCGGGCGCAGGTGGGCTCAGGCACCTGTCGATGCTCGGCCCGGTGCTGTCACCGGAGCCGGCCCGCTCGTCACCGGGCCCTGTGCTGTCGGGTTGTTCGCCGCGTCACACTGCGCCTGGAGCGCCGGGATGAGGTTCGCCTCGGACGTGCGCCCGATCTCTTGGAGCGTGGTCATGAGCGGGTTGTAGGCGGGGTCCGCCGAGTTGGCCTGTGCGGCGAGCTGTTCGGCCTGCTCGAGCTGGACGATCGCCTTCTTGGCGTCTCGCGCCGCCACCGACTGGCTGCTCTCGTGCTCGGCACGGGTGAAGAGCCTGATCGAGGTGTCGATGTGGACGCAGGCCTCTTGGGCGAGCGACGTGCCGCCGTTCGAGCAGGCGCCCATGACGCTGCCGCCGGCGAGCAGCAGTCCGGCCGCGGCGGCCGTGCGTCGCGCCGCCTTGACCGCGCGCCGCGCCCGCTGCACGGCTCAGTCGAGCCAGGCCTCGGCGGCGTCGAGCAGGAATCGGCTCACCGCGAGGCAACGGTCGAAGACGTCACAGAGCAGCTCTTCACCTCCGAGCACCCGCGCGAGCGAGACCGAGTGACGTGCCACGATCGTCAACCGACGCTCCGGCCCGTCCGTCGCCGAGGCGAACGAGTCGATGGCGGAGACCTCGAGGGGCAGCTCGATGCCGCCGATGCCGGCGAGATCGATGGCGAGCCGCAGGAGATCGGGGCCGTGGGGGAGCGGGGGCAGCGCCCACGTGAAGGTCAGGGGGAAGTGGAAGTCGTCAGGGGGCTCCTCGTCGTCGGAGAGCTCCATGACGACGTCTTCGAACGAGAGGAGCACGCGGGGGTCCACTTCCAATGCGAGATGCAGGTCCAGCGGGCCCCCGCAGCCCTCCTCGGGATGCAGGTCCACCTCCCAGACCTGTCGCAGGGAGTACGTCTCGACGAAGTGGCGCTCGTCGTGTACGTGGAACCCGTGGTCGACGGAGTGGTCTTTCAAGTCGGCTACGTAGCCGGCGACGTCGATGGCAGCCACAGCCCTACGAGACTAAGTCCTGCAGAGAGCACCCGCGGTCAGGCGCCGCACCGGCGGCTGACCGGCTCGACGCGGCGGCCTTGCGCCCGAGGTCGTGGACCAGGCGCCGGTAAGGTGCGCCCGGTGGCGCGGACCGGCGAGGCTGGACATCGAGAGATCGATGAGCTCCGTGCCGTCCTCGCCGACGCCGGCGACGCCGTCCGCCGAGCGTTCGACGGGGTGCCCTCGGCAGACCGACGGCGTCTCGGTGAGCGTCCGGGGCAGTACTACATCGACCTCGTCGCCGACGAGGCGATGTGCGATGTGCTGCACCGTGCGGGCCTGCGGGTTCTCTCTGAGGAGTCCGGGACGACCGGGCCCGACGACGGCAGTGGGATCCTCGTGGTCGCCGATCCCATCGACGGGTCGACCAACGCGTCGCTCGGCATCCCGTGGTTCGCGACCAGCCTGTGTGTGCTCGATGCGGAGGGGATGCTGCTCTCGCTCGTGGTGAACCACCCCCACCGCACCACGTACGAAGCCCGGCGGGGTGGCGGCGCCACGAGGGACGGCAGGCCGATCGAGCCGTCCGTGTGCGCGTCGCTGCCCTCCGCCGTCGTGGCGGTCTCCGGGCTCCCTCGTGCGAGGCCGGGTTGGGCGCAGTTCCGGGCGCTCGGAGCGGCGTCTCTCGACATATGTGCTGTCGCGGAGGGCGTGCTCGACGCCTATGCGGTGGTCGGCACGTCGGCATTGTGGCCCTGGGACTATCTCGGCGCGCTCCACGTATGCCGGGAGGTCGGCGCCTCCGTCGGCGAGCGCGACGACCAGGAGCTCGTCGTGCGCCAGGCATTGCGGCGCCGCCCGGTCGTGGCCGCGACGCGCGGGCTGCTCGACGCCTTGGCGCGCGACGTACGCTGAACCTGCCATCCCGCAGGGATCTGGCGGCGCGTCCGGTGTCCATGGTCGCACCGACGGAGCACCTCTTGCGCGAGAGCGCGGTCGGTCGGAGAATGGGCCGTTTCGTGACGCCTGCGGCGGTCTCCCAGGGTCCGCGCGTCGAGCATGAACGGGGCGTTTAGCTCAGTCGGTAGAGCAGCTCGCTTACAACGAGCAGGTCGTCGGTTCGATCCCGGCAGCGCCCACCACCACTGTTTGTCACCGCACGAGAGGTCGGGTTGGCGGCGGTTTGGCTGGCGCCGTCGGTCCGGAGGTGATGAGCTCTTCGAGTCGGCGCGCGATGCGTCGAGGTCGGCCTGCATGGGCGGTTCCACAGCAGCGATGTTTGCCACCTCGACTACCTGCGGGCCATCGCCGACGCCGGCTCGTACCTGGGCATGGACCGCTTCGGCATCGACGCGGTGCTTTCCTTCGAACAGCGGGTCGGCACGGTGGCCCGACTGTGTGCCGAGGGGTACACGGCGCAGATGGTTCTCTCCCAGGACGCCTCGTGCTACATCGACTGGCTCCCGCCCGGCCTGCTGGCCCAAGTAGTGCCCAACTGGCACTACGAGCACATCTCGCGCGACGTGCTGCCGGTGCTGCGCGAGCAAGGCGTCACCGAGGAGCAGATCACCACCATGCTGGTCGTCAATCCCCGCCGCTACTTCGAGCACGTCGAGCCGTACTGATGCCCTCCGTTGCAGCCAAGTGAGCGAGAGTGATCACTCACGCTGCACCCCTCCTCGGGGTTCTTCTCGTGTCTCCAGGATTGGTTCTGGCCTCGCCGGAAACGGCCTTGTCCGACTGCAAACGGTTTCGGTCTCCTCCTCGGGCACCGGATGCGGGGTGGCAGGGCACGTGGCCGACGCGGGCATCGCCATGGGCTCTGTCGGCGGCCGAGCTCTGCGGCCGGGTCCGCGCGCGCGGCACCCGCCGTCGCGGCCGCTCAGCGCCGCGCGTCGATCGCGACGCCGTCGGGGACGGCGCCCTGGTGCGTCGCCCACTCGGTGAGCGCGTCGGGCGGCATGGGGCGGGCGAAGAGGAAGCCCTGCACTCGATCGGTCCCGAGCTCGGCCAATAGGTTCATCTGCTCGGTGGTCTCGACGCCCTCGGAGACCGTGAGCAGGCCGAGGTGCCGGGCGAGCTCGATGATCATCCGGATGAGCGACGTATCGGACGCGGTCCCCAGGGCGGCCACGAAGCTGCGGTCGATCTTCAGCGCGTCGACGGGGAGGTGCTGGAGATGGGCGAGCGACGTGTACCCGGTGCCAAAGTCGTCGATCGCCACGTGCACGCCGAGCTGTTGGAGCTGGCCGAGCTGGTCGGCGGCGAGGGCAAGGTCGTCGAGAAGCACCGTCTCGGTCACCTCGATCGTGAGGCGCCGGGGGTCGACGCCGCTCCCGGAAATCAGCTCCGCGACATAGCCCGGCAGCGACTGGTCGACGACGTGGCGGCCAGACACGTTCACGGCGACGCCGACGTCGGCGAGCGATCGATCGGTAGACCAGGCCTGGAGCTGGCGCACGGCCGAGTCGAGCACCCAGTTGTCGATCGCGATGATGAGGTCCGTTCGCTCGGCGATCGGGATGAACTGGTCGGGGCCGACGAGGCCGACACCCGGCCGGTTCCAGCGAAGCAGCGCCTCCACTTCGATCATGTGCATGTGGGTGTCGACGACCGGCTGGTAGTAGAGGACGAGGCCTCCGCCACCCTCGTCGAGATCGGCGCGCAGCTGGCGCTCGATCTCGTCACGCAGTGCGAGACGCTCCTGGAGGCCTTTGTCGTAGACCCCGATCCGGCCGCCGCCGGCCCGTTTTGCCTCGTAGAGGGCGAGGTCGGCACGCGCGAGGAGCTCGGCTGCGCTCGCCTCGTCACCACGGCAAAGGGCGTGCCCGACGGACGCGCCGCTGCTCAGCTTCACACCCTTCCAGGTGCATGGCGCCGTCAGGGACGCGAGCAGCCGATCGCCGATCGCCTGCGCCTCCTCCGCTGACTCGACCCGTTCTGCCGCCACGAGGAACTCGTCGCCGCCGAGCCGGGCGACGATCTCCCCTCGGCGCGACGCCGCGAGCAGTCGTGCTCCCACCTCGCGCAGGACGAGGTCGCCCGCCTGGTGGCCGTGAACGTCGTTGATCTGCTTGAAGTTGTCGAGGTCGACGTAGAAGACCGCGGTCGTGTCGACGTGCCTGGCCGCCCGGTCGAGCGTCAGCTGGAGCTGGCTGATGGCGGCTGCCCGGTTCAACAGGTTGGTGAGCGCGTCGTGCGTCGCCTCGTGGGCGAGGCGCTGCTGGAGCTGGTCGCGGTCGTGGATCGATCCTGCGAGCAGGTGGACCGAGTCCTGCAACGAGGCGCCGAGAAGTCCAGGAAGGGGGGCGGAGAGCACCTCGTTGTCGAAGTCGCAGGAGGCGAGAGCCTGGGCCTTTGCCTCGAGCAGCCTGAGATTGGCCATCAGCGAGTTGAACGCTGCCGCGACCGTCGTCATCTCCTTTGATGTGATGAAGGAGCGCCTCGCCGCTCCCGCGTGACTGGCTTCGGTG
>JAJZJC010000110.1 GCA_021810205.1 Actinomycetes bacterium
CTCCTCGGGGACGTGCTTCTACTGGCTCCACACCCACTCGGCGGACGGCATCATCCACATCGAATCGCCGGTCCAGCGCACCTACACCCTCGGCGACTTCTTCGACGAATGGGGCCAGCCGCTCGGCCCGAGCCAGGTCGGCCCCAACACGGGCAAGGTCACCGCCTTCTACGACGGCAAGCCCTACGAGGGCAACCCACGGGACATGCCGCTGCACGCGCACGCCCAGATCCAGCTCGACGTCGGCACCCCGCTCGTCGCCCCCGAGCACATCACCTTTGCCAACGGCCTGTAGGTCCTCGAACAGCCAGCGTCCCGGCCTCAGCTCAATGGGCGGCCCCGACGCGTCCGGCGCAGCCGGTTGGCGTTGGTGACGACCGAAAGGGAGGAGAGCGCCATGGCGGCCGCCGCGACCATGGGGGAGAGCGCGATCCCGAAGAACGGGTAGAGGAGCCCGGCGGCGATGGGGATGCCCGAGCTGTTGTAGCCGAAGGCGAGCGCGAGGTTCTGACGGATGTTGCGCATCGTCGCCCGGGAGATGCCGATGGCTGTCGCCACCCCGCCGAGCGAGCCGGACATTAGGGTGACGTCGGCCGCCTCGATGGCGACGTCGGTGCCCGTCCCGATGGCGAGGCCGACGTCGGCCTGGGCGAGGGCGGGGGCGTCGTTGATCCCGTCGCCCACCATCCCGACCCGGCGCCCCTCGGCTTGCAGGCGGGCGACCTCGGCCGCCTTGTCCCCGGGGCGCACCTCGGCGAGCACCCGTTCGATGCCGACCTGGCGGGCCACGGCTTCGGCCGTGCGGCGGGCGTCGCCGGTGATCATCACCACCTCGAGCCCGAGGCGCCGCAGAGCCTGCACCGCTTCAGCCGAGTCGTCCTTGATCGGATCGGCGACCGCAACGACCCCTGCCGGACGGCCATCCACCGCTACCAGCACGGCCGTCCTCCCCACGGCCGAGAGCGCCGCTGCTCGCTCGGCAAGGCCTGCGGTCTCGACGCCGGCGCTCTCGAGGAGCCGGAGGTTACCGACGAGCACCTCGCGCCCAGCCACCCTGGCACGGACACCCTGGCCGGTGACGGACCCGAAGCTCTGTGCCCGGGACACGGCGATGCCCCGAGCGGCAGCGCCGGCCACGATGGCCTGGGCCAGGGGGTGCTCCGAATCGGCCTCGGCGCCCGCCACGAGCCTCAGGAGCACCTCCTCGCTGAAGCCCTCCTCGGAGACAAGGTCGGTGAGGGCGGGATGGCCAGCGGTGATGGTGCCGGTCTTGTCCAGCACGACGGTGTCAAGGCCCCGGGAGGTCTCGATCGCCTCGGCGTTTCGGAACAGGATCCCATGCTGCGCTCCCCGGCCGGTCCCGACCATCACCGCCAGCGGGGTGGCGAGGCCGAGCGCGCAGGGGCAGGCAATGATGAGGACGGTCACCGCCGCGATCAGCGCGTAGGTGAGCGCCGGGGACGGTCCCGCCACGTACCAGACGGCGAAGGCACCGAGCGCGACAAACACGACGATGGGGACGAAGACCGAGGACACTTCGTCCACGAGGTGCTGGATCGGCGCTCTCGAGGCCTGGGCGCGGCGCACCATTTCCACGATCTGGGCGAGCACGCTGGCGGCTCCCACCTTGGTCGCCCGGATGCGCAGCGACCCAGTGCCGTTCACCGTCGCGCCCACCACCTCGTCGCCGGGGTGCTTCTCCACCGGGAGCGGCTCGCCGGTGATCATGGACTCGTCGACCGCCGAGCGGCCCTCGACCACCTCGCCGTCGACCGGCACCTTCTCGCCAGGGCGCACCAGAACGACGTCTCCGGCGACGAGGTCCTCGATCGGAAGGTCCTGCTCCACGCCGCCGCGAACCACCCGGGCGGTCTTGGCCCGCAGCCCGAGCAGGGCCCGAATCGCCTCGCCGGTACCCGCCTTGGCCCGCACCTCGATCAGCCGGCCGAGCAGGATCAGGGTCAGGATGAAGCCGATCTCCTCGTAGTACACGCCGCGTACCTTGGCCGGGGCGGCGCCAGGCACGAGGGTGACCGCGAGGCTGTAGAGGAAGGCGGCGAACGTGCCGAGCGTGATGAGCGAGTTCATGTCCGCACTTCGGTGCTTCAGGCCGAGCCAGCCGCTCTTGTGGATCGGCCAGCCCGTGTAGAGCATCACCGGGGTGATGAGGGCGAGGTCGAACCAGGCCGGCGGCTCGTTGCGCAGCAGGTGGGGTAGCCAAGCGGGATGGAAGAAATCCCAGGAGAGCCCGCCGAAGAGCACCGGCGCGGTGAGCAGGGCACCCACGATCACCCGCCGGGCCAGGTCGTTGATCTCAGCCCGACGCTCGGCCGCCTCGGCGTCCCCGTTCGACGCGGGCCTGGGGGTCGCGCAGCAGTCGTCGACGATCGGCGGCACCACGACCGGGGAGAGCGCCTTCGGCATCGGTCGACCGAGCGGCCCGGCGGGCCGAGGGGCCGCTGCCGACAGGGCCATGGCCGGCCCCGGCTGCTCGACGACTTCGAGGACGCCGTGGATCATGCTCATCCCGCAGGCGAAGCCGTACTCGCCGGCTGCCGTCGGAGTGAGCTCCACGCTCGCCTGGCCGAAGGCCGGCAGGTCGGCGGTGGCGCCGAAGTCGGGGAAGACCACCTTGGCGGTGCAGTCGCCCGTCTCCTGGCGGTCGAAGACGATGCGCAACGGGACACCTGCCCTTGCCCGGATGCGGTTGGGCGAGTACCCGCCGCGCACCGTCACCCGGGCCTCCTGGACGCCGGCGGAGAGGGCGGCCTCGGCGGCCTTCTTCGGTCCGAAGAACCACCAGCAAAGGGCGCCCGCTACGGCCACGTCGGCGACGAGTACCGCTACGTCAACTGGGTTCATCGCTCTCGCACCTCGTCACTTCGTCGCTGTCGTCTCGTCGCCGCTGTGCCCGCGGGCCTGGAGCGACGTGGCACCGCGGTTGGGCCAAGCGTTGGGGGTGATGCTCAGCCGTGCGGGCCCCGATGACCGCCGTGGTCCATACCGCGCATCATGAGCGCCATCATCGCCGTGCACCCGAGGGCGACGAGGAGGAAGCCGGCGCTCACCACGCCGGCTGCCACCAGGCCGATCGCCACGGCGAGCATCGGGATGCAGCAGACGACCATCATCCAGCCATGCCCACCGTGCCTGGCGTGCTCGTGGGGACGGCGCGAGACGCCGGAGCCGTGACCCGCCGGCGCCTCGCTCCCGGGCCGAAGGAGCCGCCTGCTCATGGCTGGCTCCTCGGGAGCACAGACGGCCGCCCCAGCCTCGCATAGAGCGGGCAGGCGCCCGTCGCCCCGGTCACGACCAAGTCGATGCCGGCCGCGACGAGGAGCGCCTCGAGCGCGAGGGCGAGCACGGCGCTCGCCCCGGCCAGCAAGAAGGCGCCCGCGGCCATCGCGGCGAGCCCGACGGCGATGCGCCCGACGCGCTCGGCGGGCGTGACGTTGACCGCAAGCCGGCGCTCTCGTCCAAGCGGGCGCCGTGCGAGGTGCGGTCGGGACACGTGCTGCACGGGCGCGCTCACAGCCGCACCACCTGGCGGATCGTGGCGGCCACCTCGTCGAGGCGGACCTCCACCTCGCCATCGATCCCGGCACTGCCGGCGGCCCCTATGACGCAGTGGCGCAGGTGGTCATTGAGCAGGCCGACCGCCACCTCCTGGAGGGCCCGGGTCGCAGAGGCCACCTGGGTCACCACGTCGGGGCACCAGCGGTCGTCCTCGATCATCTTCTGCAGCCCGCGCACCTGGCCCTCGATCCTGCGCAGGCGGGTGAGGTAGTCGCCCTTGCCCGAGGCGTAGCCCCGCACCGGGCGGGTCGGCCGTGGAGCGGACGACGGTGGGCTGCACTCGTGGGCGGCCCCGGGGTCGACGGCGGCGGTCACCGCCGGTCCCCCGTCGCCGTGGGCTCCCTGCGACCGGCCGGCGTGGTGTCGCCTCCTCGCAGGACGTCACGCAGGTGCCGGTACTCCTCGGCGTCGATCTCGCCGCGCGCCAAGCGCTCGTCCAGGATCCGCTGCGGGTCGCTGTCACTCGGTGGCCGGTCCTCGGGCCGGCGGGTGACGGCCGTCACGAAGTACCAGATCGCCCAGATCACCAGGCCCCAGAAGGCGACCATGCCGATCGTGCCGAGCAGCCACCCCCACCAGTGGACCCCGCCGCCCCAGTACCACATCATCGCGACCACCTCCTTGGCCCGGGGTCCTCCCGGGCTCTACTCCCACTGTGGGCGCTGATACCCCTGCGGGGTAGGGCCATTCGTCACTGCCTGGATCGGGACGAATGGCACTACCCCCCACCCCTATCGCAGCGCAGGGTGGAGACGTGAGGACGAGCCTCGGCACCGCGAAGGGAGGGGGGCCCATGACCGACCCCGCACCCGCCGCCAGCACCCGTTGTGCCCCCTGGCCGAAGGACGCCCTCCGGGTCGCCTTCGGGGTGATCTGGGCGGTCGACGCCACCCTCAAGTGGCTGCCGGGCTTCAAGGACCGCTACATGGCGACGATCATGGGCATCGCCAAGGGCCAGCCCGCCTGGCTGCGGCCCTGGTTCGACTTCTGGATCCGCCTGCAGCACCCCGCGGCCACGTTCTTCTGGGCCCTCGTCGCCGCTGCCGAGTCCCTCATCGCGCTGGCGCTCATTCTCGGCGTCGCCCGCAAGCTCACCTACCTCTCGGCGATCGTCTTCAGCCTGCTCATCTGGGCGACGGCCGAGGGCTTCGGCGGGCCGTACACCGCGGGGTCCTCCGACATCGGCACCGCCGTCATCTACGCCGTCGTCTTCGCCGGCCTCCTTGCCCTCAGCTACTACGCCGGCCCCGCCCGCTACAGCCTCGACTACTACCTCGAGCGGCGCATCTCGTGGTGGTGGCGCCTCGCCGAGCTGCGCCGCCCTGCCCCCGCGGGGGCGCCCGCCCCGGCTGGCCGCTCGTCCCTCGGCCGCCGAAGCGCCTGAGGAGGTCCTGCCATGACCGTCGCCACAACGCCTCTCTCGGCGAGCCCGCCCCCACCCGCTCGACGACGGCGCCGCGCCGGCGCCCTCGTGGCGGCAGCGGTGCTCGCTGCCGGCGGCCTCGGCGCCGGCCTCGCCCTCTCCCTTGGCGGCCCGCCGTCGAGCGCCGGCTCGTCCTACGACTACTACCGCTCGGTCATGGACAGCTATGGCGCAGGGTCGATGATGGGTGGCCCGTCCGGGCCGATGACGGGCCGCTTCGGTTACGGCTGGATGATGGGCGGCGCCGGGGCGCCGGGCTGGATGCGGGGGCAGTCCCTGCCCGGGTTCATGATGGGCAGCAGCACCGACCCTGGCAAGGTGATGGGGCGGCTGTTCGCCGACGCCCCCGGGCCCCGCATCAGCCCGGCGGAGGCGGCCAGGCTCGGGAACGCCATGCCGGCCGGCGCGAGCCGTGACCGGGCCGCCAACCGGCTCACCTTCACCACGACGAGCGTGCGGCTCGTCGTGCTCGCCAGCCCGTCGATGCCCGCCGAGCGCTTCCGGATCGCCGGCATGGTGGACCCGACCGTCGTCGTCCCCGCCGGGGCGCAGGTGCAGGTCGAGCTCGTCAACGCCGACGAGGACATGGCCCACGGGCTCGTCGTCACGACCTCGGGGGCGGCGTCCTCGTGGATGCCGATGATGACGGCCGCCCCCGCCTTTTCCGGCGCGGCACTGTGGTTCCTCGGCGAGGAGACATCGGCCGGCATGCACGCCGGCACGCTCTCGTTCAGCGCCACGGCGCCCGGCACCTACCAGTACCTCTGCCCGGTCCCCGGCCACGCCCAAGAGGGGATGGCCGGCGCCTTCGCCGTGAGGGCGAAGGGCTGATCCGGCGCTGGCACTTGTAACGGCTCACGCGAGGGCTTGCCCTCATGGCACAGGTGGAGCGGGTCCGAATGGGGGCGGTGCCTGAGGTGTGCCTGAGGTGCTCTCGAACCTGCACCAGCCCAAGGTGATGATCTGGTTGGAGGTAGCCCTGTCGGATCATTGCGCGATGGCCGAGGAGACCGGTCGCCCGGGGCTCCACGCGCCAGCAACCTCGCCGAAAGTGCAGCCGCCCCCACATTCGGTACCAGTGGACCGCTATCGGTCCGCCGTCGAGGGCCGAGAGCAGAGCGACTGGGAAGCTGACCTTCATGATCGAGGCAGAACAACCGCCGTCGGGCCGGGTGCTCACGCCGCGCAGCACGAGAGCTTGGCGACGTCGGTGGTGAAGGTCTGGGCGGCGAGCTTCACCGACTCGGCCATGGTCAGGTACGGCGCCCAGGTGTCGGCCAGGTCGGCGACCCTGAGGCCGAACTTGACGGCGTAGACCCCGGCGAGGATGGCGTCTCCGGCGCCGTCGGCGACCGCGGAGATCCCGAGGACCCGGCCCGATCCTCGCTCGGCGACCACCTTGACGCCGCCTCGGGTGTCGCGGTTCACCCGGGCTCTCGGCACGTGGACGAGGTCGAGGACCCGGCACTCGCAGTCGTAGCGAGCGGCCCGGGCCGCCTCCTCGGTCAGGCCGACCGCGGCGATGGTGGGGGTGGTGAAGATGACCCGAGGCAGGACGGTGTAGTCCATCTCCCGGGCCGCGTCGCCCACGGCGTTGTCGGCGGCAAGGGTCCCCTGGGCGGCGGCCACGTAGACGAACTGGGGGCCACCGGTCACGTCCCCTGCCGCCCAGATCGCCGGGTTGGTGGTGCGCAGCTGGCCGTCGAGCACGAGACGGCCCCGCCTGTCGAGAGCGACACCGGCCGCGTCCAGGCCGAGGCCGTCGAGCACGGGGCGCCGCCCGGTGGCGACGAGGATCTCGGTCGTGTGCAGCGCTCGCGGGGCAGCGCCGACCTCGACCTGTACGGTCTTCGGGCTTCCGGGCTCTACGCCGACCACGCTTGCCGCGGTGAGCACCTCGACGCCCCGGTCGGCGAGGGCGCCGGAGATCCAGGCGGAGACCTCGGGCTCTTCCCCGGGGGCGAGGCGACCCTGGGCTTCGACGATCGTGACCTCGACGCCGAGGTCTGCGAAGAGCTGGCCCATCTCCAAGCCGATGTAGTTGCCGCCGACCACGACCAGCGAGCCCGGCAGCCGGTCGAGGGCCATGGCCGTGGTGGAGGTGAGGTACCCGGCATCTTCCAGCCCCGGGATGGCCGGCACGAACGGCGCCGAGCCGGTGGCGAGCAGGAAGTTCTCTGCTTCGAGCATCCTTCCCTCGACGGCCAGGCGGTCGGGACCGGTGAACGTGGCGTGGCCCGAGACGATATCGAAGCCGTAACGCTCGGCCAGTTCGACGTACTTCCCACTTCGTAGGTCGCTGACGATCCCGTCCTTGCCCGCCACGAGGGCAGCCAGGTCCACGCCGACCTCGGCGGTGGCAACGCCGGCGAAGGGATGGTGCCCGGCCCGGTGGTAGGTCTCCGCCGCCGCGAGGAGGGCCTTGGAGGGGATGCAGCCGACGTTCACGCAGGTGCCGCCGAGCGTGGCGGCCTCGACCATCGCCACCTTGGCCCCGAGATTGGACGCCCGGATCGCGGCCGCGAACGCGGCGCTGCCCGACCCGACGGTGACGAAGTCGAAGTCTCTCCGGCGCCCACCGGAGCCGGGGCCGTGCTCCCCGAACTGTCCACCTGCCTGGGCGG
>JAJZJC010000029.1 GCA_021810205.1 Actinomycetes bacterium
GCCGCCGCCGGAGCCGCCACCGCCGGAGGTGCTGCCGGAGACCTGGGGGCCGACGAGGATCGAGGCCTCGCCCGATGGTGTGGTGGTGAAGGCCGTGCCGTTCGTCTCGCTGCCCGTGGCCTCGACGGTGAAGTAGTACGTCTTCCCGTTGACCAGGCCGCTCACGGTGCAGCCGCCCGCACCCGGCACGGGACAGGCCTTCGAGGGTGCGACGTATGTCTCGGCACCGGCGGCGGTGGCGACGAACACGTCATAGGAGGCAGCACCGCTCACCGCGGACCAGCCGAGGCTCACCGATCCTGTCCCCGTGGTCGCGTGGAGACCGGCGGGCGCAGGCACCGTCGCGACCGTCAACGCCGATGACGCAGACGTGGACAAGACCCCCGTGTGGAGGGTCTTCACGCTGAAGTAGTACGTCGTGCCGGCACCGAGACCCGTCACGTTGCACGCGGCCGTCGTCACCCCGGTGCACCCCGCAACAGGCGTCGCGACTGCCCCGCCTCCGGACGTCGCGCCTGCGACGACGTCGTATCCTGAGGCTGTCGCGACCGCTGTCCAGCGCAGTCGGACCGAGGTGCTGCGTGCCGTCGCCACCACACCGGTGGGTGCAGGCAGCGCCGTGTTCGCGATGACGGGGGCCGAGGGGCTCGACGGCGGGCTCGTGCCGAGCGAGTTCGTGGCGGTGACGGTGAACCCGTACGAGGTCCCGTTCGTGAGTCCGGTCACGGTGCAGGTGAGCGGGCCCGACGACCAGGCGCACTCGTGCCCGCTCGGTGTGCTCGTGACCGTGTAGGACGTGATCGGGGCGTCGCCCGGTGTCGGCGCCTGCCAGGAGACGGACGCCTGCGCGACGCCCGGCACCGCGGTCGGCCTGGCGGGCTGCAGGGGCGCGTCATAGGTCGCACCTACCGCGGCGTTCCAGCTCCCCAGGCCGTCGCAGAGGTTGTAGCCGGTCACGCAGGCATGCCCGTTGGAGCCGGACGTCACGTCGTGGAAGGGCAACGTGTGGCCGTAGACGAGTGTCGCGGTGACGTGCAGCCCGGCCGCCGCCGCATGCCCCGCCCACAGCGGCGCCGACAGACTCGTGCCACCGACCTGCCACCACCCCGTGGTCCCTGTCGGCTGGGATGCGTACACGGCGACCCCGGTCGCAGGTGTCGCGTCGGCGGCGACGTCGGGGGTCGCGCGCTTGCCTGCGCATGTGGCACCTGACTGGTCGTAGGTGGGGAAGCTCGCCTGGGCCGCGGCCGCCGGCTCGTACTGGCTGCAGCCGCCGCCACCTGTCTTCCAGGCGGACTCGGCCTTGAAGGCACCGCTGGACAGTGTCACTGTGAGCTTCGTGCCGCCGACCGCGATCACGTCGGGGGAGGCGGACGGGTAGACCACCTCGGACGCCGTGTCACCTGCGGACGCGAAGAAGCTCACTGTCGCCGCGTGCGACGAGAAGACGCCGACGGAGGGGTCTGTGGCTGTCTCAGGGCCGCCCCAGCTCATCGACACGTACGGCGCATTGCTCGCGGCGTATGTCGCGGCAGACAGCATTGTGGACATTGTCGTGGTGTCGGCTTCCACAAGCAGCACGTGGGCCTTGGGAGCCATCGCGTGCACCCACTCGATGTCGAGGCTCGTCTCCATCGTCCAGCCCGATGTGGCAGTGCTCACCGCGCCGGTACCGGCCATGACATGCTGGACGAGGCAGCCGCTCGAGACCGTGCAGGAGGGGAGACCGAACTGCGACGAGAACGTCGCGAGGTCCGCTGTGGCTGTCGGGTCCTCGTAGGCGTCGACGACCGCGACGGTCGTTCCTGTCCCTGTGCTCGGGTCGCTCTTGGCGAAGCCGTACGCGGTGGCGATGTCGCGGGGACTGAGGACGGTGGACCCCAATGTCGCGAGCGGTGCCACGGACACCGGGCGGAGCCCATCCTGGCGGGCCACGTCTCCAGAGATGGCTGCGCTGCGCCCGTGCACCTCGAGCATGCAGCTGAAGTGGTGGGGCGTCGGCGCCGGGCACACCGACACCGTGACGACTGTGGCGGCGCTGGCCCCACTGGCCGCGCCCGCCGCCGGCGCGTCGGGCAGCGCCAGCGCCGGCAGTCCACCCAGCGCGAGTCCACCCAGCGCGAGTCCACCCAGCGCGCTGACGATCGCCAGGAGCAAGAAAGAGCCGAGGCGCGCGCCGGCACCGCGGGCCTGGACGCTCTGCGCGTGGCCCTCCACACGTGCCGGGTCGGACCCCTGACGGTCCCCGGTGCCAGCCATCCCTCGTCGCTCCCCGCAGCCGATGCGGCACCTCCCCACGGGCTCCGCTTGCGCTCAACCCGGCTGCAATGACTTCACCACTACACCAGGCGAGCCAGGCCCTGTCAACGAATTTCGCGCCGAGCTCGTACCCGAGGCGAGCGTGGTCGCGATGGCACGACGGGTGGCACGGCGCGAGGTCGTCGGGATCTCCCCGTCGCCGGTGAGCGTCGCCGGTGAGCGTCGCCGGTGAGCGTCGCCGGCGAGCGTTCTCGGCGCAGTTCTCGTCTCGTCGACGTCGACTCCGATCTGCCGGTACCCTTTGGCGCCAGTGCGCACATCTCGTCCGAGCGATGGCCGGTGGCAGCTCTCCGGTCAGCGCCGCGGGGTAAGCGAGCAGCTCTACGAGACGAGCAGTCGGTGACCGACACGAGCGAGCGGGAGCCCCCTGCACCTGCGACTCGCGCGCTCGTCACCCCACCGGTCCCGACGGCGATCGACGCCGCCCCGTTCGACGATGCCCGCACGGCTGCGCTCCGGTCGAGGGCGATCGAAGTGCTCGCCGCCAACACTCGCGACGGGTACGTCGCCCCCGCGAAGGGTCTCTACATCCACCAGCACCTGTGGGACACGTGCTTTGTCGCGATCGGCCAGCGGCACTACGACATCGAGGCCGCCATGAGGGGGCTCCGACGGCTCGTCGGCGCGCAGTGGAAGAACGGGATGGTGCCCCACATCCGCTTCGAGGCTGGCTGGCGGCACTGGTGGGACCGGCACGTGTGGCGGAGCCGGGTGAACCCGGCCGCGCCGCGATCGCCGGCCACGGGTGGCATCAGCCAGCCGCCCATGCTCGCCGAAGCCGTCGTGCGCGTTGGCGAGGTGCTGGGGCGTGCAGAACGGCGGCGATGGTACGAGAGCATGTACCGGCCACTGGTCGAGTACCACCTGTGGCTCCACTTCGACCGGGTGCTCGACGGCGACCGGCTCGCGGTCCAGATCCACCCGTGGGAGACGGGGCTCGACAACAGTCCACCGCTGCTCGAGCTCCTCGAACGCGCACGCACCCCATTGTGGCTCGATCTCTTGGCGCGCTCGGGCGCGGACCGGCTTGCCACCAAACTTCGTTGGGACACCAAGTACGTCCCTGCCGACCAACGGAGCTCGACGCTCGAAGCACTCCGGCTCTACTGGGCCCTGGCCCGGATCCGGCGCCTGCGCTACGACACCGACGCCGCGCTTCGCCGCGGCCCCTTCGCCGTCCAGGACCTCACGGTCAACAGCATCCTGGTGCGCGCCAACGCTCGCCTGCGCGAGCTGGCCAGCGAGATCCGTGCGCCGCTGCCCGCGCACCTCCTCGCGGCCATGTCCGCCCACGAGCGTGCGATGGGGGACCTGTGGGACGACGTCGACGGGCAGTACTACTCGCGTGACGCGAGATCCGGCGAGCTCGTCAAGGCGCCGTCGGTCGCGACGCTCATGCCGCTGTACGCGGGGTGCGTCGACCGAACGCATGCAACCGCGCTGGTACAGCTCCTGTCGAACCCCGGTGCCTTCGGCACGCCGTACCCGGTCCCGAGCGTGCCACCGGGCTCCCGGTGGTTCCAGCCCTGCCGTTACTGGCAAGGGCCCACGTGGATCAACGTGAACTGGCTCTTGATCGACGGGATGCGGCGCTACGGCTTCGACGACGCGGCCGAGGCGCTCCGGCGACGGACGCTCGACGTCGTGACACGACACGGTTTCTTCGAGTACTACGACCCGATCTCCGGCACCCCCGCGGGTGCCAAGGGGTTCTCGTGGACCGCCGCGCTGGTGATCGACCTCCTGGCGACCGAAGCCCGGGGCACGGCCCCGGGGTCTGCGGCACTGCGCGACCGACCCGCTGTCGCTCCCTGACGGTGGCGCCGGCACAGACCGCGCACTGGCGGCATGGAACATGGCACGCGTCGCCCGGAGCGATCGCCGTGGCACGCCAGCCGGTCTCGATCTGCGCAAGCCCGCCGGCGATGCGCCCTAACGTGGATGAGAGCCGCCCCGATCCGGGCGAGAGCGACAAGGAGGTACCAAAGTGGCGCGCTTCGTCATATCGACGCACGGTCGCCTGCAGGACTGGATCGCGGATGAAAAGGGCTATTTCGCCGACGAGGGTCTCGACTACGAGCTCGACGTGCGCGTCCTCGAGAACGCCGAGCAGAGCATCGAAGCTCCAGGCCGCTCGGAGATCCGGATCGGCGCCTACGAGCTCTACCGCTCCGGTGGCGGCGGCAAGAAGGACATGAGCTGCGCGTGCCACTGGGCGGTGAACCAGGCAGCAGCAGACGCCGCGGGCAAGATGTGGGGCGGCGCCTACGCCGTCCTGCCGAGCGGCATCTACGTCCAGGCGGACTCGGAGATACGGCACCCAAGCGATCTCGCCGGCGTGGAGATCGCCGTCGGCTACCACTCTGGGAGCCACTTCTCGACGATCCAGGCGCTCGAGCCGTTCCTCGCGCCCGATGACATCCGCCTGCGGTTCGGCGGCATGCCCTACGACCGTGTCGACGCCCTCCTCGACGGGTCGGTCGCCGCTGCGGCGATCTGGAGTGCCCCGACGTACCTGGTGGAGCAGCTCGGCTGCCGAAAGGTGCTCGACACCACGTTCATGGCCGGCTTCATGTTCGGCCCATCGATCGACGCCGTCGACGTGCGGGGGTACTTCCGGGCGCTGCGGCGGGCACAGGCCGAGCTCGACTTGGAACCCGAAGCCTACAAGCACTACTACAGGGCGGAGATCCCCGACCGCTACCGGGAACGGGTCGACGTCCGTTGCTTCGGGACTGGCGAACGCATCGTCTTCCTCCCCTATACGGCCGACGCGTACGAGCGGTCTCAGCGCTGGATGCGCGAACGGGGGCTGTTCGAGACGGCAAGCGACCTGCCCGAGTACGCCTCGGTCGTCGAGACCTGACGCACCAGGTCAGGTCTTGCCCGTCACCGCGGTGTCGGCGGGTCGAGCTGACGTGGCACGCACGAGATACCAGGTCCCGCCGAACGACTCGATCCCCTCGCCTTCATCCTGCTTCGGCGCGCTGTCGCCGGCGTAGGTGTAGAGGCGGTAGCCATTGAAGGTGACCTGCTGCCTGCCGTCTCTGGGGACGAGCCCGAGGGCGCCGTGGACCCCGGGGCCAGCATGGAGCCGCCGCACCGAGGACGCGACCAGAAGCGGCGGCCAGATGGAAAGGCAGCCGCCGCGGCACACCGCTTGCGCACCGTCTCGCGCCCGCAGGAGGTAGAGCGTGCGCCCGCGCCGGGTCGCGAGCACATTTCCGTAGCCAGCCACATGCACGGCGCTGACGACATCACGGTTCGCTGCTGTAGCGATCCCACCGACCGGCGATGCCTGCCAGAGCGTGATGGAAAAGGCGACCAACGCGGTGAGCGCGACCGGCGACACCGCCTTGCCAAACGTCCTGAGCGCCGCTGTCCCGGCCTCGATGACCCTGCGCCGAGGCCCCCTGGAGGGCGCAGCGCGTCTGGTCGCCGCCGTGGCCAGGAGCCAGAACGCGCCGATGTCCATCAGTCCCGATGCGATGCCCGGCGCCGTCACGACTTCGTGAAACCCGAAGAGCCCTACACCGAGGCTGAGCAGGTAGCCCCCGAGCGTGGCCAGCGAGAACAGGGCGCCTCCGAGCGTCGCGAGGCGTAGCGGGGTCGCCAGGACGACGAGCCCGATGCTGCACGCGACGGACGCCTGGAACAAGAACAGGAGGCCGATCGTCGGTACTTGCCCGTACCCGCCGACGAGGTACAGCGCGAGATGCTCGGCTCCCGTCGCGACGAGGAGAACCGCCCCCAAGAGCCGTACCAGTGCGCCCCGGCGCTGGCGCGCCACCGCCGCGCGCGGCCCAGTGCGCCCTCCATGCCCCGACCCCAGTCGGCGCGACCCCGGACGCCCGGACATGGCACCGTACTACTCCGTCCTCCTCCATCACGGAGCGCGGCGGGGCGTCACGGAGCGCGGCGGGGCGTCACCGAGCGCGGCCGGGCGTCACCGAGCGCGGCCGGGCGTCACCGAGCGCGGCGGGGGGGGCGGCCTCGAGAATCGCCCGTGGCGGCGCCCATCCGCTCCACGGCCTCGGTGAGCAGCGATGCGGACGTCGCGAAATTCAGACGGGCGCAGCGCTCGCCCCCCGAGCCGAACGCGGGCCCCGAGCTCAACAGCACGCGCGCGTGCTCGAGGAACCAGGCGGCCACGCCGGTTCGGGCGCTTGCATCGCCACGCACCAATTCGGTCGGCGTGCCCGGCGTCGACGTGACACGGGCCAGCTCGGAGAAGTCGAGCCACGCGAGATAGGTCGCCGCACCAGGGGTCCAGCGCACCGACGGCAAGCTGGCTGCCAATAGCTCGCCGAGGAGCGAGCGATTGCGGTCGAGGCCGTCGACCACCGCGTCCAACCACTCCTCGCCATGGCGCAAGGCGGCGGTGTGGGCCAGCACCGCGAGATGGCTCGCCCCGTGACCGACTTCTTCGGGCAGCCTGGTGAGGTCGCCGGCGGCGGCGGGTCCGGCAAAGGCGACCGCTGCCTTCAAGCCCGGGAGGTTCCAGCCCTTGGACGCCGAGACGAGCGCGAACCCGCGCTCGGCCCCGGCAACGGCGAGGTAGGGGGTGAAGGTGGCGCCGGGGAGCACCAGTGGCGCGTGGATCTCGTCGGCCACGACGCGCACGCCGGTTGCCTCGGCGGCGGCAGCCACCCCGGCAAGCTCGTCGGGCGAATGGACGGTCCCCGTCGGGTTGTGCGGGTTGCACAAGAGGAAGGCCGCGGCCCCGGCGGCGCCAGCCGCGTCGAACGCGTTGGCGAGGGCCGGCAGGTCCAGGCGCTGCGCCGCGTTCAGCGGCACCTCGACGACGCGGCGTCCGAGATGCGCTGCGAACGCGTAGAAGGGCGGGTACACCGGTGGCGTCACAACGACCGCGTCGCCGGGCGCCGTGACGAGCTTCAGGAGCTCCACCGCGCCGAGCATGACGTCGGGGACCAGGGCACTGCGCGCCGGGTCGAGGCCGCCGAACCCCCAGCGCGCTGTCGCGAACGCGGCGTATGCCTCGGCGTACTCGGGACCGAAGGCATAGCCGGTGTCTCCCCGCTCGAGCGCCTGGCGCAGTGCGTCGACGACAGGGCGCGCGGGCATCACGTCCATCTCTGCGACCCACAGGGGGAGGACCCCGGGATCCGCCGCCCGCCACTTGGCGCTGGTGCGCAACCGGAGCTGATCGAGCGAAAGATCGAACGGAGGGGCGTCGACGGGCATGCCTGCGGACGCTACCCGGTCGCTCCCGAACGCTCGGGCGGCGTGCGCCCGGGCGGCGCACCGGCGGGGAGCACTGGATCGGGGGCCCCGGCGAGCCCGGGGACCATCGCCTCTGACATCGAGCGCGGCGCGGTGGGAAGGTGGTCGGGCGAAGGAGGTCTCCATGACGTTCGTCGACCGTGCGGACGCGGGTCGCCAGCTCGCGCGACGGCTCACTCACCTGCGCGACGAGCCGCTGGTCGTGCTCGGCCTGCTCCGTGGCGGCGTCCCCGTCGCCTACGAGGTCGCCGCGTCGCTCAGAGCCCCGCTCGACGTGATCGTCGTGCGCAAGCTGGGCGTGCCCTACCAACCCGAGCTCGCGATGGGGGCCGTCGGTGAAGACGGCGTGCTCGTCGTCGACAAGGGCATCGTCCGCGCGACCGGGATCGGCGTCGACCAGTTCGCCGGGGTCGAAGCGCGCCAGCGCGCGGAGGTCGAACGGCGCGCGCGAGAGCTACGCGTGCGTCGCCCGCGCGTCGATCTCGAGGGCCGCACCGCGCTCGTCGTCGACGACGGCATCGCGACCGGCGCCACCGCGCGCGCCGCATGCCAGGTCGCGCGCGCGCACGGCGCGAGACGGGTCGTGCTCGCCGCCCCCGTCGCCCCGCTGGGTTGGGAAGAGCGCCTCGGCGCCGACGCCGACGAGCTGGTATGCGTGGACACCCCCGAGTCGTTCTCCGCCATCGGGCAGTGCTACGAGCACTTCTTTCAGGTCACCGACGCAGAGGTGCTCGACTGCCTCGAGCGGGCTCGCCGCGCGCGGTCCGCGCAGGAAGCGACGTCACCGCAGCGCCTCGCGCGCGACGAAGGCGTCGCGATCCCCGCCGGGACCGTCCAGCTCAGCGGCCACCTCGCCCTCCCGGTGTCCCCGATCGGAGTGGTGGTCTTCGCGCACGGTAGCGGCAGCAGCCGCCACAGCCCCCGCAACCAATACGTCGCGGGCGTGCTGCAGCACGTGGGCATCGCCACGCTGCTCTTCGACCTGCTCACCGAGGAAGAGGAGCGCAACCGCGCGAACGTGTTCGACATCGAGCTTCTCGCCGGCCGACTGGTGGAGGTCACCCGCTGGCTGCATGTGCAGCCGCTCGAAGAGGCGCTGCCCATCGGCTACTTCGGGGCGAGCACCGGGGCGGGCGCGGCCTTGTGGGCTGCAGCCGAGCCAGGATCGAGGGTTGCCGCCGTGGTCTCGCGCGGCGGGCGCCCCGACCTCGCCGATACCAGGCTCCCCCGCGTCGGTGCGCCGACGCTCCTCGTCGTGGGCGAACGGGATGACGCCGTGCTGGCACTGAACCGGCAGGCACAGGCGAAGCTGCGCTGCGACAGCCGCCTTGCCGTGGTGCCCGGAGCAACCCACCTGTTCGAAGAGCCAGGCGCCCTCGAGGCCGCGGCCTACGCCGCGCGCGACTGGTTCGTCGCGCACCTTGTCGCGGCACGGGCCGCGGCGAGCTGAACGCTGCCTTCCAGCCTCACCAGGGAGGCAGCCTCACCAGGGAGGCAGCCTCACCAGGGATAGCGACCGTCACGTTCGAATGCGGCGATCCGCCAGGAGTAGAGCATCGCCGACAGCGCAGTGGCAAGGTTCACGCTCGAGACACCGGGCTTCATCGGCAGGCTCACCGATCGGTGCGCCACGTCACGGACCCACGCAGGCAGCCCGTGGCGTTCGCCACCCACCACGAGAAGCGAGTCGGCAGGAAGGCTTGCGGTCGTGAGCGGTTCGGCGTCGACCTCCAGTGCCACGATCGGCCGCTCGCAGGCCAAGGAAAGCTCCATGTGCGCCACGGGGAGGGCGAACTGCAGACCCGTTGCACTGCGGATCGCGACCGGCGACCAGGGGTCCTGGCCCGAGACCGTCACCGCTCCCACGTCGGCCGCAGCGGCCACCCGGACGACGGCACCGACGTTTCCCGGGTTGCGCGGGCGCTCGAGGTGCACGACGGGCTTCGCACGCTGGGCGAGCACGGCGGCGACGTCGACGTCGGGACGCGCGCAGATCGACAGGAGCGGGCTCGAGAGGCTGCGCCGCGACAGGCGCGTGAACCGCTCCCTGGTCACCACCTCGAGGACTGCTTCGATACCGGGGACGGACTCGGGCGCGAGCCGCTCGGCCAGCGCGAACAGCTTGTGCTCGTCGTAGGTGACCGCGACCTCCAGCACGGCGCCGAACCGAAGGGCGTGGCGTGCAGGGTGGAAGCCTTCGAGCACGGCGGACCGGGGATCTCGGTACGCGGCGTAGAAGCGGCGGGTCAGCACCGCCTCCCGCGCGTTCACGAGCCGGCCGCCCTGAGGGTCGAGACATGAACCATCAGCGCGTGCCTCCCGATGACCGATGCCATGCCGTCATCCTGGCAATCGGCATCGGGGACGAGACTGGTACGCCAGGGCCGCGACCACGTCGCCGACGGCGATCTCCCCAACCAGGTGATGGTCGCTCGCTAGACCTCTAGCGCTGCGAGCACCGCGCGTCGCGCGTCACCGGCAGCGCCCAGATGGACGGTGATACGCATCGTGTCGAGCATCCGGCGCATGCCGCCGCCCATGTGGTCGGCCACCACCGCGTCCACGTGGTGATCGAGGAGGAAGCGGGCCACCCGCGCGTGGTGGCGAGCCTCGCCACCGGCGTCGTGGAGCGAATCCCATCCGACGTCGACCTCTTCCCAACCGACGATCGCATCGCCACCGACGGTCGCCACTGCGATTCGCCCCGCTCTGCCCCATCGTGGGTCGACGGTGCCGCTGTCGTCCACGGGAACGCACACGATCATGGCGTCGATCCCTCCGTCGTCGATGGTGCCTGGACCTCCGAGGACACGGTACTCCCCCGTCGTCGCGCGCCGCGCGGTCGGCGCAATCCTCCCCTCGCGGACCCACTCGCCTCGATGCCGCATCGCTAGGCGCGCGCCTTTCGAGCTGCCGGTGACTGGCGCTGCGCGCGCAGCAACGGCACGAGCAGGACGATCGCGCACGCCTGGAGGGCGCCGACGAACAGCTCGATGGACGTCGCCGAACGTGCGTAGAGCGCGCCGATGGCGGTGGCGCCGCCGAACCAGGTGATGCCATAGACCGCGGTGAACAGCCCATAGCCGGTGCCTCGCCGCGACGACGGCACGAGGTCGGCGACCGCCGCGCGCATCGTCGACTCGTGGACGCCGAGCGCGCCGCCCCAGACGGCGGCGCCCACCCATACGAGCGCGGCACGTGTCGAGAACGAGAGGAACGGCACCGCCGCCGTGAGGAGCGGCAGGAGGAGAAGGCCGCCGAAGCCGATCCGGTCGTAGAGAAGGCCCGAGCCGAGCGCGGCCAGCGCGTCGACGCCCATCGCCACTGCGTAGACGATGGGGATGAGCGCGGGTGCGACGACGTGGCGGACCTCGAGGTGGTACGAGAGCACGCCGAAGGTGGCGAACCCGGTCACCGTCGCCGCGCTGAAGGCGGTGTACAGCCAGAAGCGCCGGGAGAACCCTCGGAAGGTCTGGCGCCACCCGGTCCGTCCTGCAGCGTCGGTGAGTCCTGACGGTGTCGACATCGCCCCGCTCGCCCCGCTCGCCCCGCTCGCCCCGCTCGCCCTATTCGCGGGCTCGTACGCAGCGGGAGTCGGCACGGCGCGACGCACCACGACGAGCGCCACGAGCGCCAGGGCTGCGGGCACGGCGAGCACGGCGAAGCCCAGCCGGAACCCCGAGACCGCGACCATGCCCGCAACGAGCAACGGGCCGAGCAGCGCGCCGGACTGGTCGAGCGCCTCGTGGTAGGCGAAGGCACGTCCACGGCCGAGGTGGGCGCTGGCCTGCGAGAGCATCGTGTCGCGCGCCGGCGTGCGCACGGCCTTGCCGAATCGTTCGCCGACGACCGCCAGCGACGCCTGCCACAGCGTGCCGGCCGCGGCGAGCACCGGGACCGAGACTGCGGTGATGGCGTAGCCCGCGATGGAGATCGGCCAGTAGCGGCGGGTGCGGTCGGCGAGCGGCCCGCTCGCCAGGCGCAGCACCGAGGCCACCGCCTCTCCCACCCCGGTGACCGCGCCCACCACGGTGGCCGATGCCCCGAGGGTCGCGAGGTACGGTCCGACGATCGACCGGCCGCCCTCGTAGACGAAGTCGGCGAGCATGCTGACGACCCCGAAGGCGAGCACGAAGCGCAACGGCGAGTAGCGGTTCACGGTGCCCCGACCGTCGGGGCCGGGCTCCTGCGCACCGGGCTCCTGCGCACCGGGCTCCTGCGCACCGGGGTGGTCCGCCTCGGTGTCCTCCGGCTCGCTCCCCATGCTCCGGTGCTCCGTCGTCTCGTGCGGTCGACAACGACGCAGGGTCGCCGACGCGGCGTCGGTGCCATCCTGTCGGCTCCAGGGCTCGTGACGCCAGCACGGCGGTGCTCGTGCGCCGACAGCGCCACGGCATGGATGGTGCCGGGCTGTTGGCCCGCGGGCGAGCTCATCCCATTGCTGGGCCCCGGCAATCCCGCTCCCGGCCCGCCTGTTCGCGCAGCGCGCATCGAGGACGTGCCGGGCAGTGGTGCCGCCGCTACGGTCGACCCCCGAGGTGCCTGCGACCGAGGGGGAGGAGCACCACGTGGAGGCCCATGACCATCGGCCGTCGCATCGGAGCGCGCGCGTGCCGGCGCACGGGGCGCCGAGCGGGCACGGTCGCACGTCGGCGATCGCGACGCGCGCCGAGACCCTCCTCGTCCCGATCTTCGTGGTCGTCGGCGTCGTGGGCGTGGCGCTCCCGTCCCCCGCGCGCGCCCTCGATCGCGCTGGCGCGGTCGACCCGACGCTCGCCGTGCTGGTGCTCAGCGCCGGCATGACCGTCGACGTCCGGCACCTCCGGCACGCCGTGCGGCACTGGACCCGGATCGCGATCGTGCTCCTCGCAAGCTCGGTGGTGCTGCCCGGGCTCGCATGGGCGCTCAGCCATCTGGTCTCGGGCGCGTTGCGCGACGGGGTGCTCGCGCTCGGTGTCGCCCCGAGCGAGGTGGCCTCTTTGGGGTTCGCCGCGATCGGGGGCGGAGAGGTCTCGGTCGCGGTCGCGCTGCTCGTCGGCTCGAGCCTCGTCACCGTGCTCGCCGGCGGCCCGGTGCTCGGCGCGCTGTCGGGCGTCCCGAGCGTGCACCCTGCCGGGGTGGTCGTGACCTTGGTGCTGGTCGTCGGGCTGCCCCTCGTGGCGGGTATGGCGCTTCGCCACGCGCTCGGGTCGCGCGCGGGGGCGCTCGATGGCGGGCGCCTCGTCTCCGCCACCGTCCTTGTCGTCTTGTTGTGGGAAGTCGCAGGCCAGGTGCAGCTGCACGCCGCCTACCTCGCAGTGGTGGGCGCCCTCTGCGGCTTCCTCGCCGGCGCGGGCGCGCTCGGATGGGTGCTCACGAGGGGTGTCCGGCCGTCCCTGCAAGTGGGGCTCGCGCTACCGACCGCGATGCGCGACTTCGCCGTCGCCGCGGGGATCGCGACGAGCGCCTTCGGTGTGCGCGCCGCCGGGCCGCTCGGCGTCTACGGCGTGCTCGTGCTGGTGCTGGGCGGGCTCGGTGCCAGGGCGATGGCCAGCGCTGGCAGGACGCCACGACGCCACGCGCGGTGTCCGGGTGTCCCCTAGCCACTCGTGGTACGACGCGGCAACGACGGGCCTTCGCCGAGAGCCCCATGTCGCGACGTCGCGCGCGGCGCCGCGCGTGCCGGCTCTACCTCCGGCGCCCACTTGGATACGGTAACGACCGAGGCACGTTCACCCGCTGGTCGCCAGCCGTTCGCGAAGGAGCCCGTTGGTCCACCTCACCGCCACTGCGCCGTCACACACGCCGATGCAGCCGACCGTCCTCACCAGCGTCCGGGTGATGCCGCCCAAGGGGCTGAACACGCAGTACTACCTCGACTTGAACCACTTCTCACGCGAGACGGCCTGGGCCCACGGCTTCATGCACGACTACGCGCTCTGGCTCGGCCCCGTTCTCCTCACCGTGGTGTTCGTCGCCGTCTACGCGGTCGCCTGGTGGCGCCGCGCCCCGAGGGTCGCCGCCGTCCTGTTCCTCGGAGGGGTCGGCACCATCGTGGCCCTCGGGCTGAACCAGCTGGTCGGCCATGCAGCCAAGGAGCTGCGCCCCTACGCCACCCATCCCCACGTGCTGGTGCTCGTGCCAAAGACGACGGACTACTCCTTCCCCTCGGACCACTCGATCGTCGCGGGCGGCCTCACGCTCGCGGTCCTGCTCGTGCTCGGTGGGGAAGTCTGGCGCCGACGCGAACCGGCGCTCGGCGCTCTCGAGGCGCTGGCGGGCAGATGGCGATCTCCAGGGGTCGCACGAGCCTTGGCCGTCGCGAACGTCGTGCTCGGGCTCTTCTTGTGCTTCGGCCGCGTCTACGTCGGCGCCCACTATCCCGGCGACGTCGTGGCGGGGTATCTGCTCTCCGCGATGGTCGTGGTGCTCTTCACGCTCCTGCGCCCCTTCGCGTACCGGGCAGTCGACCTCCTCGAACCGACGCCGGCGGGGATCCTCCTGCGCCGGCCGCTCCCGGCGCTGGCTGCAGCGCACGACGCACCCGTCGGGAGCACCGCCGACCCTCGCTGATCTCCACCCAACGGCGAGGGACGCCCCGCCGACGACTACGGTCCGTGCCATGACGCGAGGCTCCACAGCCCGCCATGCGCCGGTCGCGCCGGCGTCGGGGACCTGGGGCTCGGAGCGCCTGGACCTCGGCGCCTATCTCCGGCGCATCGGCCACAGGGGAGCCGTCGGCGCCGACGTCGCCACGCTCCGGGCCCTGCACCGCGCGCACGTCTCGACCATCCCCTTCGAGAACCTCGACATCCTCCTCGGACGGCCCATCGACCTCGACGTCGTCTCCTTGCAAGCCAAGCTCGTGACGGCAGGACGTGGCGGCTACTGCCACGAGCACGGGGGGCTCTTCGCCGCCGTGCTCGAGCACGTGGGTCTCAGCTTCGTTGCGATGTCGGCGCGCGCCACCTTCGGGGACGACGCCCCGCGACCGACCACGCACATGTGCCTGCGCGTCTTCCTCGACGGCCAATGGTGGCTCGCCGATGTCGGCCTCGGCGCGGACGGGCTCCTAGAACCGATCCCCTTCGCCGACGGCGCCGTCGCGACGGCGAGCGGTGGCAGCGCCCGGTTCCGACTCCGCGAGCGAGCACCCGGCTGCTGGGCGCTCGAGTCGAGCCGCGCCGAGGGGTGGCTCGAGCTGTACCACTTCACCCTCGAGGCGCGCCTGCCCATCGACTACCGGGTCTTCACCTGGTACACCTCGACGCATCCGCGATCCCCCTTCATCTCACGCGTCATCGCCCAGCGCGTGGTCGCCGACGACGACCGCCGGTTCCTCGTCGGCAACCGATTGACGCGCGTCGGGCGAGCGTGGCAGGCGGAGACCCAGGAGATCATGCCGTCCGACCTCGGCGAGATCCTCCGGCGCGACATCGGCATCGTCCTCGACCCTGACGAGCTCGATGCCCTCGGTCGCTACGTCGTGGCGGCTCCACTCTCGGGGCGGTCGGCCGGCGATCTCGGGCCCCCCCGCTGAGATCGATGCATCGCGGCCGCGATCAGCTCGCGGCGCGCCGGTGTCCGTGCTGCCAGTCCTCTTGGACGCCGACCGTCCCCTCCTCCACGCCGAGCGCGCGGAGCTGTGGAGTCTCGCGGAGGGAGCGCTTCAGTTCGGCGAAGCCGCCGAAGCGAGACAGCGCGACCACGTGGTCCCACAGCTCGACGGCCTCCTTGTCGCTCGGGAGCCTGCTGATCACTGGACCGAACAGGGCGCTGCCCGCCGGCGGGTCGAAGTGCAGGATCGGGGTCCCGACGTCGCGACCGGTCAACTCGAGCGCCCGGTCGGTCTCCGCCTGGATCACCGGGTCGAGCGAGGTATCGCCGATCGCATCCAGGGTGCGTGCCGGCAGTCCGAGCAGTTCGAGCACCGGCGCCGCACACGCGCGCGTGTCGCGTTGCAGCTCCTCGCGCCTCGCTGGCGGCGAGTCGAAGAGCTCGGTGCCATACGCGAGGTAGAGGTCGGCGACCGCGGCCTCGCCGTGGTCACGGCGCACCGCCGCCGCTACGCGCAAGAGCTCGAGCCCTGCGGTGTGCGCGCGCTCGTAGTCGGGCGGGAACTGCGCGGCATAGTCGAGGCCCGCGTTCACCATGCGCAGCGAGATGAAACGCCAGGCGACCTCGTAGTCGCGCTGGGCCGCCACGAGACGCACCCACTTGCTGGTCATCCAGGCGAACGGGCAGATCGGATCGAAGTAGAAGTCGAGGTCGGCCACCAGCTCACCCTACCGGGGACCGTTCGCCGCCAGCACCGCCGTGACGCGGCCTCGATGCGGCGATCTGCCAGCCAACGGGCACACGCCGCTCGGCCCGGGGCACGGTGCATGCAGGCAAACGCTCAGGGAGCGACGAGCCGGTAGCCCGCCCCGCGGACGGTCTGGATGAGCGGCGCCAGCCCCGGCCGGTTCAGCTTGCGCCGCAAGTAGCCGACGTAGACGTCGACGACGTTGCTTCCCGGCTCGTAGCCGAATTCCCATACCCGGCTGAGGATCCTGGTACGGCTCAGCACATGAGTGGGGTACCGCATGAACAGCTCGAGGAGCGCCCACTCGCGCGGGGCGAGGTCGATCCGCCGTCCCGCCCGCCAGGCAACCTTGCTCAACAAGTCGAGGCGCAGGTCACCGACCACGAGCTCTTGGGCCGCGGGCTGGGTCGCAGAGCGCAACGCGACGCGCATGCGCGCGAGCAGCTCGTCGAAGGCGAAGGGCTTGGTGATGTAGTCGTTCGCGCCGAGCTCGAGTCCGCGAACCTTGTCGACCACCTCGCCACGAGCGGTGAGCACGATCACCGGGAGTCCCGACCCGGTCTCCCGCAGACGCACGAGCACCTCCTCACCTGAGCCGTCGGGAAGCCCCAAGTCCAAGAGCACGAGGTCGAAGTCGTCCTGTACCCGGGTCACGACGTAGACGAGCGCCTCACGCACGCTACCTGCCAGCTCGGTCACGTACCCCTCTGCTCGCAGGCCTTTCTCGATGAACGAGGCGATCCTCGAGTCGTCTTCGATCACGAGGACGTTCACCCGTCCACCCCTTCTCGTACCTGGATCATGCCAGGCGCTCGTCGGGGTGCCACGCGACGTCGGAGGGGAGTCGGATCGCTACACGTGCTCCCCCGAGCACCGACGTCGAGATCTCGACGCGCCCGCCGTGGGCAGTGGCGACCGCGTCGGCGATCGCGAGGCCGAGCCCCGAGCCCGGTACCCCAGGCGTGTGCAGGCGCGTGAAGCGTTCGAGCACTGCCTGGCGCTGGTCGGGGGGGATCCCGGGTCCCGAGTCGTCGACGGCGACGAGAACGCTCCGGCCGTCGGGCGCAAGATCTGCCGAGAGCGCCACGGCGTCGTGAGGTCGGGTCACCTTGATCGCATTGTCGACCACGTTCAATACGGCGCCGCGCAGTTTGGCCGAGTCGGCCCACAGCACGACATCGGGCACGGCAGTGATCGTCCACTGGCGCTCGGCGAGGATCCGCGCCGCCTCGTAGAGATCGGCGAGGAAGGCACGAAGGTCGAGGGGCTCGAGCTGGAGGAAGTCGGGCTCGATCGCCCGACCCAAGAGCAAGAGGCTGTCGACGAGCGAGCTCATGTGCCCGAGCTCGTCGAGCACGAGCCCGACCGTGTCCGCGGTCGCCACGGGGTCGTCGCACCCCGCGCGCGTCAGCACCTCGAGGTGGCCCCTTGCGACGGTGAGCGGAGTCCGCAGCTGATGGGACACGTCGGAGAGCAGGCGGCGCTGGTTCCCCATCACGGCGGACAATCGGTCGAGCATGGCGTCGAAGGTGGCCGCGAGCTGCGACACCTCGTCGTCGGTCCCCTGGTCGCCGAGGCGGGTGTCGAGGTCTCCTTCGTGGATCTCCTCGGCCGCCGAGGTGATCCGCCCCACCGTGCGCAGCAGTCGCCGCAGCAGCAGGTACGCGCTCAGAGCGCCTGCTATGAGCGCCACGGCAGCTTCGGCCAACGACAGGTCGATGACGTTTGCACGCTGGCGGTCGAGACGGCCGAGCGGCGTGGAGACCACGAAGGTGCCAAGGGTGCGGCCATGACCCTCGATCGGAGCCACGAGCAGCTCGGTGTCGCGGCCGTCGATGCGCGTTGCAACGAGACGGCTCGCCGGTGGAGGCGCTGCAACCCATTTTCCGAGCGCCCGGGCCGCCAGGACCGAGCGGGTGCCGTTCGTGCCCACCACGCCTTGGCCGGGGACCGCGACGACCAGCTGTTCACCCGTGAAGAGACTGTGGGTCTGCAGGTAGCGGTGAGAGAAGGCGAAGAGGTCCGCCGCGCTGGCGATGTGCGTGCGCGATGCCGCGGCGCGATACGAGTCGAGCTGCCCGGCGAGAGTGGAGGCCACGATCGACGCGTCGTTCGTCGACACCGCGCGAGCGAGAGCCACGACGACGACGCCGAGCACGGCGGCGAGCACGGTCGCCTGGAGCACGGCGAGCCGCAGCGCCGTCTTGAGCCGGCGCTGCCGGCGGCGGCCGGGGCCGATCCGGTGGGGCCGAGTCTGGGGCACAGCCCGCGCAGCCGGCCTGGCGACAGGACCCGCCTCGGACGCCGACCGCTGCGCCACCGGCTCAGTGGTCGGGCGCGCCGCCACCCGACCCGGTGTCCCCGCCGCCCGCGGGTGCAAGAGGCGGCGTCGTAGAGCTCGGTGCATTGGCACTGCCGATGCTCGATGTGGCAGTGCTCGATGTGGCAGTGCTCGATGTGGCAGTGCTCGATGACTGCTCCGGGCTCGACGAGGTCGACGCGTGCTGGTCACCGCCACCCAGGTCGGACGTGGCACCCGCACGCCCCTGGGTGTCGGTCCCCGCCGCTGACTCGGCGGGCTGCACCACCACGTCGGGCGTCGGCATGACGACGGTGACGTCTCCTGGCACGCCGAACCCGTCACCCGATGGCGAGACGGGAGTCGCAGTGGACGTAGGCGTCGCGTCGTGCAGCTGCGTCGTCACTCCCGAGTCGGGGGGATTCGACGGCAGCACCACCGCAGGCGGCAACCGAACCCTTGGGCCAGCACCGAGCGACAACGAAGCCGCGATCCCGAGTGCCGCGGCGGCGCCCAGCACGCTCCCCAGCGCGACGCGCGCCCCGACGGAGGACCGGCCGTCGCTCGCGACGCGTCGCCACCACCCGATGGCCGGCTGCGTCGTTCCCCCTACCGGGGCCCTCACAACACCCATTGTGCCCGAAGTCCTCCCACCCGCCAGCGCTCTCGAGCCCGCGGCGCGAGCCACCGTCGCCACGAAGTCGGCGCGCGGCGCACGACGACGAGCCGAGCGGTCACTCGAGGAGCTCAAGCGCCAACGCCGCCGCCGGGCACATGGCGACGGCACGACGAGCCCGTCGCATGAGTCCTGCCCCTTCGCCGTCAGTCTGGGCAACCGACGCGTAGCCCCAGGGGTCCAGGCGAACGAGGTCCGGGCAGACGAAGGCGCAGATCCCGTGGCCGTCGCAGCGCGTGGCATCGAGGTGCAGGCGGAACCCGATCATCTGGAGTGCGCATGGAGGGTGCTGGCAGTCGGGAACCAGCCGGCGCCACCCGGGTCGTCGTGGCCCGCGCACGGGCGTCGCCGCACGTGCGCGGCGAGATCGTCGGCGAAGATGGCGAGCGCGCTCTCGAGGAGGCTTACCGCCCCGTCGGGATGCGCGCAGCCTCCGCTCCCACGCACCGCCCCTGCTGCGGCGAGCACCCGACGCACGTCCCCGCGCGTGCCAGCCCCGCGCGCGATCGCGTCCAACATGTCGGCGAGCACGGACAACCCGTGCACGCAGGTACCGCACTGCCCGGCGCTCTCGGACGCCAGGTAGGCCACGAGGCGCGCAGTCAGCGCCAGCCCGCACGCGCCGTGGGCGAGCGGCGCGACCAGGCCGCAGCCGAGGCCGATGCCCGCCCGCCGCAACACCGCACGGTCCAAGGGCGCTGCCCAGGCCGCCGGCCCGCTCGCCCAGGTGCCGCCGTAGCCCCCGAGGAGTACCCCTGCCGTGGGCTCGCGCAGGCCCCTCGCCTCCAAGACGGCGCCCATCGGGACCGGCGCGAGCACCTCGACGACCTCGCCTGGGGAGGCGACAGCACCGGCCAGCGTGACCAGTGACGATCCCGGAGCCTCGGGGCTCCCGGCGCCCCGGAACCACCCGGCGCCATAGCGTGCGAGAAGCCCGAGGTGGGCGAGGGTCTCGACGTTGCTCACGAGCGTCGGCCGCCCATGGACGCCGCGAACCGCGGCGGGGGTGGACGAACGGCGCGGCCGGGCGTCGCGCGCCGACAAGAAGGAGACCACCGCGCTCGACTCGCCGGCCACGAAGCGGTCGGGTGCCTCGACGACGCCCGTCCGCCAAGGGTCGATGCGCGCCGCCTGGCGCTCGGCGATCGCATGCATGAGCACCGTCCGGCTCCGCGGGCGTCCGCCGTGCAGGTACACCACCGTCTCGGTCGCCCCGACGGCGGCTGCCGCCACTCTCAGGCCGTCGAGGATGAGGTGCGGGCGCTGCTCCAAGAGGACACGGTCCTTTCGGCTCGCCGGCTCGCCCTCCGAGCCGTTGGCGACCACGAGCGCCGGTCCGCCAGCCGCCATGGCCGCGGCGAGCTTGCGAGCGAGCGGAAACTCGCCGCCGCCGCGCCCCTGCAGCCCACTTGCCGCGACGAGATCGAGGATTGCTGCGGGGCTTCCGAGCCAGAGCGGCCCGAGGCGCGCCAGGTGGGACTCGAGCGGCTCAGGGATGCTGGCTGTCGCTGGACCGGCGAGGAGCCGGGCCGAGGGGGATCCGAGGACGCAGAAGGCACCGGGTCGGCGCGTCGGTGCCGGTCCGTCGAGCGGTACGTCGGGTCGACCAGGATGAGGGAGAAGCACGCTCACGACCGTGCGCCCCTCGGCGCCCGGGCAGCGTTCTCGCGCGACCCAGTGGGGTCCTCGGTGGCGGTGGGCCGGACCGCCGCGCCGGCGAGCACCCGGCTGACGGCGAGCGCGACGACGAGCACGCCGGTCGCGGCGTAAAGAACCCGCAGGCGCATACCGTCCGAGCCCGCCAGGAGCCCGTGGCACCACACCGCGGCGAACACCGGCAGGGCGAGCAGATGGATGGGCCGCCATGCCCGCCCGACGAGACAGCCCCCGATCCCCGCGGTCGCGGCAACCAGGAGCAGGCCATAGGCGGCACAGACCCCTGCGGCGACCGGCCAGGGGCGGTAGAGGGCAGCGCCCGGCACCAAGGCGCCAGCCCATCCGACGCCGGCGTAGCGGTCCAGGGCAAGCGAGGTGACGTGACCCGCGACGAGGACGACCACCGACGCGCCGAGCGCCGCGTGCAGTCGCAGAAGCGCCTCTGGATGCACGACCGCCCACCGGCGCCGCCAGGGGTGGCGCATCCACAGACCGACCAGGACCATGAGCACCATGGCGCCGTACGCGGCCATACCGAGCGTGCGACCCGCGATCCACAAGAAGTAGCGGTCATGGACAAGCGGCATCGTGAGGCGCACGGCCAGGTATCCCGCGCCCATCGTGGCCACGAGGACCCCGAGCACGAGAAGCACGAGACGGCCGTGGCGGTCACTTCCCCCGGCCCGCAGCCTGCCGGCCCACCCAGGGGCCGTCATCGGCGCCACACGACATGGGCCTGCGCACGGCCGTTCACGTGGAGCGCGCCGTCGTCGGTGACCCAGCAGCAAGCGACGCCGTGGCGCTCGGCGGCGCGGTCGATCCCGGCAGCGCCCTGGAGGAATAGGACCTTGCTCCACACCTCGGCGATTGCAGGGTCCGCACCGATCACCGTGACCGCCAGAAGGCCGTCGCCTCCGGGGCGGCTCGTCGAGGGATCGATCAGGTGGTGCACGGCATGCCCGGCGGACACCCAGTGCCGGCGCTGCACCGACGACGTGGTGCAGGCCTGGTCGCAGAGCGCGAGAACGGCCAGCGGGACGTCGCCACCCAAGGGGTCCTCGACGCCGATGCGCCAGCGGCCGCCGCCGGGCGCGCTGCCCGCGCAGTAGCAGTCTCCCCCGGCATCGATGAGGTGGTCGGACCGGCCAAGGGTCCGGGCGAGCGCGCAGCTTGCCCAGCGCACCGCCAAGCCCTTGGCGATGCCACCGAGGTCGACGCCGGCGGCGCCGACATGCACCGCGTGCACGAGGCGTACGAAGCGCGGGTGCCAGCGCCCGCGCGCCACCACAGGGCCCTCGGCGCCGGGGGCTGGGTCCTCGGTGCTGCCCGGGCCGTGCCTCGGTGGCCACCGGTCGTAGCCGAGCGCGACGAGGTCGGCAAGCACCCGTGGGTCGAACACTCCATTCGTCCAGCGGTAGGCGCTCCACGCCTCGTCGATCGCCGCGTAGCAGTACCGCCCGACATGGTGCCATCGGTGCGGCGCTCGGTTCACCAGCGAGAGATCGCTCGCCTGGTCGAAACGCGAGCACTGCGCCTCGACGTCGCGGAAGACCTCGAGCGCCGCGTCGCACGCTGGTGCCGCGCGGTCGCCTGCCGGCAAGGCGCCGCCGATCACCACGCGCACCGGCGATGCCATGGCGACCGTCGCCACCTCGGTCACCGCCGCAGCACGCTCAGATGCCGCTGGCACCGGTGGTCGCATGGACGGCGGGGGGGGCGCTGATCGCAGGAAGCGAGATCGGTGGAAGAGCCGGGGCGAGCGGGGGCGCGCCAGCAGACGACGCATCCCCCGCACCAGCCGGCCCCGTACCGGCCGGCCCCGCACCGGCCGGTACGGCGCTGGCCGAGAACGCACTCGCCGCGCCCTGCCCCAATCCCGCAATGGCCTGCTGGTCGGCACGCAGCGCCTGAGCCAGCTGGCGAAGGAACACCCGCTCCGACGATGCCTCGGGCACCGTCGCGACGGTGTGCGCGTGCGTGGCCGTCGGCGCGACGGGCGTCGTGGCGCGCGCCCACGCGCTCAGCAGTCCGGTGCTCGCGATCACCCCGGAGGCGACGGCGGCGGGGAGCAACGCGTGACGACGGAAGCGCCCGCGGCTGGCTCGCCGAGCGGCGTCCGCAGCGAGCCGCGCGATGCGCGCGCGCTCGGCCACGAGCTCGGGGGGCAATGGCGGCGCGGATGACGAGTCGGCGGGTCGCGCCCGGTGCTCAGTGATCGCCACTGCCGTTCCCACCGCCGTCGCCCCCACCGCCGTCGCCCCCACCGCCGGTGCCCCCGCTCGCCCCGGTCGTCGCGTGGACGGGGGGAGGGCTCGCGGAGGCTGCGGCGAGCGCGGCAGCTTCTTGGCGGAGCTGGGACTGCTCGGCGGAGAGCTGCTGGGACTCGCCGACCAGCTGGGACTGCTCGGCGGAGAGCTGCTGGGACTGCGCGTCGAGCGACGCTTGCTCGGAGGCGAGCTGGCCGGCCTTCTGCTTCGCCAGCTGTGTCAGCTGGGCGCGCGCGGCGACGATGGCGCGCTGGAGGGCGGCCGATTCGGTGGCGAGCTGGTGGACCTGCGCGGCCACCTGCGTCGAGGCCATCCTCGACACCGTGGTCACGCCTGGCGCGCTCCCGGGCACCGTCGCCGGCGCGGGGACCGACACCAGCGCCGTGCCCGCGCCCGCCAGTACGCCGGCAGCGCCAAGTGCCGTCACCCATCGGGTCGACATCCCCATCGCCTTCCCCTCCGCCGTTCCTGAGGTCCCTCAGCCAGGATGCGCGCGGCCCGTGACGGCAAGATGAGTATCGGATGAGGATCTCTTCATCTTGAGGCCGCATGCGACACGCCGTATGGGCGGTAGACGTCGACGTCGCAACAGCCGGCCGATCGCCCTCGGGATCTCCTGGGCGAAGGCCGTGGCCAGCTGCACGCCGAGCGCTTCTCGCTCGGCGGGAGCGATCCCCTCGCTGCGGTCGGGTCGCGCAGGATCGCCATCGCCGCGGGCATAGACGGGAATAGAGAGGGACGCCCGAGCGTCGAATGAGGCAGACGGCACTCACAGTGCCGTGGAACAGGAAGGCAGAGAACCAAGCCGCAGAGCCAAGCAAAGGAGGTGGGATCATGTTGATGCGGTTCGATCCGTTCCGCGACCTGGACCGCCTCACCAAGCAGCTGTGGGGCGGCGCGGCAATCGCGATGCCGATGGACGCCTACCGATCCGGCGACGAGGTGGTGGCGACCTTCGACCTGCCGGGCGTGGACCCCGAGTCGATCGAGCTCACGGTCGACGGGAACGTCTTGACCGTCGCGGCCGAGCGCCGATTCGACCCTGGCGAGGGTGTCGAGGTCCTGGTCGCCGAGCGACCGCACGGCCGATCCACGCGCCAGCTCCATCTGGGCGACAGCCTCGACACCGAGCAGGTCGAGGCTCGCTACGACGACGGCGTGCTGACCGTGCGGGTGCCCGTCGCCGCCCATGCCAAGGCGCGCCGGGTGGCCATTTCGACCGGCGGCCGCCAAGGGGAGATCACGGCCGGCGCGGCCGCCTGAGTGGAGGGTGGGTCGGCCGACCGGCCGACCCACCCCCGGGGTGAACCGAGAGGTGGACGATGACCCAACCGGTGATCAGCGACGACAACCAGGTCCGTCCTTGGACACGGCCGGCGTCGGTTCCGCCAAACGTGTGGGTGGAGCTCGACCGGCTGCGTGACGACCTGCGTCGGCTGTTGGGCAGGATCGGGTTGCCCGAGACCGCCGTGCCCGCCCTGGGCACGATGCCGGCTGCCGACGTAGAGGAGACCGACGACGCCTTCGTGGTCGAAGTCGAACTGCCCGGCGTACGCAAGGACGACGTCGTCGTCTCCCTCGATGCCAGGCGTCTCACCGTCGACGCCGAGCGACGTGAGCGCCGGCGAACCGGGGTGCTGCACCGAAGGACGAGGGCGGTCGGGCATCTGCACTACGAGGTGGTGGTGCCCGGTGAGGTGGACGAGCAGGGGGTGACCGCCACGCTCGACGACGGCGTGCTCACCGTCCGCCTCGGCAAGCTGGCGCCCCTGCGCGCCCGGCGCATCCCGGTCAGCTGAAGGAGCGAGCGAGCAAAAGGGGGTGATCACGACACGGTGAACGCCGACAAGAGGTGATCCTCCGGCCTGCCAGCCGTGGCGCCATGCCAGGACGCGGTCTCACGCGAAGGCCGCGACCACGACCTCGGGGCGACCACCCGCAGCCAGCGGCCGGCAGGCCGGCCGGGACCCTCCTCACGCGACGAGCCGGCGCGTGGGGTCAGACAACGAAGCGGCTCTACATGACAAGCGAGACGACAGACGCGCCCACCGGGCGCGTCGACCGCAGTGTCGATGACGAAGAGGAGGTGGTGACATGGCGGTCGGCATCCTTATCCTTCGCCTGGTCCTCGGCTGCACGATCGCGGCCCACGGCGTCCAGAAGCTGTTCGGCTGGTTCGGCGGCCACGGCCTCGAGAAGACGGGAAAGTTCTTCGACTCCCTCGGCCTTCGCCCCGGCAAGCTGCACGCCCTCGTGGCTGGGCTCTCGGAGGCGGCGGGCGGTGTGCTCGTCGCCGCGGGACTGCTCACGCCCCTCGGCATCGCAGCCATCGTGGGCGTGATGGTGGCGGCGATCGCGATCGTTCACCTGCGCCACGGGTTCTTCGCCGCATCCGGCGGCATCGAGTACCCGTTCTTGCTGGCCCTTGCGGCAGTGGCTATCGGCTACACCGGAGCGGGGACCTACTCGCTCGACCACCTGATCGGCTGGACGCTTTCGGGCGCCGCCTGGGGTTCGGGGGCCCTCGGACTTGGCCTGCTCGCCGCCGTGACGGTGGTGCTCAGCCGGTGGGCCGTTGCCCGCAGCGCCGCCGGAGGCGCGGTGGTGGGCATGGGCCGGCACCGCTCCCGCCGACTTGCAGCCTGACGAGCCAGCTGAGGAGCCATCGCTGTGGAGTGTCGGGGCGGCTCGGTGCCGCCCCGACACGCGCGGCCAGGGCGACAGGAGCTGCGCCTGGCAGCGCGCCCGCGTCTCGGTGCAGCGCGCCCGCGTCTCGGTGCAGCGCGAAGACACGAGAGGCGCTCCGATGAGGCGCGCCGCAGGGACCGGCGCACGAGGCGCGGGGGCCGAACGCCCTCAGCGCGGGATTGGATCCTCGAGGGCGGTCTCGAACACGTGCGTCACGTGCGCCAAGCCGTGCTCCGTCCGTAGGTGGTCCTCGAGCTCAGGTTGGTCGAGGAAGCGCAACTCGCAACGGGGGCATTGGCGTGCCGGTCCCACCATCGTGGTCACCTCCTGCTCGATTCGCTCGTACTGCCAGTGTTCCATGGCACCGTGGACGTTCGACTCGGACAACGACGTGATCGGCGCCGGTATTTCTGGCAAGGCGACCAGCCCTCGGCGCGACGTCTGTGGCTCCCGAACGCCTTGAAGTCGGCGGCCACGGACACGAACCCGCCGTCCATGTCCGCCCTGAGCCGCCGACTACCGCGCGGCCCCCATGGTGCTGATCGCCGACTGGGTGATGGCGAACGGGCCGACAGTCACCGCGGTGGCGTCGGCTGTGGAGCCATGGACGCGGGTACATGTCGACAATGTGGGAGTCGGTGGGGTGATGACGGCGCTCGGAGCGTCCGTGCGCGGGGCGGCACGATAGCGTCGCTGCAGGCGCGACGCGAGGAGGATCCGCATCATGGAGACCTGGGATGCCATTCGGTCTCGGCGCAACGTGCGGAGCTACACCGACCACCCGTTGGCGCGTGCGGACCTCGAGCGGATCCTCGAAGCAGGACGGCGCTCGCCGTCGTCGACCAACTGGCAGCCGTGGCACTTCGTCGTGGTGACCGACCGCCAGCAGCTCATCGACCTCTCCGAGACCTGGAGGGGCGCTGGGCACGTGGCCGTATCGGCGGCGACGGTGGCGCTGATCGGCGAGCGACCCTCGGACGAGCGACGCCGCGACTCGCTGCAGTACGACCTGGGACAGGCGAGCGCGTTCATGATGCTCGCTGCAGCCGATCTCGGGATCGGCTCGGGACACGCGGCGGTGGGTGACCAAGCGATCGCGCAGCGCGTGCTGGGCTTCCCCGACGAGTACGTGTGCTGCTACCTGCTGGCGTTCGGCTACCCCGACGACCGCCCCCTCGCGCCGCTGCGCAGTCCGGATCGCAGACCGTTCGACGACGTCGTCCACTGGGGCCGCTGGTAGCGACCGGAACTGCGCCCACAGGCGCCGGCATCGCCCCGACCACCGCCCCGGCGCGCACGAAGGGCCGGCAAGCCGCCCGGCCGGCGACGTGGTGACGGGTAGCCGAATACGACTTCTTCGGGTGCCTAATATTTTGGCTGCTTGGCACCGCGCACGTCCCGAAGGACCGGGCGCGTCCTCGACGCTGCAGGCCGCCCTGGCCGGCGTGGGGATCTTCGTGGGCAGCTACGACCTCGGCGCGATCGGCGACGGAGCGGTGCCGAGACGTTGTCACTTCCCGCTCGCAGGGTGCGCGCCGGCGGGGCTGGTGTGGACGGTGACGGCGCGGAGCCAGGGCACCCGCTCCAAGAGGTGCGCTTCGGCGTGGTGGGCGAGCTCATGGGCTTGGGTCACGGTGAGGTCCGGCGCGACGGTGGCATCGACCTCCGCTCGCAGGGTGTGCCCGATCCAGCGGATGTGCAGCGCTCGAACGTCGATGATGCCCGTCACGCCGAGCACGGCAGCGGTGGCTCGGTCGACGAGCGCAGGGTCGACGGCATCGAGGAGGCGGGCGCCGACTTGGCGGACCGCAGCGCGCAGCACCCCGAACAGGACCACGGTGATGAGCAGTCCGACGATCGGATCGGCGTCCGGGAAGCCAAGGGCCACGCCGCCGGTGCCAAGGAGCACGGCCAGGCTCGTGACGCCGTCGCTGCGGGCGTGGAGCCCGTCTGCGACCAAGGTGGCGCTGCCGATCCGACGGCCGGTCCCAATGCGGTAGCGGGCGACCACCTCGTTGCCGACGAACCCGACGACCGCGGCCAGCGCCACGGCCCACAGGTCGCGCACCTGCTCGGGGTGGAGAAGGCGGTCGATCCCCTCGAAGGCGGCCAGCGCCGAGGAGAGGGCGATCATGGCGATGACGAAGAGGCCGGCGAGGTCCTCGGCCCGGCCGTAGCCGTAGGTGTAGCGCTTGGTCGGCGTCCGCTTCGCCAGTCCGAACGCGATGAGCAGCGGCACCGCGCTGAGGGCGTCGGCCACGTTGTGCAGCCCGTCGCCCAGCAGGGCGACAGATCCCGAGAAGGCGACGACGGCGAGCTGGACGGCGGCAGTCACCCCGAGGATGCCGAGGCTCCGGACGAGCACCCGGCGACCCTCCGCGGCGCGCTCGAGGGACGGGTCCGCATGCTCGGCGGCGTCGTGGGAGTGCACACCGAGCACCTCGCGGATGCCGTGGGCGAGGCGAGCGAGCGGGGGCGCCCGGCGCTCCTCGTACCGGCCGCCGCCTGCATCGTTGGGGCCGGACGGACGGTCGTGGTCACGGTCGCCGTCGTGTCGGTGGTCGGTGTGCATGGCGCCTCCGGCCCGACCCTAGCGTGGCGGTGCTCATATCTGCGCAGGTGCGAATACATCGCAATTGGGATAGATTCGCGGGCGTGAAGAGCGCCAGAGCACCCAAGGACGCGACTGCGCACCCAGACTCCCCGAGCGACGCGCAGGTCGAGGCCGCGGTCGTGTCCTTCACCCTTCTGGCCGAGCCCACCCGTGTCCGGATGCTCTGGGCGCTGCGGGACCGCCAGCTCGACGTGGCGTCGCTGGCCGCGGTGGCGGGATGCCGGCCCACCGTCGCCAGCCAGCACCTTTCCAAGCTCCGCCTCGCCGGTCTGGTCGACGCGCGAAGGGAGGGCCGGCGGATGCTCTATCGGCTCCGTGGGGGCCACGTCCGCTCCCTCCTGACCGAGGCGCTGTTCCAGGCGGATCACCAGGTGTCGGGCCACCCTGTCCACGAGTAGCGAGCGTCCTGACACGACTCGGGCGCACGGTCGACCGCTGCACCGCCGCGCACTCGACGTCGGCCAGCGCCAGCTGCGCGGCAACGTGCCGCAGATGTTCGTCCATGCGCTCCTGCTCGAGTCCGTGGCGCGTCTCGGGCCGTTCTCCGGCCCTTCTTGACGCAGAGCCTGCGCGCCGGGCGCCGGGGAGGCAGGCGCCTCGCAGGGCGACGGTCAACCAGCTGCAGGTGCTGGGTTCGGGCCGCCGCCGAGCGCGCCAGCAAGTACGGAGAACCGCACCCGCTCTTGCTCCAAGCGGAGCGAGGGTCCGTAGGTTCCTTCGACGAGGTCGCGATACAGCGCCAGCTCGTCCGCAGAGAGGTGGGTCATCGCCCGAGTCGCCGGACTGGGCTCGCGCACCCAGTGGCGAGAGTGGGCGAGGAACGTGCCACGGTCCATGAGCATGGACCGCACGTTCGGGAGGTGGCTGCGGAGCCGGTTCAAGATGTCGAACCCGTGGGTGTCGATGTCGCCCCAGTAGACGATGTCCTTGCTCGCCAACCACGGCAGCGCGACGACGCCCCCGAGAGCGAAGCCCGATCCGAAGACCACAATGGCGCCCACGACGGGTGGGAACGCCAGATAGGTCACTTCGTTCTCCACGACGAACACCGTGGGCGCGCCAGGGTCGCGTCGGGCGAGCTCGTCGCTGCGCACGGACATCTCGCTGAAGCCCCAGCTCCCCGCCTCGATGCCCGGATCGAGCACCCGCAAGCGGGTGTAGGCGGGTTTGTCGAGAAAGCCGAACCGGCGCGCGAACGTCACCGCCCGTCCGCGCGTGTCGACGGGCTCGACTGCCAGCACCACGCGCAAGAGCTGATCGAGCAGCTTTTGGTGCTGCTCGACGAACTTGGTGTCGACGCCCTCGACGTCGATGTGACGCAGGTATATCCGCGACGTGTCGTGCGCTGCGATCCAGCGCACCGTCTCGAGCAGCTCGTCCCAGATGCCGGCGTGGCGCAGCGCCGTCACCGGATGCGACGCGACCCAGTTGGCGAGGGATGGAACCGAAGAGCGGGTCGTCGCGAGGAGCGAGTCGAGCGACTTGACCTCCGCGTCGGTCCCCAGGATCCGACAGAGCTGGGAGAACGAATCGACGGCTGCGCGAGCCGGAATCCGGTTGGTTCCCACATGACGACTCTGGACGTCTTTGTACGTGAGGGTGAACCCGGCGGCGTCGCGCTCGAACCTGGTGACCCACGCCCGGCAGGCGTCGAGCCGTTCGAGCAGATCGGTGGCCGTCGGCCCTTTGATCGCAAGCGTGACGGGCTGCCACTGCTGCCCGGTGGCGTACGCCTCGAGATACGACCCGGCCTCCCACCTGCGGCGCAGCACGGCGACCAGCTGCTCCGCGCGGGTCCACGGCGGTTCGGCGCCGCTCGGCGTGCGTCTCACGCTGCCGGCCCGTCAGGTCCTCTCGCCGCCACCAGGCGGGGCCCCGCCGCCGGGTCGTCTACGCCACCGAGGAGCCGGCGGAACTCGGTGATGGCGAGGGACTGCAGGCGGGAGTAGTTGCCGTTCGGATTGTCGACGAAGCCGACCGCGGCGACATGCGGCTCGATCACATGGATCTTCTGCAGGGGCGTGACGATCAGCAGCTGCAGGCCGAGGCGGGTGAACAAGCTGAGGGCGTAACGGGTGGACGCTTCCGAACCGCGGCTGAACGCCTCGTCGATGACCACGAAGCGGAAGGCCTTCGAGCGGGCCGCGCCCCAGTCCAGCTTGAATTGGTAGGCGAGCGAGGCCGCCAGGATGGTGTAGGCGAGCTTCTCCTTCTGGCCGCCCGATTTCCCACCCGAGTCGCTGTAGTGCTCGTGCTCGACGTCGCCGTCGCGCCAGCGCTCCGACGCGGAGAAGACGAACCACTGGCGCACATCGGTCACCCTCCGGGTCCACGCCCGGTCGATCTCGGTGAAACCCTCCCGTCCCTTGAACCGGTCGATGAGCGCCTTCACCTGGAGGAACTTCTGCTCGGAGTACTGGTCGCTGCGGTCGGCACTGACGATGCCGTCGGTGCAGGCCCGCAGGTCTGCCCTGAACTGGCGGACGTCGGTATTGGGGCTCGTCCCGGCGATCAGCCGGATGTAGCGCCCGTCGTTGTAGTCGATGTCTTCGAGCGACCGGTTGATGGTCTCGAGGCGGTCCTTGATGTCCCGCTCCTGGGCGTGGAGCCTTGCCGCGAACCCGGCGATGTCGCGGATCGTGTTCTGGTTCAAGTAGTCCTTGAACTCGGCCTCGAAGCGGGGAAGATCGTCGTCGCACACTCTGCGGTGCAGCTCGCGGTAGTCGGCGCCAGACTCCACGGCGTCGTCCATCTCTGCGGTTTCCTGCGGATAGCGGTGGCGGAACTCCCCCATCTTCTGGATGATGCGTCGTGCGAGCTTGTGCCCGGTGTCCTCCAACTTCTGGCACTCGGCAGTGAGGAGCTCGGAGACGGCCTGCTCGGCTCGAGCCAGCGCGGCGGCGTCCTCCATTGGACCCGGCACGGTGGAGCGGATGATCGCGTCGACGGCCGCTCGGTCCTCGTCGCTCGCGCCAGCGCCTGGGGCGCGGGCGAGCACTGTCACCGCACGGCGCAGCTCGGCTTCTGCGGCGTCGCGCCGGTGGCCGATCGAGCCTTTGCGCCGCTCGAGCGCGCCGAGACGACCCTCGCTCGCTGCGATGGCCTCCTTGGTCCGGTCGAGCTCGGCGTTCAACGCGGACAGCCGGTCCGAGGTCGACAGGATCCGCTGCCTCTCCGCCTCGAGCGCGGCGATCTCGTTCACGAGCCCCTCCCAGTCGAGCTCGCCCCACGACGAATAGCCGTCGAGACGCGCGAGGGAGACCAGGCTCGCTGCCACTGCGTCCGCCTCCTGCTTGCGCTGGCGGATCTCGGCGTCGTGAGCCGAGATCCGCCGTTGGATCGCCGTGGCGTGGTCGATCAGCGCCTGGATCTTCGCCTCGTTGCTCCAGCCGAGCACGTACTCCCGCCGGTCGTCGATGCGGCGGCGGTCGTCCTTTTCGTGGCGCTCTCGGTCCTTGATCTGCCCGGTCCGGGTGACCGCCTTGGCGCTGGAGCGGAACTCGGCCATGGTGTCCACGCAGGCGTGGTTGGCCCTTCTCGCCAACTCGGTCTCGAGCCACGCGCGCAGCGGGGTGTCGGGCTTGATCTCGACTTGGTCGACCAGCAGTGGCAGCCCCTCGGCGCGCTCGGGGCGCGGCACGGCGGGCAAGGCAGCGGGCACCCGGTAGTAGACGAGGCGCGCCGCCAGGTGGTTGTCGTTGATCCAGGCCGCGACCTGCTCGTAGAAGGCCGACGGCACGAGCATGGAGAGCGCGAAGCTGTGGAGCACCCGCTCCGCCGCGCCCTCCCACTCTGGCGCGTCGGGGCGGACCTGGATGAGCTCGCCGGCGAAGGGCAGATCGCCGGCGTCCAGCCCGAGAGCCGCGCACAGTCTGGCCCGCAGCTCCAAGCTGGTCCGGGGAAGGTTGGTGCGTCGGGATCGCAGGCTGTGCAGCTCGTCGTGGACGGCTCGTGCCTCGTCCTGGATCTTTTGGAGGGCGACCGAGGCGTCGGTCAGGCGGTTCTGGGACTCGGCCTGCGCGGTCCGCAGCTGCACGTCACGGGCACCGACCTTCGTCTTGGCCGCGGCGAACTGCGACTCGCTCGCCACCGGTTCGAGCCCGGCGCCGACGAGCAGCTCGTTGAACTTGTCCTGTCGCTGCCTGCGACGGGGCTGCTCACGGGTGAGCTCGCCGATCTCTTCGGCGATGTCCTCCAGACGGTTGCCACCCTGGCCGGCGATCTCGATCTTCAGGCGTGCGGCCCCCTCGCGCAGCGCGGCCAGCTCCTCTGCCACGATCCCGAGCGAGGTCTCGACCTCTTGGGCCTCTGCCTCGAGCGCGCTGATCTGGGCCTCGAAGATGCCGCGGGCGCGCTCGGCGAAGAGATACGGCAGCGCTCGCTGCCTGGCGCGCACGGTCGCCGCTGCCGCCGTGGCCTGATCGTGCGCGTCCAGATCGGCAACGAGGGGCGAGAGCAGCTCGAGCTGGTGGCGCGCCCGGACGACGGCGTCGTGGGCCCGGGTGAGGTTCTCGAAGTGGTCGACCAGCGTGGCGATGTGGGCCTTGGTGTCGAACGGCTCGAGCATGTGGCTGCGCACGAACTCGGTGAGGTCGTCCACCGCCTTCATCGACACCGTCTGATGGAACAGCTCCATGGCCTGTTCCGATTCGATCCCGAGCCGCCGCCGGAACTCGCGCCCGTACTCGGCGAACGTGTCGCTCACCTTGGCGCCGGCCGCTCGCAGACGGCGCTTCAAGGAGAGCAGCTCGGTGCCGAAGTCGAAGAAGTCGGCTCGGATGCTCATCTCCCGGTCGGCAACCACGAAGAAGCGGTCGGGCTGGCCGGGCTGGCCGGGCTCGCGTGGGCGGAACACCTGTGCGAGCGTGACCGTCGTGCCGAAGTCCAGATTGGCGAATATCCCGAGGATCACCGAGAAGGAGCGGGCGTCGCGCAGCCCAACCGGGCGCGAGGTGCCGGTCGTCTCGTTTCGTTCGGACTTGAAGTGCCCTTCCACATACGACCGCAGGTCCCGCTCGCGCGTGTCCGCGCCGGCGGCCCGGTTGTAGGAGATCTTGTGGGACGCCAGCAGCAGAGTGGTGATCGCGTCGACCAGGGTGGACTTCCCCGAGCCGATGTCACCGGTGAGCAGCGCGTTGCGTCCGGCGAGATCGAACGACCAGACCTCGCGGTCGAAGGTCCCCCAATTGAACACCTCGAGCCGGCTGAGCCTGCTACCGGGCAGCCGATCGGGCTGGGCCGCTTCGAGCTGGGCCATCGTGAAGAGTGCCTGGGTCATCACGAACCGTCCCCCTGCTCCTCGCCATGGCCGACGAGCAGGGAGTACTCCTCGAGGCGCTGGTCGAAGTCCGACAGCCACTGGCCGTCCACGAAGGCCTTGAGGATGCGCCGGACTTCGAACACCTGCTCTTGATTTCGCAACGGGCGGAGGAACCCCATCTCGACGACCCGCCTGATGTGGCCGTCGATCGTCTCGACGATCCTGGCCTCGTTCGCCGAGTCAGGCAGGTACAGGCGCAGCATGTCGACGATCTGGTCCCGGGTGAGCACCAGCCGGGTGTCGGCGCTCGTGGCGTCGAACTCGGCCAGCCGCTTGCGCAGCAGTGCCAAGAGCATGCTCACATGGAACGACAGCGTGCGCCTGGCCACCAGGCGGGGCAGGTCGGGGTCGTCGTCGCGCGCCGCGCGGCTCTTCAGGTAGGCGTACCCCTCCGCCTCGTCGAGAACGACGGTGAGGCCGAGGACCGACACGTAGTCACCGACGTCGCGGCGCAGACGCACCAGGTCGTCCCACACCTGCTCGTGGGTGTCGCGGTACACCGGGCCCTTCATGAGGTGGATCACGGCGGACGACAGATCGCTCGGAGCGGTGCTGGTCGTCGAGGTGGTGTCAGTCATGAGCCTTCCGTGGCGCTGTCGGCCCGGCTCCTGGTGAACGTGGCGCGCGGCATGTCGACCAGGCGCTCGCCGTCGTCGACCGACCACGCGATCTGCTCGCGCTGCGCGCCGTCGAACACCACGGCGATGCCCGGCTCGTCGAGCGACAGGTAGGCGATCAGCTCCGCCAGCCCATGCTGGAGCGGAGCGGAGGCGACGACGTCACGGAGTCCCACCTGCGTGCGCGGTCCGAGACCGGCGAACACCCGGCGCGCCAGCTCCTCGCGGTCCACGTACGTCTGGGACACGAGCGCCGAGGCGTCGAAGTCCTCGGCGCCGGGACCCGCTCGCGCCGAGTCGAGCGGGACCGTGCACGGTCGCCGGTAGAGCGGGCGCTCCATCGGCAGGTGGACCGAGACACGGGCGTCGTCCATCTCCATGGTCACCGACGGGTCCTTCTCCCGGCGCAGCTGCAGCGCCTTGCCCTCGATGGTGCGCAACAGCTCGAACACCCGCCGGTTCTCCAGCCAGACCTGGTCGTCGAGGAAGCGCCGCAGCTGCTCCGAGAGCAGCCGGACCGTCGACTGGGTGCGCTCGCTGGCCTCGATCCAGTCGTAGTGGACACGGCTGAGCCGCTCGTCGTGCTCGGTGATGTCGAGCGTCCGCAACCGGTTCAGCAGATCCGTGAGCTCCTCCTGGCGCTCGTGGGACAAGAGGAAGTCGTAGAACGCCTGGAAACTGCGACCTTGGTCCGATTCGGCGATGGAGTGGCGACTGCCCAGCACGTCGTCGAGGAGGGCGCCCTTGGTCCCGGTCCAGCCGGCGATCTGCTGGCGCAGATCCCGGTCCAGCCGGCGGAAGTTCTCCTCCACCTCCCGGAAGTCGGACAGCAGCTCGCGTGCCGTCTGGGAGAACTGCTGGTACCGGTCCCTCAGGCTGGCGGAGTCGAGCACCGTGACCTCGCCTCGCTCGACCCGGGCCATCTCGGCGTCGATCTCGTCGCGCCGCCGGCGGAGCTCGGCCAGCCGCCGATCGGGGTCCTCGTCGGCGCCGAAGACCATCTGGCGCAGCAAGTCGAAGATGGTGTTCAGGCGGGACTCCGTCCCGACGAAGTCCCGGCCCTTCAGCTCCTCCACCCACAAGAGGCACTTTTCGAGGACGGGGGTGATGTCGTACCTGGGCTCGTCGGAGCCCGGCGGGTAGAACTTGCGCAGCCACCCGTGCTCCGACGTCCACTCGTCGAGGTACGCCTGCGCGGGACGCGGGAAGCGGTCGCCCCCCAAGCGCTCGTTCAGCGCGTACAGCTCGTCGTCCAGCTCGCTGATCACCTCGGATGCCGCCAGATCGCCGACGTTTCGTTGGATGAAGACGCGGCTGACGAAGCTGAGTACCAGCGCTGCATTGGACGCCCGCAGGAGACTCCACGCCGGGTGACGCTCCCGGAGCTGCTCGATGTCGTCGTAGTGCATTGCCTGGTCGGTCGCCGATCTCGCTCGGTTGCCGGCTCGGTCGCCGATCTTGCCTTCTTCGATGTTAGGACGGGGCTGTGACCACGACGGGACGAGCCTCGCGTGTGCCCGGGACGGCGCTCGGTGCGCCTTCACGGCGCGACGACGCCGACGTCCCTGCCAGCGTGCGACGCACGGCGAGATCCGCCATGTCCGCTGCGGCTGCCCCCGCCGCCCAGCCTGCGAAGTTGGTCACTTCGCAGCTGAGACGGCCGAGGTCACCGAAGAGCGACTCGATCGCCTTGTCCACCTCGTCCGCCTGGCGGGCGAGCACGGGCAGGAGCCGGTTCTCGAGCGCCGCGTCCGCCTCTGCCGTCGCCGCGGCGGACGCCGATGCGAGCCGCACCCCGATCCGACGCGCGTAGGAGACGAGGAAGGAGCGGCGATACGAGGCGCGACGCGGCCGGGCACCCGCCGACTCTGCGCGTCCGAGGGTCCGAAGCTGGTTCATCGCCTGGACGAGGAGCGAGGTGAACAACAACGCGGTCGCGTCGAGATCGACGTCGTAGCCGACCACCGTGGAGAACCCGAGGTCCGGCGAGACGACCGCGCGGCAGCGGTTCGCGTCTGCCACCACCGCGAGCAGCAGTGCCTTGGCCTGGAGATAGGGGTCATCCAGCCACACCCGGCGAGCCGCGACTCCCGGCGCGCCCGCGCCCGCGGTCCGGTCCCTTTCATCGAGCACCGCCCGGTCGATGCAGTGGCGCGTCATGAGCTCTTGGGCCTTGGCCATGCAGGACTCGGCCTCCTCGGGGAACTCACTCGACTCCGCCTTGGCCAAGAGAGAGCGGATCCTGGCCAGCTGGCGCTCGTCGTCCTCCGAGCGCGCCGAGCGCGCCGTTGCTCCGAGCATCCGCAGGTCCGCGAGCGCCGGCGCGTGCTCGAGGACGCCCAGGGCGTCGACGCCCGCCGAGACGGACGCCGACCAGCGAGCGCAGTCGGGGTCGAGGAGAACTGCACCACCGGCACCGTCGGCGAACTGGTGTCCCCGGTGCCGTGCGGCGCCTGCGAGCGGGGCGGCAAGGACAGCGCACGCGGTCGCCCCGGCTTCGCGGCGGACGTACCGAACGATCTCGTCGGGCTCCCAGCCCCGCCGGAGCGCGGCAGCGCAAGCGCGCGTCAGCATGTCGGCCAGGCGGCTGGCGACCCGCTCTTGGCCTCCCGGGATGCCGAGCCCCGCCACGAGCGCCCCCAAGAGCTGCGCACGCTCGTCGAGATCGTCCCTCGACGACGAGTCGCAACACGCGTGCGCCGCACGTTCGACCGCGAGCTCGATGGCGTCGTCGAAGCCGTCCCCGCCAACCCGCGCCTCCTGCGGCGACGTCCAGCCCCGTTCGGCGCGCCGACCTGCGCTCGCCTGCTTCGTGCGCCGAGCCTGCCTCATCCGCCGGGTCTGCTTCGCGCGCCGACGGTCTCGGTTCTTCGTGCCCATGGGCTCATTGTCCTCCGATGCGTCCGGCGTCCGGCGGATCCCTTCTGGCAAGGATCGCAGTGGGTCTCATCGGAGCCGAATGGGGTACGTCGTCTCGGAGCGCTCCAGCGCTGCCCGACCTGCCAGCAGGAGGTCCCGGTCCACTTTCGATCAGCCGAGG
>JAJZJC010000111.1 GCA_021810205.1 Actinomycetes bacterium
GCCTGCCTGGCCGGGACGGCCTTCGGCGGCCACGGCGAGGGCTATCTACGTTTGTCCTACGCCAACTCGGTCGCGAACATCGAGACCGCGCTCGAGCGCATCGCCGGCTTCGTCACGGAGCTCTAGGAGAGAAGGGCACGTGCAAACGGCGCCGAGGGTGCCTGGCGGGAAGGATCCGGTGAACGCCCGATGAGCGGCGCCACCTGGCTCGAGTGCTCGGGCTGCGGGGCATCGCCGCCTTCCGACGCGCCCTACCCCTTTGCCTGCCCCGACTCCGGCAGCGGCGACGTCGACCACGTCCTCGTGCGCCACCTCGACCCCCGGGGCGTGCGCCGCGACGACGTCGACCGCGACCGCGACCGCGCCGACGTCGACCGCGACCGCGCCGACGTCGACCGCGACCGCGACGACGTCGACCCGTGCGGCTTCGTCCGCTTTCGACGGCTCATGCACAGCTACCACCGTGCGCGCGCCGCCGGGGTGACCGACGAGGACTACGTCACGCTGGCTCGTCGCCTCGACACTGCCGTCGCCGCGGTCGACGGGCACGGCTTCTCCGAGACGCCCTTCGCCCGCAGCGACGTGCTCTCGGAAGCGCTGGGCTTCGAGGACGCCGGGGGCGTGTGGGTCAAGGACGAGACCGGCAACGTCTCCGGCTCGCACAAGGGACGCCACCTCATGGGTGTGGCGCTGCACCTGGAGGTGGCGGAGCTGGCCGGGCTGGCCGACCCGGCGGCCCGGCGCCCGCTCGCCGTTGCGAGCTGCGGCAACGCGGCGCTGGCGGCGGCTGTGGTGGCGGCCGCGGCGGGTCGCCGGCTCCAGGTCTTCGTCCCGGCCGACGCCGACGACGCGGTCGTGGCCCCCCTGGGCGCGCTCGGGGCCGACGTCGTCTCCTGCGAGCGCCGCCCCGGCGAGATGGGTGATCCGGCGTACCTGCGCCTCCTCGAGGCGCTCGGCGACGGCGCGCTCCCCTTCAGCTGCCAGGGGAACCTCAACGGCCTGGCGATCGAGGGCGGCGAGACGCTCGGCTACGAGGTCGCCTGGCAGCTGGCCGCGGCGGGGCTCTCCGCCGACCACCTCGTGGTCCAGGTGGGCGGCGGGGCGCTCGCCACTGCCTGCGCGCAGGCCTTCGCCGAAGCGGCCGAGCTCGGTGTGGTCGGCCGCACGCCGGCGTTGCACACCGTGCAGACCAGCGCCGCCCATCCGCTCGAGCGCGCCTACCGCAAGGTGCACGCCCTGCTGCCGCCCGGCACCGGCGCCACGGCGGACCCCGGGGCGTTGCGGGCCGCCCTGCGTGAGGCGGCGCGGCACCGCTCGCAGTACATGTGGCCGTGGGAGACGCCGCCCCACAGCATCGCCACCGGCATCCTCGACGACGAGACGTACGACTGGCTGGCCGTCGTCAAGGCGATGCTGGCCACCGGCGGGCAGCCCGTCGTGGTGGGCGAGGAGCGGCTGGCGGAGGCCAACGCCCTCGCCGGCAAGGCCGGCTTCGACGCCGACGAGACCGGAACGGCCGGCCTGGCCGGCCTGCTCGAGCTGGTGGCCGGTACGAGCGTCGCGCCGGGTGAGCGGATCATCGTGCTGCTGACCGGCGCGCGGCGGCGACCGGCGTCGAGCTCGCTTCGGGCGTGATCCCGACCTGGACCCGTCACGCCGGCCTGGGCCGGCGTGACGGTCTGCGGCGTCCGACACTCTCAAAGGTCGTCTGCGACCTTGGAGCGGGCGTTGAACTCGCAGATCAACTGGTCCCATGCCGCGAGCTTGGGGCGCAGGCCCGTCCAGAACGAGCCGGACCGCCGGGCGACGAAGTCCGGGATCGAGACGCCCTGCTGCTCGACCCAGGTGTAGTAGCCGAGGTTGAAGATCCGGGCCCGGTCCTCGAGGGTGGTCTCGAGCATGTTGTCGGTGTCGCTGCCGAACAGCCATCGGCCGGCCACGGAGGCCGCGGTGCGCTCATCGAAGCCGTCCGAAAAGTCGCGCTCGGTGATGCGCTCGCGCTCGCTGGCGTAGAGGCTGGCGCCGTCGGTGGCGACGGTCACGACCATGTCGTCGGGGCCGAGCCCGAGGTACTTGGCGGTCTTTATGGAGGCGAGCACGTTGCAGATACTGGACAGACCGAGCGACGGGAAGGCGGCAAGCGTCTCTTCAGGGACCCGGCAACGGTCGGCCAGGTAGGCGAGGCCGACCGAGGAGGAGAGCAGCACCGACAGCTGGTCGGTGGCCCGATCGGAGACGTCGCAGACGAGATCGGTGTTGTAGACGTTGTGGATCAGCGGGATGTGCTTGTCGCCGATGCCCTGGATGTTGTGCTCGCCGAAGCCGTTGCGCAGCATGGTCGGGCACTCGAGCGCCTCGACCGCGGCGATCTTGGAGCCGTACACCTCCTTCAGGTGGTCGCCTGCCCCCAGCGTCCCGGCCGAGCCGGATGCAGAGACGAACGCCGCCAGGCGCAGTGCCGGACGTTGCTGCTGGAGGTGCTCGAAGACACGGCCGAGGGCTCGACCGGTGCACAGGTAGTGCACGAGGTGGTTGCCGAACTCGGCGAACTGGTTGAACACCACGTTCGCCTGGTCGAGGCTCAGCTCGTTGGCTTTGTCGTAGATCTCCTTGACGTTGCTCTCGGTCCCCGGCGTGGCGATGACGTCACTCGGGTCCGTCACCGCCTGCTCCAGCCAGGCGAACCGCTCCCGGCTCATCCCCTCCGGCAGGATGGCGACGCCGTGGCACGCCATGATCCGGCTGATCGCCACCCCCCCGCGGCAGTAGTTACCGGTCGACGGCCACACCGCCCGGTGGACGGTGGGGTCGAACTGGCCGGTGACCACCCGGGGCGCCAGGCACCCGTAGCTGGCGAGCACCTTGTGGCAGCCGACCATCGGGAAGCGGTCGCCGAACACGACCACGATCGGGCACTCCACTCCCGTCAGCGCGGCGGGCAGCACCACGTGCTCGGGTACTGTCACCAGTCCGGTGCGCCGGCTGTCGTTGTACCAGTGGACACGGAACAGGTTGCGTGGATCCAGCTCGTCGGGGCTCACACCGGCGAGCGCTCCCAGGATCGGGCCGGGGATCCCGGTCGGATCGGCCAGCTCGGCGAAGGTCGGGAGCAGGATCCGCTGCGTCCGGAACCGATCGATCGTGCGGCTCAGGGTCGCCTCATCGACGACGTGGTCCTCGAGGCCCAGGGTCGGCATGGCAGTTCAGCAGTCCCCGAACGGTTGGTCCCGACGCCAGCAAGTCATGGCCGCACCTCCAGTCGCCCGCATCCACGGAGGATACGGCAGCGTGGCGACGTCCTCGAATCGTCACCCGGCGGTGGTCCGGCGGGGACTTGCGCACCACCGGGTCGAGTCGCGCTGCGAGCACGGCTTGCGTGGCTCGGGTGCGGGGATCGCGAGTGCGCGGAACGCGCGAAGACCGCTCGCCTGTCACTCGCCCGGTGCGCGTAGAGCATGCGCCGTGTGCTCCGAGAGGTTGGGGGGGGTTGGAGGTGACATCTGCCGTGGGGCACGGCTTCGTACTTCTCGACGGCTCCGTACGACTCGACGGCTTCGTACGCATGGCGGTTTCGCTCTTCGCGGGCCGCCGCTTCTTTGATCGACGCTCTCATCGAGGGACCGCGAGTACCCCCACCTCGCCGGCTGCGACTCCGACTCCACGTCCTGGGCCATCCTGCCGCTCTCGGTGGGAAAAGCCCGTCGGAGCGATCGCCATCGGCTGGCCCGCCTGCCGTCGCTTCGGAAGCGCAGGAGTCACGATCCTCGAGGCCATCGCCCACGAGTGCACGCTCGCAGTCGCTCTGTGTCAACCTCCAGCGAGGCAGATCGGACAGCAGATTCGTTGAGCTTAGAGGGAGGGGAAGGGAGTCCTTGGAATGGCCATCACGACCAACCACACCGTCGACGCGCGCCACCATGGCGCCGCGACGAACCACTCCGAACCGGACCCCGAGGTCCCCGAGCGCGCAAGGCCACCACGGCGGTTCTCGGCGGACGACAAGACGCGGATCCCCTCCGAGCACGAGCACCTCTCCAGGGCCGAAAAGGGTGCCCTCCTGCGCCGGGAAGGCCTCTACATCGCTGCTCACCGAGTGTGGCGTTGACAGCGAGCCCAAGAGGTGGCGAGGAAGCACTTGGGCGTCAGCCCGGACGCCCTCGGGCCGATCAGCGTGACAAGGAGATCGCCAAGCTGAAGCAGGAGAAAGTAGGGGAACGACAAGCTGACCACCGAGCTCTCGAAGGCCCGCACGGTGATCGGGGTCCAGGGAAGACTCTCAGCGCTGTTGGAGCAGCTCGCCGCCGACAGCGCCAAGGACGAGAGGGGCGAGAACAGGTGATCGACCAGGCGATCGCAGCACTCGCACCGGCGGTGGAGATGAAGGCGGCGTACGCAGCGGTGCGCGGCGGTGCGCGGCGGTGCGCGGCGGTGCGCGGCGGTGCGCGGCGGTGCACGGCGGTGCACGGCGGTGGGTGAGCGCCGTGCTCACCACTACCGCCGGCACCGCACCTCCCAGGCACCGCCCTAGCACGAGCGCGTCGCTCGACCCCAGCCACGGGCCCTCTTTGAGGTCGAGCGCAAAGAGCTCCGGGAGGTCTTGAACAGCGACGAGCATGTCGACGAGGCGCAGGCGACCGTGCACGCGAAGCTCCTCGACGAGGGCGCGCCCTCTTGCGCACGACTTGCCCTCGCGCCGGCGTTAGCCTCGAGATCGCGCAGATTGCCGGGTGCGCTGCGTCTGGGACGACCGACCTCTCGTCGAGCCGGTGCAGGCTTGGGGACCGTCCTGGCTCTCGACATCCGAAGGAGCCACCTGATGGTTGTGTCACCTGTGCGCTTGAACCATGCGGTGCTGTTCGTTTCTGACCTGGAGCGGTCGGTCCGGTTCTACACCCACGTGTTCGCGATGCAGGTCATTGCTCGCGAGCCTCAGGCCAACGCGGCGTTCCTGAGGCTCGCGCGATCGGGGAACCACCATGACCTCGGCCTCTTCGGAGTCGGCCCGTCAGGCGGCCAGAAGCGCCGCGGCGCGATCGGCTTGTACCACCTGGCCTGGCAGCTCGACACTATCGACGAGCTGGCTGCAGCCCGCCAGACGCTGCTCGATGCTGGGGCCTACGCGGGGGAGTCGAGTCACGGGGCCACCAAGAGCGTCTATGGCGCTGACCCGGATGGCAACGATTTCGAGGTGATGTGGATGCTCCCGCGCGACGGGTGGGGCGTGTACGAGCACGCTGCGCCTGTGGACCCTCTCGACCTCGACGTCGACATTGCGCGATGGAGCGGGGTCCGCACTGCTGCCCCGGTCATCGGCGAGCCCCGCTCGAACGGGGGACCCGGGTCGAACGGGAGACCCGAGTCGAACGGTGGGCCCGAGAGGCCGTCGGCGTGAGCCCCATCTTCCGAGGCGAGCCAGGCCGGCGCCGGGGGCTCAGCATGTTCCACGCCGCGCAGGCGTAGGGAGCCCCGGGCACGAGCAGGGGCCGCCGACCGGGTCCGGCTCACGGGCCGTCGCGTCGCGCCTTCGTCCGGCTGGCGAGCCCGGGGAGCGCTGCGACGTGGGCGAGCTCAGGGACCCCGCGGTCGGGGAGTACGCGCGGTGCCCATTGAATATGCGGGCGCGTGCCGTCTCGCCGCCGCGCCGGATCATCGCCGCGCCGTCTCGCCGCCGCGCCGGATCATCGCCGCGCCGGAGCGCCCTCGCGCCCTCGTCTGCGGGCGCCGTTTCCTCCCGCGCCTTCCCTGGCAAGGGACGGGCGATCCGGCGCGAGATGCAACACCGCCAAGGCACGGATGAACCACCAGCAACAGGAGGGATCGAGCTCGAAGCGGCGTATCCATTCAGGTGTGCGGACAGCGTCGGCAGGCGTGAAGGCATGATGCGAGGCCAGGGACCAGGATGACACCTCATGCGCTCTCAGGTGCGGGTGGGTGCCGGAGGCATCCAGGGATGTCCGGCGAACAGCGCAGTCAAGACGTCCATCGCGTCGACGCCGTGCTTTCCAGCAGTCGAGAGATAGGAGCGAACCTTGGCCAGGCGCTCGGCGCCTTCGGCCGCGCGGAACGACCCAGAGATCTTGGACTGCAGCTTCACCATGCGAAGGTCAGCCTCGGCGCGGTTATTGGTGAACGGGACGACGAGGTCGGTGGCGAAGAGCGTGACCTCTGCCTTCAGGTCACCGAGTGCACAAGCGAGGTTGTAGGACTCCTTCTCCACGTAGTCGCGCTTGCGTCCCGTTGGTGCGGGGTTGGCGGCGAGGCCCAGCTCGACGATCGTGTCGTAGCGCTCCAAGAAGGAGGTGAGGACCTTGTGACCGAGGCGCTTCTTGCCGGCCGCCCGGGCGCCTTCGGCAGCGGTCTTCATCTCGACGAGCAGGTCGGTCATGGCGCTCGCCCACTCGCTCTGGTCCCACACGACGCCGACCGAAGCGAGATTGCGAAGCAGATGTGCTCCGCATACCCCGTGTCGCGCGTCGGTGAAGTTGAAGTACATCCCCAACCGGTCGTGGATGGCGGTGCCCGTGTAGCCCGGCAGCACGCCCACCCGTTCGACCGCGTCGAGCCCACGAGTCACGTCTGCGTGCAGCAAGGTGAGAAGCTCGGTGCACGCGACGTGGAAGTAGTGCTTGGCCTTCTTGACCCTGGTCGGCGTCTCGTCGAAGTGCACCACCGACGACGCTCGTATCTGGTTGCGCACCTCGTCCAAGAAGGCGTCCAGCGCCTCGGCGCCCTCGCGGTAGAGATCGTCCAAGAACCCCGTCGAGCACTCGACGCCGAGCAGGTCCGCCATCGCCTCCGCCGCTCGCTCGAAGGGGAGATGCTGGCGGGCCAAGAGGTAGAGCCCGAAGCCCCGCACCCGTGGCCCGTAGGAAGCAGGTGCTCGTGCTTCGGGCGGGAACTCGCCCTCGTTCATCTCGCCGCACGAACAGCGCAGCTTGTAGACGCGGTGCTCGGTGACGACGATCTTGGGCTCGGGAATCTCGAAGACCTGGCGCACTTCTTCGCCCACCAGCTCTGCGGCCGAGAGGTCGGCACCGCAGCAGCTGCACACCTCGAGACGATGGGGGACGACCTCTGTGGGGTCATCCACCTGGGCGAGGTGGGCCCCGGGGGCACCGGGTTGCTTGCCCGGCTTCCTTCCCAGCGCACGACGAGCCTTCCTGTTCGGGCTCTCCTCCTTGGCGGGCCTGGTAAACATGTCCGACGACGGGGGCATGGACGAGTTCTGCGAGTTGCGCCCGAGCTTCTTTTCGAGTGCAGCGATCGTGCGGGTCATCGCTTCAACCTCGTGCTTGAACGCCGACAGCTGCTGGCGAAGCCCGGCTACCTCTTCTCGCAGTGCGCTGTTCTCCTCGCACAAGGCGGCGTTCTCACCTGCGAGGTCCTCATCGCTCTGCCGCCCACCATCTGCCACGCACACCAGTTGAGCAAGGTCGGCGCCAAATCGCGAGCATCCGAGCAGGACAAACGCGCTGGTCACGCGCGATTTTGGAAACTTCTTGCCGAGTGCGGGCGGTCAGGCCCTCACGAGCAGGCGGGGAGCGACTCGGTCAGAGGTGCGCGACACCTGAATGGATACCATCTGGCCCCCTCGCTCGTTGGAACGGAGG
>JAJZJC010000112.1 GCA_021810205.1 Actinomycetes bacterium
GTTCGCTCCGGACGCCCGGTGAGTGCGATCAGCTGTGGCGTGGTCAGCACCCGGTGGGCGTTCAGCAGGACGAGCAGCTGGTGGTTGATGGACGACAGACGAGCGGCCACGCCACGACGACCGCCGCCCCCGCCGCCCGAGGCGGGATGAGGAACAGCACCAGCAGGATCATCCCTACAGTCGCCGACACCTACACGTGCCGGATCTGAGCCCTGACCGGCGCCTTTACGACGGGGGACCTCGCGGTTCAGCTCCTGACCGATGGGCGAGGTGCGGGGGACAGCTGAGGCCGCGTTCGGGCGCGGCGGGACCTCCGGTGACCGACCGGAACGGGGTTCGGGCGTTGGGTAGCTGGTCATGGGAATGTGCCCACGGCCCGGAGGCGTGCGTCGCTCTGGACCGTGGAGGAGACCTCGATCGCGCCCAGAAGTCAAGGGGTTTCGAAAAGAAAGGGCTCGCGAGATAACTACGCGAACACAAGATGTTGTGCCTACCATTGGCGGATGCTGACCTGGGAGCTCGACGCCGGCCAGCCCCGGGCGGGGCGGCACTACCCCAGGGACTTGGCCGAGTTCAATCGATGGTTCGGGACCGAGGCCAACGCCATTCGGTATCTCACCGCGGTGCGGTTCCGGCATGGCATCGCCTGCTCGCGCTGTGGGGCGGCCATGACGTTGCCGGGCGGACCTCGCTGGTGGTGCGGGAGTTGTCGACGGTGGTTCACCGCGACGACGGGGACGCTGCTCGAACGGACGAAGGTGCCGCTCGCCACGTGGCTCGTCGTCGCCTGGCAACTCGTGCAGACCAAGATCGGGGTCTCGGCGCTCAGCATCCAGCGGATCACCGGCGTCAACTACGCCACGGCGTGGCTCCTGCTTCAAAAGATGCGGGCAGCGATGGACCAGGGGGAGCGAGAGAAGCTCAGTGGCGAGATCGAGTTCGACGAGACGTACGTCGGAGGCGTGGACCCCGGGGCAGGCGGCCGATCGCGCGGGAAGAAATCACCGGTCGCCGTGGCCTGCGAGGTGGTTTCACCAACCGCCATGGGCCGTATCCGCCTCGCTCGCCTGCCTGACGCATCATCCCTGGCCGTAGCCGATTTCTTGGAGCACAACGTTGAACCAGGATCGGTGTTGATCTCTGACGATTGGCCCTCCTACGGTCCGGCGCTCGCCGAGCTCGATGCTCGTGGACTGCACTATGAAGCCAGGACCACGAATCTGTCGAAGACCGAAGCGAAGGCGCACGTCGTCCACCCTCACGTGCACCGGGTGGCTTCCTTGCTCAAACGCTGGCTGCTCGGGACCCACCAGGGGGCGGTCGCAGACCAGCACCTCGACGCGTATCTCGACGAGTTCGTCTTCCGCTACAACCGCCGACACGCTCGCAACCGAGGCCTGCTCTTCTGGAGGCTCGTCTGCAGTCTGACGGACACTCGGGCGCCAGTCGGCGACCGGGACCTTCGCCAGCGGCGGACGGACCAGCAGTCGGCGGACCACGCTCACGCGACCAGGGTCAGGGAGCGGCACAACGCCCTCGAAGCCAAGCGGCAACGAGAGCGTCGCCGGAGTGCGGCCGAGGAAGAGGGTCGGACCGTACGGCCGTACCGCCGCAAGGGTTCAGGCGGCCCGCAGTCCTCAGCCTGAGACGCCAGACACAAGATGTAGTAGCCGCGTAGTTATCTCGCGAGCCCTTCCGACCGAATCCGGACAGCTGTTCCGATGGAATCCGGACACGGGGCGCCGGAGGCCGCGTAGCGGCCGACGTCGACGGTCAGCGGTCTCCCGACTTCACCTCCTTCTCGCTGTCGGTCTGCGATTGGTTCTTCGTCTCCTCCGAACGCGACCGCCGGGTCGTCGGCGCTGAGGACTGTCGGCGAAGCGACTCGCCCTCGAGTGCGATCCGGTGGGCATGCTGCAGCAGGCGATCGAGGATGGCATCCGCAATGGTTGCATCGCCGATCGACTCGTGCCAGTGGGCCACCGGCAGCTGGGACGCTGCGATCGTCGCTCGCAGCTGGTGGCGGTCCTCCACCACCTCGAGCAGATCCGCCGCCTGCTGGGTGTCACACGGCCGGATGAACAGATCGTCGACGACGAGGACCTCGACACGGCCGAGAGACGCCATGAGCTTGGCCAGCCGGCCATCGGCGCGGGCGATCGCCAGATCCTCGAACAGGCGCGGCGCTCGCACGTAGAGGGCTGGGTGTCCGTGGCGGATCGCCGCGTTGGCGAGCGCGCAGGCGACGTAGGTCTTTCCCACGCCGGTCGGCCCCGTGACGAGCACGTTGTGATGGGAGGTGACCCAGTGCGACTCGGCCAGGGACAAGACGGTCGATCGGTCGAGACCCCGATGCGCGCTGAAGTCGACGTTCTCGATGACCGCGTCGCAGCGCAGCTTCGCGAGCTGAAGCAGTCGACGCAGTCGACGGTTCTTGCGCTCACAGAGCTCCTGGTCGACCAACAGGCCGAGTCGCTCTTCGAAGGCCAGTCCGTCGTAGAGGGTGCTCGTTCGTTGTTCCTCGAGCGATCTGGCCATCACTGTGCACTTGAGTTCGCGCAGTCCCTCGATCGTGGGGCCCATCAACATGGGTGCTCCTTTCATTGGTAGTAGTCACCGCCACGCACGTTTCGGTGTTGACGGCGGGGATGGGGTTGGGTAATGGTCTCGGTGGGCAGTGGCCGGCGGTCGAGGCCGTGCTCGAGGATCGAGCGGACCGAGGTGTAGGAGTAGGCGTTGAGCGCGATGGCACGGCGGCACGCCGCTTCGATGCGGCTCGGCTCGTAGTGCTTGGCGAGGCGGATCACGCCCAGGATCGAGCGGTAGCCGTGCTCTGGGTGGGGACGCAGCTCGATCAGCTTCTTTGAGAACGCGGCGGTCTCGGGCCCGGTCTTCTCCGCCCAGGCGATCATCCGAGACGGCGTCCACTCGGCGTGACGTCGATGGGACTCGGGCATGTGCGCCGGTGTAGTGGTGAACCCACCGATCTTGAAGGAACGGATGTGGGAGGCCACTCGTTTGCCCTTGAAGAACACCTCGACGCTCGATGCAGACGTGCGCACGTCGAGCCGCTTTCCCACGAGCTGGTGGGGAACCGAGTAGTAGTGGCGCTCCACGTCGAGGTGGTAGTCGATGTTGCAGGTGACCTGCTTCCATCGACCGATCACGTAGGGAGACGGTGGAAGGGGCGTGAGCGCCGGCCGGTCGATCGCCTCGTAGAGGGTGCGGCGAGAACCCTCCAGCTTCTTGAACGCCTTGTCGTTGATCGCCTCCACCAGTTGTGCGATCCTGCGGTTCAACTGGCCGAGCGAGGTGAAGCGTTCGTTTCGGAGCTTGGCCAGGATCCAGCGCTCGCAGAGGAGCACGGCTGCCTCCACCTTGGCTTTGTCACGCGGCCGGTAGCTTCTCGCCGGGATCACGGCCGCGCCATAGTGGGCCGCCATCTCCTCGTAGGTGCGAGTGATCTCGGCCTCGTAGCGATTCGGTTTCTTGACGCCGCTGCGAAGATTGTCGGGCACGAGGATCTTGGCCGCACCATCCATGTACTCGAAGGTATGCACGTTGGACGTGACGAAGTCTTCGAGACCTTGGGTCGCGGTCGCTTCCGCGTAGACGTAGGACGACGCGCCGAGAGCGGCGACGAACAGCTGGGCTGTGACGAGCACCTCGCCGGTCACGTAGTCGTAGATGGGGATGGTCGGCCCGGCGTAGTCGATGAAGAGCTTCTCGCCGGCTCGATGCTCCTGGCGCATCACGACGCCGAGGGTCTTGGTCCACTCCCGATACAGGTTGCAGAACTGGCTGTAGGCGTAGCCGTCGGGATGGACCTCTCGGTACTCCTCCCACAGCAGCCACTTGGTCACTCCGACCCTGGCGAGCTCCTTGCGGACGTAGTTCCAGTCCGGCATCGGGCGCGTTGTCGTCGGCGGCGCCACAGAGGGGAACAGACGGCGTTCGAGCGCAGCTGTGTCGAGCTCGGCGGGCAGCGGCCAGCTGAGCCCGGCGGTCTGCGCACGCTTGATGCAGTCGGAGACGGTGGACGGCGCCAGGTGCAGCGCGTCGGCCACCTGCCGGCGGGTGAGGCCCATCGCGAACGTGAGCCGGAGAACGTCTCGGATCTTTCGCATGTCGCTGCGGGGACGTGGTGACACCGCTCCCTCCTCTCGTCGCCCCCCACGGCGGGGGGAACGAGACGAAGGTGCTGCGTCGGCTCAGCTCAGCGGTGGATCCTCCGGGTCACCCCTGGCGCGTCCGGATTCATCGGAACGCTGTCCGGATTGGATCGGAACGCTGTCCGGATTCCATCGGAACAGCTGTCCGGATTCGGTCGGAATTCACACTGGTCAAACTGAACCGCTGCCGGGGGATCCGCTCAACCTCGCGCGAGGGCCAGCAGGGAACTGGTCCGATGATGCGCGGCTCACCGCGTCGACTCCGCTGAGGTCAGCACCGTTTGGCCAGGCTCACGCCGGTACCGCAGCTGTAAGCTTGGGCATCGAGGGTGGCGTGGGGAGGAGATCGGCGGGGAAGTCCTCGCAGGCAGCGCGCAGAAGGGCGGCGAAGCGGGCCACGCCCGGCGCGAACAACGCCGCCAGGTCCTCGATCTCGGCTTGCCTGACGCCGGTGATGTTCAGGTGGCGCATGCGGTGCCCACACCGTGAGGCGATGGGGCCATGAGGGAGATCTCTTCGACCGGTACCGTGCGGTACGCGTCGTCGAACGTGGGGATAGAAACCCGCAGCTTGGAGTTCAAGACGCACAACACGTCGGGCGAGAGGGTGCCGCTCTCGAGACCGAAGACTGCGTCCATGGCCTCGCCGTTGTAGCAGTCGTCCCCCACCAGGTGGGCCAGCGTGCTGACGACGAAGGAGCGGAAGATCTCCTCGGCTGGCTCGCCGAGCTCCCCGGCCCGTCGGGCGGCGTTTCGATAGAGCGCCCGGATCACCTTCACCAGGCCGGTTCACTGAGCAGCACCTTGGTGTCGCCTGCGGGTTCGCCGCGCCATCGGCTACCCTCGGCGGCGTGGGGTTGCGGAGGGCAGCCGCTCGTGCACGTGGCGCGGCGAGCTCGGTCCGCGCGGCGCACCTTGACGCCTGGCCGCTCATCGGCTCGCCGGCATCGGGGATCGGGATCTCCGACGGCATGAGGCTCGAGGCAGACGTCGAGGGGCTGGCGCTCGTCGATGCGAGTCACGAGGAGCGCCGGCGCGTCACATGGCGCGACGTCGAGCGATGGGAGGTCGCAGACCCGGCGGCCGCAGGGCGTGGCGACGTCGCGCGCGATCCAGGGCAAGTGCTGCTCACCGTGCATACGCGCGACGGCGCGCTGTCCGCGCTGGTCGAATCTCGCCAGGTCTCCTCCTTCCTCCCCGCACTTGACGAGCTGCGCGCCGGGGCCGCCGCGCGCGCTCGTGCAGCGCATCGGCGCCGATACGCGCGTCCCCTAGGTGCTGTCGCGGGCGCGCTCGTCCTCGTGGCAGGTCTCGCCGTTGCGCTCAGCGGGCAGCTTGGCTCGCCCCGGTCGATCTCGAAGGCGAGCTCGAGCGCACACCGCACGCCGCACGACGCGCTCGGCCGCGCCAGGCTCTCCTCGAAGGTGCACCTGGCCAAGGCGAGCGCGCCGCCCGCGCCCGCGCCGCGTTCGGTGCAGTCGGCCCCGCTGGCTGCCCACGAAGCATTCGGCTTTCTCCCCTACTGGGAGCTCGCGAACCCCGGTGCCGAGCACCTCGCCTCGTTCAGCACTATCGCCTACTTCAGTGTCGACGTGACCGCAGCCGGGACGGTCGACGAACGCGCGTCGAACCCCGGGTGGGCGGGGTACGAGAGCCAGGCACTGGCCGACGTGGTGACCCAGGCCCACCGTCGCGGTGCCCGAGTCGTGCTCACGGCCACCTGCTTCGACCAGGCGACGCTCGATACGCTGACCCACGATCCCGCGGCGCAGTCGGCGCTCGCCGCCACGCTCGTGACACTCGTGCAGGCGAAGCATCTCGACGGCGTGAACCTCGACTTCGAGGGGACCGGTCCGACAGACCGTGCCGGGCTCGACCAACTCGTCGAGACGCTCGGCACTGCCCTGCACCGGGCCGACGCGGCGTGGCAGTTCACCGTCGACACGTACGCGTCGTCGGCCGCCGATCCGCTCGGGTTCTACGACGTCGGGGGGATGGCGCCGTACGTGGACGCGTTCGTGGTCATGGACTACGACATGGGCGACACGTTCTTTGTCACGCCCAGCGGCACCAGCGCGTTCAGCGACCAGTCGGTCGTCGCGGCGTACGTCGCCGCGGCAGGCGCGAGCAAGGTGATCCTGGGCATGGCGCTGTACGGCGAGCAGTGGCCGACGACCGGTCCGGCAGCCGGCGATCCGTCGACGGGACCGCCTACCGCAGTCGCCGACAATGCGATTCCCGCGGATGCGAAGGTCTATTGGGATCCGGCGACGCAGGGCCCGTGGGCCGCGTACCGTGTCGGCGGCCAGTGGTACCAGGTGTGGTTCGACGATCCCGCTGTGCTCGCCGCCAAGGCGCGTCTTGCCGTCGCCGCAGGGCTGCGTGGCCAAGCGGTGTGGGCGCTCGGGATGTCGACAGGGACCGGCGACGTCCGTGCAGCGCTCACCGGCATCTCGACGGTGCCACAGCCTCCGATCGGGCCCATGGTCGGTCCCGACGCCGGCATGCCCGCAGCAATCGCCCCCACATCGCCGGCGCTCCCCCTGAACGGAAGCACAGGCTCGTCGTCGACCGCGGGGCTCGATGCAGGGACCGGCGCGACGCCGCACTCGAGCGCGCCGGGCCCGACGACATCCGGTGGTCCGACAGGCGCCACTGTGACCGCACGCTACGACGGGACGACGGTGACCCTCGTGACGTGGCCGGGTCCGCTGCCCGCGGCGACGACCGCTGCCGGCACGCTCACCACACTCTTGGCCCCTGAGCGGACGCTCTCGTGTCTCGCCAGCGCCGGCGCGCTCCCGGTCGTACGACTCGACGGAACGAGCGCGTACCTGGTGCGAACGACGACGCCCGCGCAATGCGTCGACGCAACGTGGGCGTTCGTCGTTCCCGCCGCGTCGTCGGGTACGACCGGCACGTCGGGTACGACCGGCACGTCGGGTACGACCGGCACGTCGGGTACGACCGGCACGTCCGGCGCCCCGCCGACCACATCGGCCCCCCCGCCGACGGGCACCGCGGGTGGCGGCGGGTCGACCGGCGCATCGACCGGCGCATCGACCGGCGCATCGACCGGCGCATCGACTGGCGCATCGGTTGCGGGCACCACGGCGTCCGGCACCGAGTCGAGTTAGCCTGGCGTTCTCGCGTTGCGATCGCGCGGCGCGGAGGCGATTGACTCGAGCCACAGGAGGG
>JAJZJC010000030.1 GCA_021810205.1 Actinomycetes bacterium
TCCCGGCGGACGTCGCGACCGAGATCCGCCGAGCGGCGGACACTGCGACCGCTCGTCGAAAAGAGGTCCTCGTCGGGCGGATGGAGCGCGCGGTCCAGGCGTACGAGCGCGCCCGTTACACGGAAGCCGCGCGCCTGGGCAACGAGCTCGTCCGTGAGGTTCCCGGTGTGGCCGCGGTGCGGCGGCTGGCGGGATTCGCGTCGTACCGGTTGGGGCGCTGGCGCGACGCGTCGCGTCACCTGCACGCATACACCGAGCTCACCGGGGATCCCGATGCGCTGCCCGCGCTGATGGACTGCGAGCGCGCGCTCGGGCGCCACCGCCAAGTATCCGCCTTGTGGGCCGAGCTCCGTCACCGTTCACCCGAGCCCGAGGTGCTCGCCGAAGCGCGCATCGTCGCGGCCGGCAGCCTCGCAGACCGCGGCCAGCTCGCCGACGCGATCGCGCTGCTGGTCGCGGCGGGGACGGGTCGGTCGTTGCGCAACCCCTCGGACCGTCACGTTCGGCAGTGGTATGCGCTCGGGGACCTCTACGAGCGGGCGGGCGACGTGCCGCGGGCGCGCGACCTGTTCGGACGCGTGGCCAACGTTGACCCGGAGGCCTACGACATCGCCGCGCGTCTCGAGGCGCTCGGACGGCCAGCGAGACGTCGCCGGCGCCCCCGGGACCCCGCCCGGCGCCCCCGGGCTCCCAAGTAGGCTCGTTGTATGGCGATCGATCTCCAGCAACTGCTCGGCGACGAGGCCGATTCCCTGCTGCGCCACGAGGCGAAGGCATTCCCGGCCGAAGGGCTCGTGGTGCCGGGGCCCGACTTCTTGGAGCGCACGTTCTCGCACTCCGATCGGCCGCCGGCGGTGCTGCGGGCGCTCGGGACGCTGTACGGGCACGGCCGCCTGGGCGGGACGGGGTACCTCTCGATCCTGCCGGTGGACCAGGGGATCGAGCACTCCGCGGGCGCAAGTTTTGCCAAGAACCCCAAGTACTTCGATCCCGCAAACATATGCGAGCTCGCGATCGCCGGCGGGTGCAGCGCGGTCGCCACGACGCTGGGCGTCCTCGGTGCGGTCGCGCGCCGCTACGTGCACCGGATCCCGTTCGTCGTGAAGCTGAACCACAACGACTTCCTGCACTACCCGAACACGTACGACCAAGTGCCGTTCGGCACGGCGCGCCAGGCCTTCGAGCTTGGGGCCACCGGGGTGGGCGCCACCATCTACTTCGGCTCGGAGCAGGCTGACCGCCAGCTCCACGAGATCTCCGAGGCCTTCAGCGAGGCGCACGAGCTCGGGATGTGCACGATCCTGTGGTGCTACCTGCGGAACCCCGCCTTCAAGAAGGACGGGGTGGACTACCACGTGAGCGCTGACCTGACGGGCCAGGCCAACCACCTCGGCGTCACGATCGAGGCGGACCTCATCAAGCAGAAGCAGCCGGAGAACAACGGCGGCTACAACGCGATCGGCTTCGGCAGGACGGACCCCTTGGTCTACGACCAGCTCACCACCGATCACCCGATCGACCTCACGCGCTGGCAGGTCGTCAACTGCTACGCCGGGCGCGTCGGTCTGATCAATTCGGGCGGAGAGTCCAGCGGCGCCGGCGACCTCGCGCAGGCCGTGCGGACCGCGGTGATCAACAAGCGGGCGGGAGGACAGGGCCTCATCGTCGGGCGTAAGGCCTTCCAGCGCCCGACGGAGGAGGGGGCCGCGCTGATCCAGGCGATCCAGGACGTCTATCTCGACCCTGAGGTGACGATCGCATAACTGCGCGTGGCCGGTGCCGGGCCACCGCCGTCGGCAGAGCGTTCCTGCGCCGGGCGTAGCGGAACTATGCTCCACCACCGGTACACCATGACCACGACCGAGCATCGAGACGAGCACCACCGACAGCTCGACCGGGTCGTCATCCGGTTCGCCGGCGACTCCGGCGACGGCATGCAGCTCACGGGAGACCGCTTCACCGCGTCCAGTGCGCTGTTCGGGAACGACCTGTCGACCTTCCCCGACTTCCCGGCGGAGATCCGTGCGCCGGCCGGTACCCTCGCGGGCGTCTCGGCGTTCCAGGTGCAGATCTCCGATCACGACATCCTCACGCCGGGGGACGCGCCGAACGTCCTCGTCGCCATGAACCCGGCGGCGCTGAAGGCGAACGTGGGTGTGCTCGAAAAGGGCGCCACCATCGTGGTGAACGTCGACGCATTCGACGAGCGCTCCCTCACCAAGGCGGGCTACGCCGCGAACCCGCTCACCGACGGTTCCCTGAGCGCGTTCGCGCTCTACGAGGTGCCGATGACCTCCATGACCCAGGAGGTCTGCAAGGAGGCCGGGGTCAAGCCGCGAGATGCGGAACGGTCGAAGAATTTCTTCGCACTCGGACTGTTGAGCTGGCTCTACAACCGGCCGGTCGACGCAACCGTCGAATGGATCCAGAAGCGCTTCGCGGACCGCGAGATGGTGCGAGAGGCCAACACGCGGGCGTTCCGGGCCGGCTATCACTTCGGCGAGACCGCCGAGCTGTTCGAGTCCACCTACGAGGTGCAGCCAGCGCACTTCGAGCCGGGCGAGTACACGCAGGTGACTGGCAACCAGGCGTTGGCGTGGGGGCTCATCGCCGCGTCTCGACTGTCGGGGCTGCCGCTGTTCCTCGGAAGCTACCCGATCACTCCGGCGTCCGACATCCTCCATGAGCTCTCGCGCCGCAAGGAGTTCGGCGTCCGCACCTTCCAGGCCGAAGACGAGATCGCCGGTATCGGCTCGGCGATCGGAGCGGCGTTCGGGGGCTCGCTCGGCGTCACGACCACGAGCGGGCCCGGCGTGGACCTCAAGTCGGAGGCCCTCGGGCTCGCGGTCAACCTCGAGCTCCCGCTGGTCCTCGTCGACATCCAGCGGGGCGGTCCCTCGACGGGTCTGCCGACCAAGGCCGAGCAGGCGGACCTCCTGCACGCGATGTACGGCCGCCATGGCGAGGCGCCGCTGCCCATCGTTGCGGCCAAGAGCCCTTCGCACTGCTTCGAGGCGGCGATCGAGGCAGTGCGCCTCGCGGTCAAGTACCGCACGCCGGTGATCCTGCTCTCCGACGGGTACCTGGCGAACGGCGCGGAGCCGTGGCGTCTTCCCGACGTCGACGCGTTCGAGCGGATCGACCCGGCGTTCGCGAGCGGGCCGAACCACGTCCTCGACGACGGGACCGAAGTGTTCTGGCCCTACGTGCGCGACGACGCGACCCTTGCCCGTCCCTGGGCGCCGCCGGGGGTGCCCGGCCTCGAGCACCGCATCGGGGGCCTCGAGAAGGCCGACGGCTCTGGCAACGTCTCCTACGACCCGGCGAACCACGAGAAGATGGTCCGGCTGCGCGCGGCGAAGGTGGCTGGGATCGTCCGCGACATCCCGCCTGTCGACGTCGACGACGAGACCGGCGACGCAGAGCTCCTCGTGCTCGGATGGGGCTCGACCTACGGCGCGATCCTGGCCGGCGTTCGGCGCGTGCGTGCCCGTGGCAAGCGGGTCGCCCACGCCCACCTCGTGCACATGCACCCGTTCCCGGCGAACCTGGGTGAGGTGCTGGCGCGCTACCGGACCGTGCTCGTGCCCGAGATGAACCTCGGGCAGCTGTCTCGTCTCGTGCGGGCCGAGTACCTCGTCGACGCACGCTCGATGTCCAAGGTGCAGGGAGTGCCGTTCCGAGCGGGGGAGATCGAAGCTGCCATCTGCTCGCTCCTGGAGGACGCGCGGTGACCACCACCGACACGGGCGCCGGCGGCCTGGCGCCGACCACGAGGAAGGACTGGGCGAGCGACCAGGAAGTGCGCTGGTGCCCGGGCTGCGGGGACTACTCGATCCTGGCGGCCATCCAGATGCTCTTGCCCGACCTCGGAGCACGGCGGGAGAACACCGTCTTTCTCTCGGGGATCGGCTGCGCGGCGCGTTTCCCCTACTACATGAACACCTACGGGCTGCACTCGATACACGGACGCGCGCCCGCGATCGCGACCGGCCTCGCCACCACCCGGCCGGATCTCGACGTGTGGGTGATCACCGGCGACGGCGATGCGCTGTCGATCGGAGGGAACCACCTGATCCACGCGTTGCGTCGGAACGTGCGGATGACGATCCTCATGTTCAACAACCAGATCTACGGACTGACCAAGGGGCAGTACTCCCCGACGTCGGAGCTCGCGAAGGTCACCAAGTCGACGCCGTTCGGGTCCCTCGACACGCCGTTCAACCCGATCAGCCTGGCGCTCGGTGCGGAGGCGACCTTCGTGGCGAGGACCCATGACATGGACCGCCAGCACATGCAGGAGACCTTCCGGCGTGCCCACGACCACGACGGCGCGGCGTTCGTGGAGGTCTACCAGAACTGCAACGTCTTCAACGACGGCGCCTTCGAGAAGATCACGGCCCGCGACGCTCGTGCGGGGATGCTCATCCCGCTCGTCCATGGCGAGCCCCTTCGCTTCGGTGCCGAGCGCGAGAAGGGTGTCGTCCAACGCGCGGACGGCCGGCTCGAGATCGTCGACGTCGCAGACGTCGGGGAGGACGCGCTCTTGGTGCACGACGAGCGCCGGGAAGACCCCGGGCTCGCGTTCGCGCTGTCGCGGCTCAGCCGGGGCCCGCTCGAGCCGACGCCCATCGGCGTCTTCCGCTGCGTCGAGCGCCCCGAGTACGGCGACGCGATGGCGCGCCAGGTCGCGGACGCCCAGGAGCGCCGGGGAGTCGGCGATCTGAAGGCGCTGGTGCGCTCCGGCGCCACCTGGACCGTCGAATAGGCGCGGCTATGCCGGCGCCGGCGCCGCCAGGAGCCGGAAGACCATGCCCGTACGGGGCTTGGGCACGAAGTACGTCGTCTTGGGCGGCATGCGCCGGCGTGCGGACGCCCACTCGGAGATCTGAGCGACGGTGACGGGCTGCAAGAGGATCGCCGCCTGGGCGTGCCGGGTGCCGAGTGCCCCGAGCATCTCGTCGATGCGCGTGGTGTAGGACAACGAGAGGCCGTCGACCTCGCGCAGCGCCAGGTCGACCAGCCCGGCGACCAGATCGGTGCCCGCCTCGTCGAACGCGCCCGGTCGTACCGTGAGGAGCCACGCGTCGTGCTCGTCCACGAGCGCGAGGGAGCCCGCTGCCTCGAGCGCCTCGACCACCCGACCCTCGGCTGGCCCGGCATGGACCGCGTCGAAGTAACGCCCGAGCACCTCGCGCAGGTCGACGCCGTCAGGGAGCCCGTCGAGGAGACGGTGGATCGCTCGGACGTGGAGCTGCTCCTCGCTGAGCTCCACGACGAAGGCCATCACCGAGTCGTGGTCGCCGGGGCGGTCGCCGTTGGCGGCCCGGACCTCTGCCCGGTAGTTCCGGGCAGTCTCGTAGCGGTGGTGTCCGTCGGCCACCACGACCGGCGAGGATGCGACCGCCGCCGAGACCCGTGCCACCGCCTCGGGGTCGTCGACCACCCACAGCTCGTGCACCACGTGCTCGTCGTCGACCGCACGGCTCGCCGGAGGTCCGTTTGGCTCGAACGCGGCGGTCAGGCCCTTGGTGAGCGAGAGGCCCCAGATGGGGGAGAGGTTCGCGCCGGTGGCGCGCAACAGGTCGAGGCGGTCGCTGCGCGGCTTCGGCATGGTCTCTTCGTGGGGGAGCACGTCGTCGCCGACGCCCAACGCGCCGATGATCCCGGTCGTGACGGTGCCGTCCGGTGCCGTCATCCGGTAGGGGTAGAAGGCAGGGCGGGGGTCTACGACGACCGCCTGGCGCTCCAGCCACGAGGAGAGCAGGTGGGCTGCCACTTGGTACTGGTCCCTCCCCGAGGCCGGATCGGGCTGTGGGAGCTCGAGGAGGATCGCGTTCAGACGATGGCGGCGCGCCAGTTCGTCGCGCTCTTCTGGCCCGACGACGTCGTACGGCGGGGCGATCAGCGAGTCGAGCGGGGCTTGGGACGCGGCGTAGCGGGCGCCGCCGAACGGCTGGAAGCTGGGCACGGCCACAGACTGGCACACCACGCGCCCGTAGACTCACCCTCATGACCTCGCCGGTTCCGACCACACGGACCGTCCCGGCCGGCGAGGACCGTGTGCTCACCGTGGCAAACGCCGTCACGATGCTCCGCCTCGCCGGCGTCGGCGTCTTCTGCTGGCTCCTCTTCGGTGCCGGCGACCAGGTGGCGGCCGCGATCCTCCTGGGCGTGCTCGGCGCCACCGACTGGCTGGACGGGCAGCTGGCGCGGCGGCTCCACCAGGTGTCGACGGTGGGCAAGGTGCTCGACCCGGCCGCCGACCGCGTGCTCGTGGGCACCGCGGTCGTTGCCGTGATGGTCCACGGCGCCGTCCCGCTGTGGTTCGGGCTGCTCACCATGGCCCGAGAGGTGCTCGTCTCCGGCGCCGTCTTGGCGCTCGCCGCCCTGGGTGCTCGCCGCATCGACGTCATGTGGATCGGCAAGGCAGGCACCTTCGCGCTGATGGTCGCCTATCCCGGCTTCCTCATCAGCCACGGGACTGCCGGCTGGCAACAGCCGTTCCACGACGTGGCCTGGATCGCCGGTGTTGGCGGGCTCGCCTTGGCCTGGTCCGCCGCCGCCGCGTACGTCCTGCCGGCTCGGCGGGCCCTTGCGGAGGGCCGCCAGGCGCGCTCGAGCGCTGACGGCGCGCCGGTGCTCGGCGGGCCCGTCCCCGCGGGGGGGCGGACGACGCCCAGAGGGGAGGCAAGCGCATGAAGGCGGTGATCATGGCGGGTGGCGAAGGCACGAGGCTGCGACCGCTCACCTCGAACCAGCCCAAGCCGATGCTGCCGATGGCCAACCGGCCCATGATGGAGCACGTGGTCTCGCTGCTCAGGCAGCACGGCTTCAGCGACATCGTCGTCACCGTCGCGTTCATGGCGAACGCGATCCGGACCTACTTCGGCGACGGCTCGGAGCTCGGCGTGCGCATGGTGTACGCGACCGAGGAGACGCCGCTCGGCACCGCCGGCTCCGTCATGAACGCGCGCGATGAGCTCGACGATCGGTTCCTCGTGATCTCCGGCGACGTGCTCACCGACATCGACCTGTCGGCGGTGGTGTCGTTCCACGAGGAGAAGGGCGCGCTCGCCACCCTCGCGTTGAGCGCAGTGGAGAACCCGCTCGAGTTCGGCATCGTGATCGCCTCGGAGGACGGCTCGATCGAGCGCTTCTTGGAGAAGCCGACGTGGGGCCAGGTGTTCAGCGACACCATCAACACCGGCATCTACGTGCTCGAGCCCGAGATCTTCGACCACATCCCCGCCGACCGCTCGGTCGACTTCTCCGGCGAGGTCTTCCCCGAGGTCCTGGCTCGCGGCCGGCCGATCTACGGCTACGTGGCCGAGGGCTACTGGGAGGACGTCGGCACGACGGAGGCGTACCTGCGAGCGCATCAGGACATCCTCGACTCCAAGGTGCAGGTCGACATCGGGGGGTTCGAGATCCGTCCCGGCGTCTGGGTCGGCAAGGGGACGACCATCGATCCCGCGGCATCCGTGGAAGGCCCAGCGGTGATCGGTGACAACTGCTCGATCGGTGCGGGCGTGGTCCTCGGCGAGTACTCCACCCTCGGCTCGAACGTCCGGGTCGCCGACGGTGCAGAGGTGCGCCGCTCGGTCGTCCAGGACAATGCGTACTTCGGCCCGGGTGTGCGGGTGGCCGGGTCGGTCATCGGTCGTTCCTGCGACCTGCGCCGTGGCGCGAGCTGCGAGCCGGGCTCGGTGCTCGGCGAGGGTTGCCTCATCGGCGCCCAGGCGCAGGTGCGCGCCGGCGTGAAGATCTACCCGTTCAAGACCGTCGAGACCGGTGCGGTCGTGAACTCCTCGATCGTGTGGGAGTCGCGTGGCGCCCGCTCGCTGTTCGGCCGCGACGGCGTTCGTGGGATCGCGAACGTCGACATCAGCCCCGAGCTCGTCGTTCGGCTCTCCATGGCCTGGGCGTCCACCCTCGACAAGGGCATGACGGTGACCGCCTCGCGCGACACGAGCCGCGCCTCGCGCATGCTCAAACGTGCGGTCATGATCGGGTGCAACGCCGCAGGCGTCAACGTCGACGACCTCGAGGTCGCCACTGTCCCGGTCACTCGGCACCACATCCGTGCCGCGGGGAACCAGGGCGGGGTGACCGTCCGGCTTGCCCAGGACGACCCACAGTCGGTGCTCATCCGCTTCTTCGACGAAGACGGCCGGGACCTCGACGAGAGCGGCCAGCGCAAGGTGGAGCGCCTCTACCACCGAGAGGACTTCCGTCGCGTGCTCGCGGGCCAGATCGGCGACATCGACTTTCCTGCGCGCGCGGTCGAGCAGTACACCTCCGACCTGATCGCCACCGTCGACCTCTCCGGCGCACGGGCGGCCGACATGAAGCTCGTGCTCGACCTCTCCTTCGGTGCGGCGAGCTTCGTCATGCCGAACCTGCTCGCCAAGCTGGACGCGGACGTGCTCGTCGTGAACCCCTACGCGCACACGAGGGGGATGATGGCAGTCGACCGCGAGGTGCACGCACGCCGGGTGGCGGACCTCGTACGCGTCTCGGGCGCGCAGCTGGGCGCGGTCGTCGACGCGGACTGTGAACGCTTGGTGATCATCGACGACGAGGGAACGGTCCTGAGCGACGGCCAGGCGCTGCTCGCGCTGTTGCAGCTCGTGATCGAGACCCAGCCCGACGCTCGGGTGGCGTTGCCGGTGCTGGTGAGCCGATGGGCGGAACGGCTGTGCGCCGACGCGGGGGTGCCGATCGTGTTCACGAAGCTCGGCTCTGCCCACCTCATGGAGGTGGCGGCGACCGAGGAGGTGAACTTCGGGGCCGGGCAGAACGGCGCATTCTTGTGGCCGGACTTCCTGCCCGCCTACGACGCGGCGGCAACGCTCGTGGAGCTGGTCTCCATGCTGTCGCTCACGAGCCAACCGCTGTCCAAGATCGTCGACGGCCTGCCCGCGGTGAACATCGCGCACGAGGCGGTCGTGACGCCGTGGGAGCAGAAGGGGATGGTCATGCGCACGCTCGTCGAGCAGCTCGACGGGCAGGACCTCATCCTCGTCGATGGCGTGAAGGTACCCGCAGAGGACGGCTGGGCGCTCGTACTACCAGACCCCGAGGATCCCCTCACCCATGTCTGGGCGGAGGCGCCGAGCGAGGCGAGAGCCAGAGCGCGGGCCCAGCAGTACGCGGTCCGGCTCCGGCAGCTGCTGCGGTCCGGGGGATAGGGTGCGGGCGTGCACGTTCCTGACGACCTCCGTTACTCCTCGGACCACGAGTGGGTTCGCCCCGGCGAGGGGCGTGTCCGCGTCGGCATCACCGACTACGCCCAGGACGCCCTTGGCGACGTCGTCTTCGTCGACCTTCCTTCCGTCGGCGAGACGGTCGGCGCCGGCGAGGTACTCGGCGAGGTGGAGTCCACCAAGTCGGTCTCGGAGGTCTACGCCCCCGTTTCCGGCACGGTCGTCGCGGTGAACGACGTCCTCACGACCACTCCGGAGAACCTGAACCGAGACCCGTACGGCGACGGGTGGCTGTGCGAGATCGAGGTGAATGGGCTCGACGCGCTCGACGCCCTGCTCGACGCCGAGGGATACCGCCGCCTCACCGAGAGCTGAGCCGTCCACAGCCGCCCGTGGGGGTTGCACCCACTGCGGGTGGCAGGGGCTGGGCGGGCGGCCGCCATCGGAACCGTCGCCCGAGAGCGGCTACCGTGGGGGACGTGTACTGCACGAATTGTGGCCATCGGAACCCTGATGGCGCCAACTTCTGCTCTTCGTGCGGCGCCACGCTGGCTTCGGAACGCTCGGAGACCACCGTGTCGTTCCGACCAGTCGACGACCACGGAGAGAGCGCGGACGAAGAACCGGCAGTGACCCAGGTCGAGGTACCGCGCGGGGTCCCCGCGCTCGTGGTGCGGCGCGGACCGAGCACGGGCTCGCGCTACGAGCTCTACTCGCCGGTGACCGGTGCGGGACGGCATCCCGAGAGCGACATCTTCTTGGACGACATCACGGTGTCGCGTCGTCACGCGGAGTTCGTGCGCGAGCCCGACGGCAAGATGATCGTGCGCGACGTGGGATCGTTGAATGGCACGTACGTGAACAAAGAGCGGATCGAAGAGCACGTGCTCTCGTCGGGCGACGAGGTACAGATCGGCAAGTTCAAGCTCGTCTTCCTCTTCGTCGCCGGCGACGAGTGAGCCGAGAGGGGGGCGTCGGGATGACGCGGGAGCGAACGGGATGAGCGGGCGGTCGTACCTGTCGATCGGCGATGTGCTGAGCCTGTTGCGAGAGGAATTCCCCGACGTCACCATCTCGAAGATTCGCTTCCTAGAGAGCCAGGGGCTCGTCGACCCCGAGCGCTCCCCGTCGGGCTACCGGAAGTTCTACGACCAAGACGTCGCGAGACTGCGCTGGGTGCTGCGCAAGCAACGCGATCAGTTCCTGCCTCTCCGGGTCATCCGGGACCGGCTGGCCGCCGCGGGCAACGGGGTGCCGTCCGACGACGACGACGACCCCGCCGGCGTCGAGGCGAACGGACAGGGTACCGAGTGGCACAGCGCCACAGGGTCGGTGCCAGTCGGCGCGCACGTGGCGGCGCATGCCGCCGACGCCGCGCGTGAAGCCAGTCCCTCCCACGACCCTCTCACGACAGGCACGGCCACCACAGTCGGCTCGCTGGCGGACGACGCAGGCGGTGACGACGAGACGCCGCGTCCTGCGACGAACGGAGCTGCAGGGATGGCCGCCGACCGGATGGAACGCGTGGACGCACCTGGCGAGGCACAGCCGACCGCCGATCCCTTGCTCCCTGCGCGGCGAAGGAGCGAGCAGGTCGGCGACACGGCCGTCGCAGCGCCCCCCGAAACCCCCCGCCCGCCCGAGCGGTCGCCGCTGCAGTCGCCCGGCGCGGGCGCGCACCACGCGTGGGTGTCGGGGGTGAGCCTGACGGCCGCCGAGCTGTGCGCGGCGTCGGGGCTGACTCCCCAGGTCGTCGCCTCGCTCGAGGCCTGTGGGCTGCTCGCGCCGATGTCGATCGCCGGTGGCCAGTTCTATGACGAGGAGGCGCTCATGGTCGCCAAGCTCGCGGAGGCGTTCGAACGGTTCGGGATCGAGCCTCGGCATCTGCGCCTCTTCCGCAACGCCGCCGATCGAGAGGTCGGTCTGATCGAGCAGGTCGTCGCCCCGCTCCTGCGGCAGCGGAACCCCGAGGCGCGCCAGCGGGCGATCGAGGCGGCGGCGGAGCTCGCCGGGCTCGGGCAGAGCTTGCGTGCTGCACTCGTGCGCAGCGAGCTGCACCGGCAATTTGGGACCTGAGGACGCCGCCGCGCGCCCCGGAGCATCACGCTACATTGCTCTTATGGTCGAAGTCCGCCTGAGAGCCGTGCGTGTCGACCTCCAGTCGAACACGCCAGTGCTGCTGCTCCAGGAGACCGAGGGTGAGGGACGCACCCTGCCCATCTTCATCGGTACCCCCGAAGCGGCGGCGATCGCCTATGCCCTGCAGGGGGTGTCGACGCCGCGACCGATGACCCACGACCTGATCCACGACATCCTGTCGTCACTCGAAGTCTTGGTCGAGCGTGTCGTGATCACCGAGCTGCGGTCGTCGACGTACTTCGCGGAGCTCCATCTCCGCCGTGGAGCGGAGCGCTCGATCGTCTCGAGCCGCCCGTCCGACGCAGTCGCCGTCGCGGTACGTACGGGCAGCACGCTGTACGTCGCCGACGAGCTCATGGACGCCGAGGGCATCCTGCTCAGCATCGAGCCGTCCGAGGACGACGATGAGGAGGAGAGCCCCGACGAGCTCGTTGGCCAGTTCCGCCAGTTCCTCGACTCCATCAAGCCCGAAGACTTCTCGGGCTGAACCATCGCCATTTGGCGGTCCGCCTCATTGCAGGCTCGGTCGTACGAGCACGCGGCCGCGGACGCGCGCCGAGAGCACGTCGCGCAGGATCTCATCGAGCCCGCCGAGACCGATCTCGCGCGCCACCATGGCGTCCACGACATCGTCCGACAAGATGTCGCCGATCGTCTGCCAGATCTCGCGGCGCGCGGCGATCGGCATCTCCACCGAGTCCACCCCCAGAAGGTCGACGCCGCGGACGATGAAGGGGTAGACGCTCGTACGCAGCTCGGTCCCGCCGGTGAGCCCGCTCGCTGCCACCGCGCCGCCGTAGCGCAAGGAGCGAAGCACGCCAGCGAGCGTCTCTCCACCGACGCAGTCCACTGCGCCGGCCCAGCGTTGCTCCCCGAGCACGCGCCCTCCGGCTCCTGCGACCTCGTCGCGCCCGACGACACGTGCGGCGCCGAGCCCTTGGAGGTACGCGTGCTCGGACTCCTTGCCGGTGCTGGCGACGACCTCGTAACCCTGCCCAGCCAAGGCGGCCACGGCCATGCTGCCGACGCCGCCGGTCGCTCCGGTCACGAGCACTGGGCCCCGTGTGGGGGTGACGCCCGCGCGTCGGAGCTTGTGCAGTGAGAGGACCGCCGTGAACCCGGCGGTACCGATCGCCGCCGCGCGGCGCGGCGTCAGACCGTCGGGGAGCACCACCACCCAGTCCGAGGGAACCGACGCCCGTTCGGCAAACCCGCCGTGGCGTTCGACACCGAGGCCGTAGCCGTGCACGAGGACATGGGCGCCGTCAGGGACCGCGGGGGTGTTGCTGGACGTGACGACGCCCGCGAGGTCGACGCCGGGCACGAGGGGAGAGCGGCGTGCCACACGGTTGCCGGGCACGGTCACCATCGCGTCCTTGTAGTTGACCGCGGACCACTCCACGTCGACGAGAACGTCACCGTCGGGAAGGTCCGTGTCTTCGAGGCGCTGCACGGCGGTCTCGACGTCGTCGTCGTGGCGGGTGGCAACGAAAGCGGACCAGGGCATACGGCCTACTGTACGTCTCCTCGGCGCAGGTCCCGGCTAACGTTGCCATACTGTGAGCACGAGCGCTGTGCGCGCCACGAAGGCCGGTCAGGTCGTTGCACGCGTTCGCCATGCGTACAGCGTGCGCATGGCGCGCTTCGGCCCCGAAGGGGGCGATGCGGCGCTCTACGGTCTGTCCGCGCTGTTCGCGCTGGGCACCGGTCTGCTCGCGGGGCTGTCCGCGTATCGGGTCTGGGCGTGGTTCGCGCTCGGCCCGTACGCCGCGGCCGCGCTGGTGTCCGCGCTCCTCGCGCGCCGCCGGGCCCGCCTCGGGGCCGCGATCTCGTCACGAGGGAGTGGCCGGCGCAGGCGTTTGGGGTCCGCGAGGGCCTGGACCCTCGTCTTGCTGCTGGTCGGCGCGACGCTCGCGCCGCTTGCCGTCGAGGTGTCGTTGCGCAACGACGGGCCGCCCAGCTCGCACGTACAGCCCGAGGTGGTGGTGATCGCCCGAGCCGGCACACGGCTGTCGAAGGGCAAAGACCCCTACTATGCCATCGTCCGACACGACGGCCGGGTGGAGTCCGCGGTTCCCGGCCAACCGGTGTACGAATCGTTCTTCCCCTACCTGCCGCTCATGGCGGTCTTCGGCCTCCCGAAGATCGGACGGGGTCCGGTCCGTGTCACCGACACGAGGGTGCTGTTCAGCATCGTCACGCTCCTGGTGGTGGGCGCAGCCTTGCTGCTCCTGCGCGCCCCGAGAGACCACAAGGTGCGGACGCTGCAGTTCCTCACCGTGCTGCCCAGCGCCGCGCTGCCGCTTGCCACCGGCGGTGACGACCTGCCGATCGTCGCCTTCCTCTTGCTCGCCATGGCGCTCGCGCAGCGCCGGCGGCCCGGCTGGAGCGGCATCGTGTTCGGGATCGTCTCCGCCATGAAGTTCACCGCGTGGCCGCTCGCGGTCCTCGCGCTCTTCGTGGCTCGGGACCGCCAGGGTCGGCGCGCCCCGGTGCCGATGGCGCTCGGCATGCTGCTCGTCGCCGGTCCGGCCGTCGTGCCGTTCGCCCTGTCGAACCTGCGCGCCTTCTTCGACAATGTGGTGCTGTTCCCGCTGGGCGCGTCGGGGGTGACATCGCCCGCCGCGAGCAACCTGCCGGGGCACCTTCTCGTGCTCTATCTGCCGTTCCTCCACACTGCGCTGCCTGCAGCGGTCGCGTTGGTCGGCGGTGCGGTGGTGCTGCGCCGCCTCGTCCGCCGTCCGCCCGTGAGGGCGGGAGAGGTGCTGATGCTCACCGGTTGGATCATGCTCGTGGCGATCGCGTTCGCTCCGGCGACGCGGGTCGGGTACCTGCTCTACCCGGCGGACTTCTTCGTGTGGGCGTGGATGTTCGACGGAGCCGACCGCTCCGAAGCGGCATCGCTATCACCCACGCTCGCTGCCGTCACCTGAGGACGCGGTATCACCGACGGGCAGTGGCGTCCCCCGGCCCGGGGCTACTCGGGGTCGGGCACTTCGAACAGCTCGAGCGTGAACCGGGTGCGGTCACGGGTCGTCGCCGCAGAGAAGGTGGTGGGCGACACGACGACGCCGATCTCCCAGTACCACCCGTCGGTGCTGGCACGCTGCGCGAGCACCTCGATCGCTCCCTTGGGTGCCTGGGTCGTGCTGACGTCGGGTGACGACCAGCCGCGGGCCTTCAGCTCGGCCCGGTAGAAGCCGACCACCGACGCCTGGCTCGCGGAGACCTCGAAGTCCGCCGTGGCGCTGAACTGTGTCGTGCCGCTCGAAGGGGTCGCGGCGGTGCGCGTGGTTCCCGTGGGCACGACGACAGCTGTCAGGACGTCGGTGGGGGGTGTGCCGGGAGTCTCGATCGGGCGTAGCAGCGCGGCGGCGGGCTCTGCGACGAGGGCGGTGCCGGCCACGTGGCGAGGATGGGGGGCGGACGTCGACCTCGAGCTGCCCTGGACCGCCGCCCCGATGCCGAAGAGCAGCAACAGGGCCGCCGCGATCCCGACGACCACGAGCGCCGGTCGCACGCTGGGCGTCGTCGCACGGGGGCGGCCGGGAGAAGGGCTCACCGGATCACGACCGCCTTCGACACGAGCCATGTGTGCCCAGACTAGGCGTGCAGCGCCGCCGTGAGCGCGACGCTCGGCTCCTCGGATCAAGGGGAAGTCACCTGGACGTAACTACTTTGATGTGACTCCTCGGCTACGATCTGTCTCGTCGGACGAGCGCAGGGAGGGGTCGATGGCCGAGACGGAGCGCACGACGGAGGAGGGCTACCGGGGCCCGCAGGTCTGCGGGATCGTCGGCATCACCTATCGCCAGCTGGACTACTGGGCGCGCACCGGCCTCCTGCGTCCATCGCTGGCTGACGCCAAGGGCAGCGGGAGCAAGCGGCTCTACTCGTACCGGGACCTGCTCGAGCTCAAGGTGATCAAGCAGCTCCTCGACGCCGGCGTCTCGCTGCAGTCCGCTCGCCGCGCCGTCGACTGCCTGCGCGAGGACCTCGGCGCCGACCTGGCGTCAGCCAAGCTCGTGCTGACCGGCACCCGATCGGTTCTCGCCAAGTCGAACGGCGAGGTCGTCGATCTGCTGGCCGGCGGACAGGGCGTGTTCAACATCGTCCCGCTGTCGGGGGTCGTCGACGAGCTGGACGCGGCGATCGTCGACTTCGGCGCGTCGGTCCCCCTCGCGGCAAGTGGGCCATCCGAGGGGCGCGCGACGCGAGCGCACCGACGGGTCGCCGGGGCGTGAGCGTCTGCGACGATGCAGTGAGGAGTGGGCGCCCGCATCCACGCTGCTGGCATCCTTCGGCGAGCCCGGCGGCGCGCGTGCGGTTCGCGCACCCTTCCGAACGTCTCTTCGCCGCGCTCTTGGACGCCCATGGTGTGCACTGGGAGTACGAGCCGGTGGAGTTCCCCCTGCGCTGGGACGACGACGGCGCGCCTGCGGGGGGTTTCCGCCCGGACTTCTGGCTGCCCGACCATGGATGCTTCGTCGAGCTCACGACGGCGGACCAGCGGCTCGTCACCCGCAAGAACGCCAAGGTCCGCCAGATGCGCGCGCTGTACCCCGAAGTCGACGTCGTGGTCGTGTACCAGCGAGACTTCGTGGAGCTGCTCGCCCGTCACGGTCTGGACCCGACGGCGCTGGGGGCGGCGTGAGCCGCCGATCGTGCCCGAGCGCGGCGGGGGACGCGACATAGGCTGCACGTGATGACCGCGGTGGCACGCGATGCCGGCGCCGGTACCGGCGCTTCGTCTCCTGCGGCTCGGCTGCGCCGCACCGTCCTGCATGCATCGCACGCCGCCCTCGGCGCCAAGCTCGTCGAGTTCGGTGGCTGGGAGATGCCCGTCGCATACCCGACGGGAACCGTCGCCGAGCATCGCGCGTGCCGCACCGGCGCCGTCGCGTTCGACGTGAGCCACCTCGGCACCGTGCGTGTCGAGGGGTCCGACGCCTTCGACACGCTGCAGCGGACCCTCACGAACGACTTGCGTCGCATAGCCCCGGGGCGGGCGCAGTACACGCATCTGCTCGACGAGGACGGCTCCGTCGTCGACGACATCATCGTGTGGTGGGTGGCCGAGACCCGCTTCGACGTCATGCCGAACGCGTCGAACACGACGAGAGTGCGCGCGGCGATCGGCGGCACCGACACGACGCCGACACGAGCGGTGATCGCGCTGCAAGGGCCCGCGGCGCGCGAGCGCCTCAGCACCGTCGCGCCCGCGGCGGCGACGGTGCCGCGCTTCGGCGTCGCCTCGTTCGAGTGGGGCGGCGCGGACTGCCTGGTCGCGGGGACCGGGTACACCGGTGAGGACGGCGTGGAGTGCGCGGTGCCCGTGGACGTTGCTCGTGGCTTCTGGGAGGCCGTGCTCGCCGCCGGGGTGCAGCCAGCTGGTCTCGGTGCGCGCGACACCTTGCGTCTGGAAGCCGGCTTGCCACTGTACGGCCACGAGCTCGGACCGGGCATCACGCCGCTGCAGGCGGGGCTCGACTGGGTGGTCGGCTGGGGAAAGGGCGAGTTCTCCGGACGTGCCGCGCTCGAGCGCGAACGGGCATCCGGGCCGCGGCGCCGGCTCCGCGGGCTGCTCGCCGATGGGCGCCAGCCTCCGAGAGACGGAGCGGTGGTCGAGGGCGGTGGCGTCAGGGTCGGCACGGTGACGAGCGGCAACTTCTCGCCGATGCTCGAGCGTGGCATCGCCCTCGCGTTCGTCGACACCGCGCCACGCGTCGTCGACGGCGACCGGTTGACCGCCGTGGTCCGTGGCCGCGAGATCCCCGTGCAGGTGACCGGGCAACGGTTCTGGCCGCCGAGCGACGACACCGTCGCAGCCGCGAGGAGGAGCTGATGGCCGACTATCTGCCGCATACTTCCGAGGAGATCGCGACCATGCTGGCGTTCCTGGGGCTCGACGACCTCGACGACCTGTTCTCGTCGGTGCCGGCAGCGCTCCGCCTGGCCGGCGGGCTCGACCTCGCACCGGGCGAGCCCGAGCCCGACGTCTTCGCCCACGTGGCCGAGCTCGCCCGGGCGAACGCCGCGCGAGAGCTCGTGTGCTTCGCTGGTGCCGGTGCCTACGATCACGAGGTGCCGCCGGTCGTCCGTGCGCTCGCCGGCCGCTCGGAGTTCGTGACCGCCTACACGCCCTACCAGCCCGAGGTGGCCCAGGGCGTGCTCCAGGCGGTGTTCGAGTACCAGACGATGGTCGCTCGCCTCGCCGGCCTCCCGGTCGCCAACGCGTCGCTCTATGACGGCGCGGGCGCCCTCGTCGAAGCCGTGAACCTCGGAGTTGGGGCGACCGGGCGCCAGCGCGTCTGGGTCTCGGCGGGCATCCATCCTCACTGGCGCCGGTGCCTGGCGACGTTCTCCGAGGGGTCCGGGCACGACCTTCGCATGGTGCCGCTCGAGGAAGGCCGCACGGTGTGGCCGGACGACACCGCTGCCGGTGACGTGCCGGGGGTCGTGGTCGTCGGGTACCCGAACTACCTCGGCTGCATCGAGGACGTGGCCGCGGCGCGTCGGGTCGCCGACGCCCACGGGGCGCTGCTCGTCGTCGCTGCCGATCCGGTCGCCGCCGGCCTGCTGCGTTCGGCGGGGGAGTGGGGCGCGGACGTGGTCGTCGGCGAAGGGCAGGTGTTCGGGACGTCGCTGTCGTTCGGCGGTCCGTACCTCGGTCTGTTCTGCTGCACCCTCGAGCAGGTCCGCCGGCTCCCCGGGCGCCTGGTCGGCGAGACGGTGGACGTGGAGGGCAGGCGGGCCTACGTGACGACCCTTCGTGCAAGAGAGCAGGACATCAGGCGCGAGAAGGCGACGTCGAACGTGTGCACCAACCAGACGCTCATGGCGGTCACCGCTGCCGTGCAGCTCGGATGGCTGGGCACCAGCGGGCTGGCCGAGGTGGCCCTGCGGTGCGCCCGCGGGACTCGCTATCTGCGCGAATCGCTCGGCGGTCTCGACGGCGTGGTCCCGCTCACCGGCGACGTGCCGGTCGTACGCGAGCTCGCGCTGCGCACCGCCGTCCCTGCGCGCACCGTCGTCGAGCGCGTCGCCACAGAGGGGTTCCTGGCGGGCGTGGCGCTCGCCGACCTCGCGGGTGAGGAGGGTGACGGCTCGATCGGCCCGGACGATGCCGTCCACGGCCTGCTCGTCTCCGTCACGGAGCGACGAACGCGTGCGGAGATCGACGGGTACGTGGCGGCACTGGACAAGGCGGTGCGGTCGTGAGCGGTGCGGCGGCGGGCGGGATGGCACGCAGCGCGCCGCTCATGGGCCGTGACACCGAGCCCACGATCTTCGAGCTCTCCGAGCCGGGCCGTCGGTGCTGGCAGCTGCGGACCACCGGCGTGCCTGCGTGGAGCGCCGAGGAGCTCGTGCCGGCCGAGCATCGGCGCACGCGCCCCGTACCGCTCGCCGAGGTGTCCGAGCGTGACCTGGTCGGGCACATGACGCGCCTGTCGCACCGCCAGTTCTCCGTCGATCTCGGCGCGTACCCACTGGGATCTTGCACCATGAAGTACAACCCGAAGGTGTGTGACGAGGTCGCATCGCTGCCCGGCCTCGCCGACGTGCATCCCGCGGCCCCTGCGAGCATGACGCAGGGATGGCTTGCGCTCTTGGTGGAGCTCGAAGAGGCGCTCTGCGCGGTGACGGGTATGGCAGGGGCGACGTTCCAGCCTGCGGCAGGTGCAGCGGGGGAGCTGACCGGGCTGCTGGTCATGCGCGCCTACCACGGAGCGAACGGCGAGGAGCGCCGGCGCGTCGTCATCCCGGACTCGGCGCACGGCACGAACCCCGCGTCCGTGTCGCTGGGTGGCTACGAGGTGACGACGGTACCGTCCGACGACCGTGGATGCGTGGACATGGCGGCGCTTCGCGCGGTGCTCGACCGCGACGTGGCGGGCATCATGCTGACGAACCCGAACACCCTCGGCCTGTTCGAAGAGGGCATCGAAGAGATCGCGGGCTGCGTCCACGACGTCGGCGGGCTCTTGTACTACGACGGCGCGAACCTGAACGCGATCCTCGGCGTCGTGCGACCGGGCGACATGGGCTTCGACATCGTCCACCTGAACCTTCACAAGACCTTCGCGACGCCGCACGGCGGCGGTGGTCCGGGGGCGGGGCCGGTGGCGGTGTCCTCGCAGCTGGTCGACTTCCTCCCCGGGCCGCGCCCGGTCAGACGTGCGGACGGCCAGGGCTACGAGTGGCTGTGGCCCGCGCGCTCGATCGGGCGCGTGCACTCCTGGCACGGCAACGCACTGGTCCTCGCCCGCGCGCTCGCCTACATCCGCGTCCATGGCGCCGACGGGCTCCTGCGAGTCGCTGAGCGCGCGGTGCTGAACGCGAACTGGCTGCGCACGCGGCTTTCGGGCACCTTCGACGTGCCGTTCGACCGTCCCTGCATGCACGAGGTAGTCCTTGCGGCCGCCACGCTGCGCCGCAAGTACGGGGTCCGCGCGCTCGACGTCGCCAAGCGTCTGTTGGAGGAGGGCTTCCACGCGCCGACCGTGTACTTTCCGCTCGTGGTGGACGAGGCGCTCATGATCGAGCCGACCGAGACCGAGAGCCTGCAGACCCTCGAGGCACTGGCTGGCGCGTTCGAGCGGATCGCCGCGGAAGCCTCCCGGGAGGGTGGCGCGGCAGCGGCGCACGCGGCGCCCAGGACTACGCCCGTCGGGCGGTTGGACGAAGCACGGGCAGCCCGCCACCTCGTGGCCACCTTCGACGCTCGCCCTTCCTCGGCTTAGGCGGTGTGGCGCGCCGGGGCCGCGTCGGTGCGCTGAGGGTGCTCGACGCGTTGGAGGCACTGGATCTGGGGGGAGGTGTCGAGGAGCCAGATGCCGCCGAAGAGCATGGCGAGGCCGGCTGCGATCCCGGGCAGCCAGAGCCCGGTGCGGATGTGCTCGTGGAACAGCGCGATGCCCAAGGTGATGGCGACCGAAGGGCTCACGGCGTCGACCAAGCCGTGCTCGAAGCGCGCGATCGTCGCCTTCATGAGCGCCGCCTGGGTACCGAGCACGAGTGCGGCGCCGATCGCGTAGAGCGACGAGCGCAGCGCCCCCTCCCGGCGCTGCCCCGCCCCGACCGCGAAGACGGCGAGCCCCACCGCCAAGCCGAGGGCGACCGAGACGGTGCCGAACCACGTCCGTGCCGACATCTGCATGCCGCGCCAGCGAATCGAGATCGGCAACGCGAACAGCAGCTCGCTCACGACGAGCGGTTGGACGAGGACAAGGGGTCCGTAGGAGAGGGCGAGGGCTTCGAGCACATAGGAGAGGAAGGCGAAGCCGATGCCGAGCAACCACAACGGGTCGTGGGCGAGGTCGAGGATCAGGCGGAAGGAGAGCGCCTCGTTCTCCGGCCGGGTGCTCGCTGCACGCTGCTGGAGCACGCCGGCGGCGGCGAAGCTCCCACCGGCTGCGAGCGCCGCGATGATCGCGACGATCCGCGTCATCGTCGGCGCGCCGCGGCGTCTACGAGGCGGCCGTCGAGCGGGTGCGCCGGCCGAGGAAGTGGACGAACTCGGATCCCTCGCGCAGTCGCCGGCCCACTGTGGCGGGCCGCCGCACGAGCTCGGCGGACAGCTCCGCGAGCTTGCCAGCCCGGAAGTAGAACCGCTTGTAGAACGTGTCGAGGGAGTCGAGGATCTCGGTGCGCGCAAGGTGCGGGTACTCGAGCGACGCGAGCTGCGTCCCCTCCCCGCTCACAAGCGTCGCGCCGTCCTCGTCGTCGGGCAGCCAACCGTTCTCCATGGCCTGGCGATAGAGCTCGGTCCCCGGGTAAGGGGCTGCGACCGACACCTGGATCGTATGGGGGTTCACCTCGCGTGCGAAGTCGATCGTCTGCTCGATCGTCTCCTTGGTCTCGCCCGGCAGTCCAAGGATGAAGGTGCCGTGGACGGTGATGCCGAGGTCGCGACAGTCCTGCGCGAACCTGCGTGCGCGATCCACCTTCAACCCCTTCTTCACGTTGTTCAGTACCTGCTGGTTGCCTGATTCGTAGCCGACGACGAGGAGGCGCAGGCCGTTGCGCGCGAGCACCTCGAGCGTTTCTCGGGGCACGTTCGCCTTGGCGTTGCACGACCAGGTCATACCCAAGCGTCCGAGCCCACGTGCGATCTCTTCTGCGCGTGGACGGTCGTCGGTGAAGGTGTCGTCGTCGAAGAAGAGCTCCTTCATCTCGAAAAAGAGCGTCTTGGCGAGCGCCGCTTCCTCGACGACGTGCCCCGCGCTGCGCGTGCGGTACCGGTGCCCACCGACCGTTTGGGGCCACAGGCAGTAGGTGCAGCGAGACCGGCAGCCGCGCCCCGTGTAGAACGAGACGTAAGGATGCCGGAGGTATCCGATCGCGTAGTTCGCCGGGTCCAGGTTGCGCCGGTAGACGGGAACGACGAAGGGAAGGCGGTCCATGTCCTCGAGAACCGGGCGGTCGGGATTGTGCTCGATGACGCCACCGGGCGACCGGTAGCTGATGCCGGCGATCCCGCGGAGGGGTCGCCCCTGGGCGATCTCGCCGATGGTGAAGTCGAACTCCTCGCGGGCGACGAAGTCGATGGCGGGGGATGCCGCGAGGGACCGTTCTGGCTCGACGGCGACCTTCGCGCCGACGAGCCCGAGGAGCAACGATGGGTGCTCCTGCTTCATCGCCTCGGCCACCTCGACGTCGCCGCGAAAGCTCGGCGAGCTCGTGTGCAAGACGGCCAGGTCGAAGTCGCGCGCACGGGGTGCGACGTCGGCCAGGCCGAGCCCGGCGGGCGGTGCGTCGATGAGGACGCTGTGCTCCACGATGGCCGCCGGCTGGGCGAGCCACGTCGGGTACCAGTACGAGCGGATCTCGCGCTTCGCCTGGTACCGCGCGCCGGCGCCACCGTCGAACCCTTCGTAGGAGGGGGGGTTCAAGAAGAGGGTGCGCATCATGGTTGCGTTGCTTCCGCCATCTGTCGGAGGGGCGCGCCGGCGCCGCCCGGGCCGTCGTGGTCCTGTCCTCCCTCGACCGCCGGGTCGCCCGCGGCCGGCACCACCGGCGGCACCAGCTCCAAGTCGAGGTCCGCAAGCGCCGCCCGGAACGCGGGCTCGAAACGGGCCGCGCGCCGTGGCGTCGGTCTCGGGTCGTCGAGCAGGGCGAGCACCGCGTCGGTGGCGTCATCTGGCGTCGGTCCGCACGCTCGCGCACCGCCGACCTCGAGCTCGTGGAGGAGGTTCTCCCTTCCATGGCCCGCCATGACGTCGAGCAACAAGAGCGGGCGTCCCACCACCCGTGCCTCGCTGCAGGTGGTGGCGCCCGGCAGCGTCACGACCGCGTCTGCGGCGGCCATGAAGAGCGGGACATCGTGGACGAAGCCGAAGGGGTGGACATGTGGCTCCGACGCGGCGAGCGCGCGGAACCGCCGCTCGAGCGTCGAACACCGCCCGGCGACTGCGAGCACATGGATGCCGGCACGCGCCATGGCCGCCACGCTCCCTTCGACGATGCCGAAGCCCCATCCGCTGTCGATCACGAGCACGCACGCCTCGTCGCGTGGCAGGCCGAGCTCGGCACGGGCCTTCTCCCGGCTCGGCGCGTCGAAGAAGGCCGGTCGCACCGGCGGGGGAATGACCGCCACACGCGCGCGGGGCAGGTACCGAAGGACCGAGGCCGCAGCGGCCGGTGAGGTGGTGAGGAACAGGTCGGTGCCGTCGGCGACCCACAGCCGGTGCAGCGTGACGTCGGAGCACAGCACGACGGTGCGCACGTCGGGGTGAGAACGCTTGTACTTCGCAGCGGCCGAGGCACCGGTGGCGAACACGCTGAGCACGAGTGCAGGCGGGTCCGCATCGAGCCGTGCGTGCAGCGCGGGGACGAGGCGCGCGCACGCGCTCTTGTCCATCGCGCGTGCGAGGCGGCTGCCCGTGCGCAGATGGGCGAAGTGCAGGCCGTCATAGACGCCGGGAGCGGTGCGTACCACCCGGTCGAAGAGGCGCTGGCCCACGTCGCCGAAGCCGCGCCCGAGGAGGGACATGCAGTCGAGGCTCTCCACGTGCCATCCGTCCGCTCCGAGCACACGAGCGCAGCTCCTCACGAGCATCTCGTGGCCGAGCCCGAGGGACCCAGAGAGCACGATCGCCTTCGGGCATCGCAGGTTCGTCGGCTCCTCCCTGTGCCCCAGATGTCGCCCGGCGAACGCGCCGGCGCCGTCTGCGGCCCGTCGGTCATCATCAGTGGAGTGGCCCCTGGGTACGGCGGCTTGTGGCATGTGACTTCCCGATCTCGTGGTTACCCCGGTTCGACGGTTACCCCGGGTGCTTGCTCCCCATGCCTGCGGGGGTGGATAGGTGCAACCCGGTCGCCGTCGTAGACTCGTGCCGATGCCGCGGGCCGGGACGAAGGAAGTGCCGGCGCACGTGGCGGTGATCATGGATGGCAATGGCCGCTGGGCGGAGTCACGCGGACTGCCACGCACCGCCGGCCATCGCCAGGGTGAGGCCATGCTGGCCGAGGTCGTGCGCGCCGCGGACGATCTCGGGATCCAGTGGTTCACGGCGTATGGGTTCTCCACCGAGAATTGGCGGCGGCCCAAGTCCGAGGTCGACTTCATCCTCGGTCTCCATAAGAACATCTTCGGGCGGCGCCAAGAGATGCATCGCAACAACGTGCGGATCCGCTGCATCGGCCGCCCGGTCTCGGGGACGTCGCGCCTGCCGCGCCGGATCCTGCGGGAGATGAACGAGTCGGTGCGGCTCACCGCTGGCAACACGGGTCTGAACTTCACCCTGGCGTTCGACTACGGCGCTCGGGAGGAGCTCGTCTACGCCACTCGGCATCTGCTTCGCGCGCTCCACGAGCACGAGGGCCGGGGCGAAGCCCTGCCTATCGACGCGGAGACCTTCGCCCGCTATCTCTACGAGCCGGCGATGCCGTCGGTCGACCTGCTCGTGCGCACCTCGGGGGAGACACGGGTGTCCAACTTCATGCTCTGGCAGGCTTGCGGAGCGCCGTTCTTCGTCACCCCGACCTACTGGCCCGACTTCGGGCCCGAGGTGCTCGAGGCGGCCATCGAGTGGTGGCGGCAGACCCGCGGGGATGGCAACGACCAGATGGGCAACCCTGCCAGCAGGTAGTATCGCCAGTTGCACCGTTGGCAACGGCAATGGCGTCTCCGACACCGGAACGTCCCGACGCTGACGCTAGGGGCTCACGGAACGGTCGTCATGGCCACAAAAGACGCTGACGTCGCGAGGTATGTCGATGCTGGGGGAGAGGACGTCGCGACGCCGCGCGCCGGCCACGGTCCGGCACCCGAGCTTGGCTCCGCCCTGGAGCAGCGGGTGGCCGAGGTGTGCGCCCGTATCCTCGCCGAGTGGGGGCGCGTCACAGCGAGCGTCGGCTCCTCCCTGGCAGAGGTAGCGGAGGGCATCGAGCGATCGACGCTCGCCGGCACGCTCGCATTGGCGGAGTACCTGGTCTCTGGCGAGGAGATCGGTCAGGACCGGTCCGAGGTATGGGACCAGGCGGGAGAGGCGCCACTCAGTGGCACGATCACCCTGTCGGGGCTCACGAAGCTGTACCTGACGTGGCGCGATATCTGCTCGGAGATCCTGCGCGAAGAGGCGGCGCGTCGCGACACTGGTCCCGAGACCCTCGCCGTCTGCATGGAGGCGGTGCACCTCGGCTTCGACGTGAGCCTCGTCCGCATGGCGAAGCGCTTCGAGGCGACGCGCCAGGCGCTCGAGCAACGCCTCGCGGAGCACCAGGCCCGCCTCGAGCACGAAGCGCTGCACGACCCGCTGACGGGGCTCGCCAATCGAGCGCTCCTACTCGACCGGATCCAGCACTCGGTGGAATCGATGTCGAGGCAGTCGGGCCGCCCGGCGGTCATCTTCATGGACCTCGACTACTTCAAGTCGGTGAACGACGCGTCGGGGCACTCTGCAGGGGACCAATTGCTGGTCCAGGTCGCGGAGCGCCTCATGGCCGTCGTACGGCCCAACGACACGATCGCCCGTCTCGGGGGAGACGAGTTCGTCGTGCTCTGCGAAGACCTGACCGATCCGCGCGACGAAGCGCTCACCGTGGCCCAGCGGATCTCGGAGAGGTTCGCCGAGCCGTTCGTCCTGGGGGGCCGAGAGGCGTTCGTGGCGGTCAGCGTCGGTGTCGCTGCCGCGAACCTCGGGGACACCGCCGCGAAGCTCCTCGCCCGCGCCGACCAGGCGATGTACCGTGCCAAGCAACTGGGGCGCGGGCGGATCGAGTTTCACGACCCCTCGATCGACCACCAAGACACCCGGCGCGCAGAGCTCGCGACCGCGCTGCATCATGCGCTCGACTACCACCAGCTCTACGTCGTCTATCAGCCCATATGCGACGTCGCCACCCGTCGGCCCCTCACGCGCGAAGCGCTGGTGCGGTGGCGGCACCCCAAATTCGGCAAGGTCGCACCGGCGGAGTTCGTGCCGCTCGCCGAGTGGAGCGGGCTGATGACAGTCATTGGGCGTTGGGTGCTCGAGCACGCGTGCCGTGACTGCGCCGAGTGGCGGCGTGCGTCGGACCCGACGGTGGGCCTCGCGGTGAACGTGTCGGGCCGCCAGCTGGCGAACGGCAGTTTCGCCGACGACGTGGAGCACGTCTTGAAGGAGACGGGCGTGCCACCCGACGCGTTGACCGTCGAGGTCACCGAGTCCCTCCTGGTCTCCGAGCGGGCGCGGGCACGTGCGGCGCTCGAGCGCATCCGAGCGCTCGGCGTGCGCGTCGCCATCGACGACTTCGGGACGGGTTACACCTCACTGTCCTGGCTCGCCCAGCTGCCGCTCGACGTCGTGAAGGTCGACCGCAGCTTCGTGTCGTCGCTCGGCCTGATCGAGCGACACGGTGCGATCGTCGAGGCGATGATCCATCTGGCCCACACCCTCGGCTTCGAAGTGGTCGCCGAGGGCGTAGAGACCGAGGGACAGCTCGCCCATCTGGCGCGCCTTGGCTGCGACGCCGCACAAGGGTTCCTCTTCGGCCATCCTCGGCCGCTCCCCCACGGTGCAGCCGGTCCGGAGGTCTAGGGCCCCTCGGTAACCGAAGCGGACACGGCGCCGCGCCGAGGCGGTCGGCGGGCGGTCACCGCCGCTGCGGCCACGCAGCGTCCAGACCCACGCCCCGCGCAGGCGCCGGGGTGGGCGCCCGATCGCCGTGCCGAGCAGCGAGACCGCGCGCCGAACGTGGCTTGCCCCGCGCGTGACCACCACGTCGTCGACGCGCCACGTGCGCAGCGCAGCCCGCACGGCGTTGAGCTGGCGCGCGGTGCCGGTAGGGAGGGGGCCGGGCACTGTCGCGCCGAGGGCCGTGAGCACACGGTCGACCAGCGGGACGTCGACGGTGGCGAGGGGTCGCCCTGTGGGTGCCGGCACCTTCGCGTACGCGCCGGCGAGCCGAAAGCCCATGCCGTCGACCGCCTGCCAGACCATGGGCGCGGACACTCCTTGGGTAGGGAAGGGGAAGGGGACCGACAGCACCACTGCGCCGTGGGCACGTGCCCCTACCGGTGCGGCGAACCACTGCGGCACGGTGACCGCGCTCGTCGCGAGGGGCACTTGGTACGTCCACCACGGCGCCGCGGCGACCACGAGCCCCCCCAGTGCCAGGAGAGCGCCAGCCGGGTGCAAGGCGGCAAGGCGCCCGGTGCCGGCCTTGCCCGCGGTGCGCCTCGCCAGCGAGCCGGCGAGGAGCGGTCGGACGCGGTCGATGCCGATGCCGATCACGAGCGCTACGCACAGGTCCACCACGGCGCTGAAACGCTGGGGGATCACGTCGTCGAGCAGCGGCAGCCCACTGAAGAGCCGCCAGGGTACCCACAGTGCGCTCACCCGGCCGGGAGCGACGGAGAGGAGCACGCCGAGCGAGCACCATGCCGCGAACAGCCCCGCGCCGGCCAAGATCCACGCGCCGCGCCGCCGCCAGGACACGAGGAGAGACGCCGCTGCTGCGCAGAGGACCACAGGACCGAGGTAGGACGGCGGCGGGCCCTGGTGCCCGAGGTAGCCGCCGAGGCGTACGAGGGTCGTCCCACGTGCCCCGTAGGCGCCAGGACGCCACAGCGCGTCGAGGGGGTTCCCGGCGACGGCAGCGCTCGCCCACAGCGGTCCGTGCAGGTGCCCGGGACCGGCGAGGAACTCCCACACTGGCCATGCGAGCGTCAGCGCCACGAGCGCGCCTGCCGCCGCGCCCGCTCGCGCGAGCTCGGGGAGGGGTGCGAGCCGTCGGGCGCGCGCACCGACGAGCGCGGCGACGGCCCCCGTCGGTACCCCGACGACCATCACGATGGCGAGGATCTCGCTCGACACGAAGAACTGGAGCGCGCCGAGCGCGCCGAGCGCAAGCCCCCAGCGCGTGCGGCGATCCGGCGCGCCGAAGAGCACCTCGCGCCCGGCCACGACGAGCAACGGCGGGCAGACGAGCAGGCACAAGCCGAGGTGCCCGAGCGCGAGGTTCGTCACGACGAAAGGGCAATAGCCGAAGAGCAAACCGCCGACGAACGACGCCCAGGGCCAGGCTACGAGACGCCGGCAGGCGAACCAGCACGCCCACGCGCTGAGGGCGGGGGAGAGGGTGAGGGCGACGTTGGTCGCCGCGATCGGACCAAGTGACCAGGTGAGCGGCGCGAGGGCGATGCCGACAGGGATCGAGCTCGCGTTGGAAAGGAGGCTGATCCCCCTCGGTGATTGCACGAGCGATGAGAAGAACGGGTCGATCCCGTGGGCGATGGCATAGGCGGGCCAGGCGACGAACCACACGGTCTGGCCAGCGTCGCCGCAGGCGCAGGTGAGGGTGGACGTGAGGTGGCCGTCCCAGGCGTGCCACCACAACGCGACGGCCGGCAGGGCATAGCAGGCGATCACCGCGAGGTGGAGACCGACATGCCGGGCCCGGCGTAGCGCTCGTGCGGGCGCAATCGCCGGCGCGATGCCACAGACGGCAGTCGTCCCGTCGGCGTGCCCGCCGGTCGGCGCGGTCGGCTCAACGACAGGGGCGCCCTGCGGCATGCCCACATCTTGCGCCACCTCGTGGACGCGGTGCCCGGGCGCGTGGTGGCACGCCGGCGTGCGCCGACGGCGAGGCTGCGTCGCGTGCCGGTGCGTGCACCGTCCGGCCGCCTTCTGGTCGCGTCCGGATGGAGTTGACATAATGTACATTATGGGCGGTCTGTAGATAGCGGCGTGGCCCTCCGATCCGCCACCGCTGCCGCGGCCCTGTGCCCGGGCGGGACCGATAACGTCGGCAGCCATGTCTGGACGCGAAGCGAACTGGTTCCGTGGTGCCCTCGCTGTCGCCGGGGCGCTGTCCGTCGGCGCCGCCGGTGTAGTTGGCGTGGAGGGAGGAGCAGCCGGCGCGGCCGTGGTGCACCACCGCTCCCCTGGTGGTGGCGTGCTGATCGCAGCTCACAAGACCAGGTCGGCCACGTCGCACGGGGGAAAGTCGCGCAAGGCGCCGCGCACGGCGCCCCCCAAGGCGCGCGGCACGAAGCACCACGGCAGGAAGACCAGCCGCAACGATCGCCGAGGTGCCCTGCCGGCGATCGGGCACGCCAAGGACCTGTCGGCGGAACCGATCGTGCACGCCGACAAGCACAAGCCGCCGTCGAAGCTGCTCGTGAAGAACCTGGTGGTCGGGACCGGGGCGACCGCGACGCGCACGAGCACCGTGAAGGTCAAGTACGTGGGGGCCGACTACACGAACGGCAAGGACTTCACAGCGACCACCTGGCAGCACGGGCAGTCGACGAGCTTCTCGCTCGACCAGGTCATTCCAGGGTTCTCACAGGGCATCACCGGCATGCGGGTCGGGGGACGACGTGAGATCGTGATCCCGCCCAAGCTCGGTTACGGCAACTCGGCGCAGGGGCCGATCAAGGCGAACGAGACCCTCGTGTTCGTCGTCGATCTCCAGGGCGTCAGCTGAGGGTGCTGGCCTGGCGCGGCGCCCGGCGCGATCGCGCCGCGTCTCGAGGCCGAGGTGCACTGCCGTGCAGGACAGGGAAAGATGTCGGTGTGCCGACGCCCGACGACCACGAGAGATGCCTGTGAACGAGACCGAGACGGTGATCGACGTCGTCGTGGAGATCCCGGCAGGGAGCCGGAACAAGTACGAGTACGACCACGAGCGTCACGTGATCCGGCTGGACCGTCGGCTCACCACGGCGACCGCCTATCCGGCGGACTACGGGTTCGTGCCCGACACCCTCGCGCTCGACGGTGACCCGCTCGACGCGCTCGTCATCCTCGACGACCCGACCTTCCCTGGCTGCGTGGTCCGTGCTCGGGTGATCGGGCTCTTCCGGATGCAGGACGAGGCGGGACCGGACGCCAAGTTGATCACGGTGCTGGAACACGACCCGATGCGTGAGGGCACCAAGGATGTGTCGGACCTGCCGGTGCAGCTTCTCGACGAGATCGAGCACTTTTTCAGCGTCTACAAGGCACTCGAGCCGGGCAAGCGCACGCAGACCAAGGGGTTCGAGGGTCTCGAGGGTGCTCTCGAGGAGCTGCGGGCGTCGCGCGCGCGCTACGCCGGCCCGCACGGTGGTTGAGCACCCCGTCTGGATGGGGCTGGCGAGGGCGTTGTTGCATCGGGCGTGTACGTGCGATCCGCGCCCGTGAACCCGGTGCTCTCCGTGAAGCGATAGCGTGACCGCCGCATGTCTCGCCGTATCGACATAGAGCTCACCAGCCGTACCTCGGACGGCGCGTACACCTGGCGCGCCGCGGGAGCGAAGCAGCCGCGGGGCACCGTCGCTGCAGAGATGGTGCCGGGGGGCGCGTCCGTGGGCGACATCGTGCGCGCGGAGCTGGAGTCGGGCCTCGAGGGTTTCGAGGTGGTCTCGGTGCTGCCACGCCAGGAGAAGCACACAGATCAGCCCGTCAATCGCATCGAGGTGCTCGGAGCCCCTCGTCGAGGGCCCGATGTGGTGGTGAGCTACGCGGGAGGGCCACGACGCCGCCGAGACACAGAGCGCGCCGGTGGCCGTGACGCGCGCCGGGGTGGCCCGGGTCGAGACGTCGGCAACCGCAGGCCAGGCGCCCGCCGGGGCCAGGAGGGCGAGATGACTGCGGGGCGGGCCCGCCCCGAGCGCCGCAGGGAGGTGCGTCGCGGCGGCGAGGCGGCACAGACCGACGGTGCGACGCCACCGCGCGGCGCGCGCCGGGAGCAGCCCGCGCGCCGCGACGAGGGACGTGCCGGAGCTGGCCCGCTCAGGCGAGAACGTCGACCTGCAGTCGTCGCCACCCACCGCAACGCGATGCTCGCCACGCTCGGACCACAAGAGCTGCCCATTGCCGAGCAGCTTCTTCGTGGCGGCATTCCTGCGGTGCGCCAGGCGCTGGCGGAACAGGCCGCCAAACAGCCGGGCGGCCCTGCGACACAGGCGAACAGCGACACGGTGCTCTCGATCGCTGAGCAGCTGCTGGCACGGGTGAACCTTGCCACCTGGAAGGACCGGGCAACCTCGGCGCAGGCGGCGGGAAAGGAGCTGCGGCTGCGCGAGCTGCGCGCCGTGGTCACGTCCTCACGCACGGTGACCCTCGACGACGAGGCGCGTGCCATGGCGCGGTCGCTCCACGAGCTGCTCGAGCAGCGCTTGCAGGCGTTGCGGGACGAGTGGGTGACGCGCATGAACGCCGCGCTCGACGCCGGACGAGTGCTCGATGCGATGCGGGTGGCCGCCCGCCCGCCCGAGCCTGCGACGCGGCTGCCTGCCGAGCTTGCGGTGCGGCTTTCGGACGCCGCCGGTGCCGCGATGTCGGCGGAGTCGCCCCCTGCGCAGTGGATGGCGCTGCTCGAGGCTGTCGTGGCGTCACCGGTACGGCGCAACGTCAAACCGGCGGGCATTCCCGACGATCGTCACGCCAAGGACGCGGCACTACGCGCCGCCGGGTCGGTGCCCGAGCTCGCCAAGCTGCTCGGCATCCGCATCCCCCCTCCCCCGCCGCCACGGCGCCCGGTGCCAGGCGCCGGCCGTGTCATGGCAGTGCGCGGTGGAGGACCAGCAAGCGGGCGCTGAGCCCGAACGACTCGAAGAGCTGCTTGCTCTCCCGGTCACCCGGCAGCGCGGGCGCATCGACGCCGTGGCATCCCTCGGCGGCAAACCAATCGAGGAGCGACTGGGCCATGGCAGTGCCCACGCCCACGCCGCGTGCGTCGGGCTCGACGTAGACGACGTCGACGACACCGATCTTGGCGTTCCCACCCCGCACGTAGTGGCCGGCAGCAACGCCGACGACCTCGTCGTCGACGGTCCCGACGAGGACGTGATGGATCGTGTCGCTCCTCCACGATGCCACCAAGGCACCTGCATCGGGTTCGTGAGGTCCTGAGCGGCCGGGCTCGCCGGCCAGCGCCGCCAGCGCCGCCGGTCCCCCGCGCAGCGCTCGTGCCGCGTCGAATGCCTGGCGCAGCAGTGCGACGCACTGCGGTCGGTCGGCGTCGCGGAACGGTCGAGCCCCTTCCACGGGGTGTCAGGGTGCCGGCGGGGCGCCGGGGGGTGGTGTGTCGAGGAGCTGTTCGGCGCGGTGCAGGATGGTCCTGCGCGCTCGGGTGGCGCGCTCGTGGCGGACGATCGCATGCAGCTCGCGCGCATCGAGCCCGTCGAGACGGCGGACGACCTGGGAAGCGGAGAGCGCGTCGTAGTCGGGAATGGCGCGGTCGACTTCTGGGTCGCGCCCCGGTGCACGGGGAGCGGTCGTCCGCTGCATCGGTGGTGACGGGGGCCGTGACCGAGCACGGGAGCCACGAGCAGGTGCCGTCGGCGACGTCTCCGTCGAGGTCTCACCGCGCGGCGGGACCGGTCGGGGCGCGCTCGGTCGGGGCGCGCTCGGTCGGGGCGCGCTCGGTCGGGGCGCGGCCGAGGCGAAGAATGCCTCGGCGTCCCGCCTCAAGCGGCGGAGCCCGAAGTCGACGGCGAAGCGGCCGATCACGTGTGCGTTGCGCAGCTGCTGGTCGACCCGGGTCCTTCCCTTCTCGGTCATCTCGTCCATGTCGTCGAGCGCGGTGGCCACCACTCCGGCTGGGAGGTAGACGAAGAGGTCGAGCGCCCAGTCTGCGAGCGAGCGGTCGCCCCCCGATGGTCGGACGGGAGGCTCAGACGCAGTCACGGCAGAGCATCAGCTTCTTGTCGGCCAGCTGGCTCGGGTGCTTCACGAGGAAACAGGACCGGCACACGAACTCGTCGGGCTGTTTCGGCAGCACCCGTTCCCCTCCCTCGCCGCGGTCCTCGACGTCGGTGGTCTCGTCGTCGTCCGGCTCGTCGTCGATGACGACGAGCCGTTCCTTCAAGATGACGTCGAGGCTCGCCTCCACGTCCTCCTCGTCCTCGTCCTCCTCGTCCTCCTCCTCGGTCTCTTCGGTACCGGCCCGCTCCACGGTGTCCGTCGCAGGGCCCGCGCCGACGTCGTCGTCGTCATCGTCGTCGTCGAGTTCGTCGTCCCCGAGCGAATCGAGGTCGTCGTCGTCGAGGTCGTCGTCTCCGAGGTCGTCAGTGTCCGCGTCGTCGATCTCGAGCTCGTCGTCGAGGTCGTTGTCGAGGTCGTCGAGGTCGCCGGGGATCGTGACGTCGTCCAGGTCGTCGGGCATGGCCGCCTTTCGCTGCGAATGTGCCGCGGGAGCATAGACGGTGGACTTGGCGGGTCAAGCCACGTCACGGCGGTGCGGCGCAGGTTCTTAGGAACCACCGCAGGCGGTCGGGCCCGGGAGCCTTTGGGGCCGTCTCGTCGACAAGACGATCCTTCCCGACGAGACGTTCTCTACTCGACTCCCAGGGCCTCGCGCCGCCTCTCACAGCATCCCCCCCGCCGCGGCGCCGGGCCCTCGCCGGGGCCGCTTTGTCGGGGCGTCTGGGACTGGGAGCACCCTAGTCACGCCGGGGCACGCGCTCAAGAGGTGACGTGACCACCCTGGGCGGCCAACGCGCGTCGTGCCCGCCGGAGGTGGCGAGACGACAGGGTCGACGACGACGTCAGCCCTGCTCGCCGGCGACCTGGGCCTGGGTCCGACGCGACTCGGCTCGTCGCTCCGCGTCGAGTCGTTCGAGCTCGACCGGGGAGTGATCGACGTGCACCATCGACGCTGCGATCGCATGGTGGCCCGCCACCTCGTCGATGAGGCGGTGCATGGCTTGCGCGACCCGTCGATAGACCGGATGGCCCTGCGCACCTGAACGAAGTTCGACCACGTGCATCGCCTCGCGCGCGTTCATCTGCATCGCGTAGCGCACCTTGAACGCGAGCGCGACCGCGTATGGCGCTTGTGCAGGGAAGCTCGACGAGAGCGCGTCGTGCAACCCGGCCGAGCGCGCCATCGCGCGATGGAAGGCGTCTGCCTCTCCAGCCTCCACCACGAGCTCGGGGACCTCGTAGCCGAGGGACGTCGACAGCGGCTGCCAGTCGATCGTGAGCATCCGGTGGCGTTGAAGGTCTCGGAACGCGCCGTAGTCGGTGACGAGCTCGAAGCGGTACTCGGTGCGTTCGAACGCGCGACCGGGACGGTGGCGGCGGTTCTTTCGGTCACCGACGTAGGCGGCGAGCAGTGCCGAGCGGTCGGCGGCTGGCAGTGCTCGTACCCGCGCGAGCGCGTCGCGCTCGGAGACGTCGAGGAACGAGAAGCACGCTGCGGCGAGCACCTTGTCCTCGCCTTCGGGGTCGAAGTCGACGAGGCTGACTTCGGGTGCCTGCGGCGGAACCCCCCCCTCCCCCACCAGCGCGCTCCCGCCGGTGTCACCCCACAGGCGCTCGACCACTGCTGCCGTGCCGTCGCGGGTGGCCGCGAGGTACCCCGTCCACTCCCCGCCACGCTCGGGCAGATCGACACGCTGGAGGAACGACGGGATCACCTTGCGCAGCTCGGTGAGCATCATGGCGCCGTAGTGGCGAACTTCTGGAAGCGGGTGCGCCGCCATGCGCAGCAGCAGGGCCTCATAGGCCTGACCGTCACCGTACATGCCGACGTTGGACAGCGAGGCGGCGGGCAGGAGCCCGCGCACCGCGTCCAGCGCCTTGGCCCGGATCGCCTGACGGTGCACGAAGTCCGAGTCCGCTGGCTGGCGCGGGTAGCGCGTGCCGAGCCAGGCGACCAGGCGCTGGAGCAGCGCAGCGTATGTGTCGAACATGCGGTCCATGTCGCCGACGTAACGCGCGCCCAGGGCCGACTCGAGCACCTCAGGTGGGCGGTGATAGCGATAGTGCCCGCTCGGGAGGCGCTGGTCGTAGCCGATGTAGCGCGTCGACTGCTCGAGGTACGACATGAGTCGGCCACGTTCGAGGACCTTGGTCAAGATGTTCGAGGCCTGCTCGCACGCGAGGTGGACGCCACCGAGCTGGGCCACCGAGTCGTCGCCGAACTCGAAGAAGACCCGCTCGTAGAGGCGTTCCGCCCGCGCGAGCCCGACGGTCGCGTCGATCGTCGAGTCCCCGGCGACGTCCAGCTCGCCCACGAACTCGTCGAGGAAGAGGCGCCGCAGGCTCTTGGGTGAGCGTGAGTACCTGGCGAAGAGCGCGCCCTTCACCACCTCGGGCAGGTTCACCAGGGCGAAGACCGGGAGGTCGAGGTTCGTGACGTAGCGCCGGAGGATGGCTTCCTCGTCGGCCGTGAACTCCTCGGGGGTGTAGGGGGCCATGGCCCGGCCAACCTTAGAGGCCGCCCCGGTGCCGGTGGCGGACCGTCGGCGCGTGCCCTGGGCGCTCACTCGATGATGTCGGGCGCGCCGCCTGCAGCCACCACGTCACGGCGCAGGAGGTGCATCGCCGCGTCGGCAGCGGCGGCCGTGGCGGGGTCTGGCGCTACCGTGGCGACCTGCCCGACCAGGTCGACGAGCTGCTTGAGCGTACGCACGAAGTCACCGGGCGCGAGCTCGCCGATGTCGCTCGCTGCGACCTCGAGCACCGTCCCGAACGAGGCGCCGCGCGCCCACGAGGTCACCGCACCGGCGAGTCCGTGCTCGGGTTGGCGGGTGCGGGGGACGAGGTGCACCTCCTCGAGCGCACGGATGCGCTCGGCAGCACGGTCGAGCGCGGCCAGCCGCTCGGCGAGCTCCATGCGGCGCCGTTCGCCCAGCCGGTCCCCCGCGCTGCGCCGGTCCCTGACGCTGCGCGTGCGGCCGCGCCGGCCGTCGTCGGCACCGGCACGCGTCCCCGCTCGTCGGCGGCCCTGGGCACTTGCCGGCCGCCGGGCGCGCCGGCGCTCGAAGACGAGCGACGAGAGGACGCCAGCGAGCACCGAGGGCTCGGCACCCGCCAGCACATCGTCGCTCAACGCCTCGGCCACGAGGAGGTCGCACTCGTGGTAGATCCGGGAGAGCTGTA
>JAJZJC010000113.1 GCA_021810205.1 Actinomycetes bacterium
CAGACCGGCGCCGAGGGCGCCTAGGAGATGCCTGATTTAGTCGCTGCTCGATTCGCGATCTGCGGGCGGGTGGGCGAGAATTGGCCATGGCGCTCGGTCGTTCCAAGGTCCAGCCCCGCTTCGAGGATCCTCGGAGCCTGCTCGGTGACCGGCTGCGGGGGATCTACCTGCTGTTGGCCGAGCACGGCGCAGCGATGTTCGCCGACGACTACTTCGCCGATCTGTACAAGTCCTCCAAGCTCGGGCGCCCGACGATCCCCGCCAGGGTGCTCGCGACGGTGATGCTCCTTCAGTCCCACGAGGGCCTCTCCGACCAGGAGGCCTGCGACCGCTTGGAGCGCGATCTTGCCTGGCAGGCAGCCGCTGGGGTGGATGTCGGTGCCGAGTCGTTCCATCCGACGACCCTCGTCGGCCTGCGCAACCGCCTGCGGGGCTCGGCGCGTCCTCGCCGGCTCTTCGAGGACACCAAAGCGGCAGCAGCCGAGGCGGGCGTGCTCGGAAACCGGGTGCGGGTGCTCGACTCGACGCCGATCTACGACGCGGTGGCTACCCAGGACACGATCACCCAGCTGCGCTCGGCGATCCGAAAGCTCCTCCGTGCCCTCGATCAGCGCGCGCCCGAGCTGGCGGCGAAAGTCCGCTCGGTGCTCACGCGCGACGACGACTACGCCGGGCCGGGCAAGCCGAGCTGTGACTGGGACGACGAGGCGGCCCGCGAGAAGCTCGTCGATGCGCTCGTCCGGGACTGCCTCGCCGTCCTCGGTGCCCTTGACGGAGAGGAGCTCGACGGCGGCGCCGTCGCCGACGCCGCACAGCTCGTGGCGATCGTGGCGGGCCAGGACGTAGAGCAAGGTGACGACGGGATCTTCCGGATCGCCCGGCGCGTCGCGAAGGACCGGATCATCTCGACGGTCGATGTCGAGGCCCGACACGGTCACAAGTCCCACAACCGCCGCTTCGACGGCTACAAGGCGCACCTGTCGGTCGACCCCGACGCCGAGCTGGTCTGCGAGGTGATCGTCACCCCCGCCAACACCCACGATGCGACCCCTGTCGAGGACCTGCTCAACGAGCACGCCGCCGACGAGGTGAAGCCGACCGTGATGGGCGACTGCGCCTATGGGACCGCAGAGACCCTCTCCCGGCTCGAAGACGCCGGCTACGAGGACGTGAAGGCGAAGGTCGCCCCCGCCACCGGGCGAGAAGGGAGGTTCGGCAAGGACGACTTCAGCGTCGACCTCGAGGCCGGAGCGGTCACCTGTCCCGCCGGCAACACCGCTGCCATCCGCACCGCCAAGGACGGCTCGGGGCTCGCTGACTTCGCTTCGCAGTGCACCGGCTGCCCGTTGCGGACCTCGTGCACCACCTCGTCGTCGGGGCGCACCGTCACGATCCACGCCCGTGAGGAGCTCCTCCAGGCCCACAAGGCCCAACAGCGCGACCCCGAATGGCAACAGGCCTATACCGGCACCCGGCCCAAGGTGGAGCGCAAGATCGCCCACTTCGTGCGCCGATCGTGGGGAGGACGAAGAGCCCGGGTCCGGGGTCAGGCCCGCATCGCCACGGACGCCGACACCCGCGCCGCGGCCATCAACTGGTCCCGCCTCGCCACCCTCGGCGTCAACTTCTTCGGCGGAACGTGGACCACCGCCCCACCGTGAGGACGATCGACCCGCCGCCGCACCCCTCCTCACCCCCCCGTGACCCCCGAACGCCCGAGAACCCCCGAACGACACCGGGGAGACACGGGTAGCGGGGAGCGCGAGGACCGGATCGGCACCCAGGGCAGCTCCCGATGACCCCTGCGAGCGCGCTCCACGTCATCCGGCGGCTCGACTGGCTGACGGACCACCTCTACTTCAGGAGTCTCCTAGCGGTGCTCCCGGGCTCGGCGGACCAGGCTGTCGTCACCCACGACGGCGGGGGCACGTGGAGCCAGGTGACCCTGCCCGGCACCTTGTCCTCGTCACCCGCCCTGTCGTGCGGCTCGGCGCTCGACTGCACGGCGGTGAGCGGCCCGGACGCCTTCACCACCTCCGACGGGGGTGACACCTGGCAGGCCCTGCCGGCTGCACCGGTCACGTCGCTCGACGCCGTCTCGTGCCCGACGACGGCGGGGTGCCTCGCCGCCGGCACGGGGACGGGCGGCGGCGTGGTCGTCGGCGAGGCTCCGCCGACCCCGGCGGTCGGCCTGCCCGCTGCCGGGGCGACCTTGCACGGCAGCGTGTGGCTCGACGCCTCGACCGCCGGCGCCGGGGCGTCGGCGACTTCGGTCGTCTACGAGGTGTCGGGCAACGGGGTGTCCGACAAGGTCGTGAGCGGCGGGACGCCCACCATCGTCGGCGTGCTCGGGGCGTGGGACACGACGGACGTGCCCAACGGCACCTACACGGTCACCTGCATTGCGGCCGGGCCCTTCGAGCTCACCCGCACCAGCGCCCCGGTGACCGTCCACGTCGACAACCTGCCGCTCGCCGCTGCCGTCCTCGTACCGGCGACCGGCTCGGTGCTCGACCCGGGCGGGATCGTCGACGCCTCGGCGGCAGGGCGAAGCGACGTGACCGCGGTCACCTTCGCGCTGACCGGCGGGACGCTCGCCGACCACCCCGTGGCGACGGGCACCCTCACCGTCTACGGCTGGATCGGCCGTGCCGACCTGGTGTTGGCGGCAGCGCTGTCTGCACGTGATCCGGCGGGGCTGGCTGTGCACGGCCCGGCAGTCTGGTGACGTTGGGGGTGCCCGGATGGGGGTGGCCGGCACTGTCAGTCCCGGGTGAGCTCGGCGACCGCCCGTTTGGCGCAGGCGTCGTCGACGAGGTCCTTGTTGTCCGCGGCAGCAGCGATGAGGGCGGCGGTGGCGGCGTTGTTGAGTTGGCGGGGCAGTCCGTTCGAGACTCGGTGGAGACGGGCGATGGCGTCGTCGGCGAAGAGCGGTTCGTCTCTTCCGGCCAGTCCGAGGTGGTGGCGTAGGTAGCTGGCGGACTCGGCCAGGTCCATGGCCTTGATGGTGAAGCGGGTGGCGATGCGCTGGTCCAAGGCGGCGAAGGTGCCCATGCGCAGCTGACGGTTGAGGGTGGGCTGGCCGACCAGGATGCCGGCGAAGGCGGAGTCGGAGTCCATCTCGGCGTTGGTCAACAGGCGGAGCTCTTCGAGCTGGGCGGGCTCGAGGAGGTGTGCTTCGTCGACGATGAGGATGACCCGGCGGTGGCGTTCGGCGACCTCGGCGGCAAGCAGGTCGGCGGCTTGGACCATCAGCTCGGCCCGCTGGTAGCGGGGGGTGTCGCCGAGGGCCCTGACGATGGTGACGTAGAGGCCTCTGGTGCCGAAGGCGGGGTTGGAGACGTAGATGATCTGATGGCGGGTCGGGTCCAGGCCAGAGACGGCGGCGCGGACCGAGACGGTCTTGCCGGCTCCCACGTCACCCGTGATCACGCCGAGGGCGTTCTCCACGACGCAGAAGTTGATGCGGGCGATGGCTTCGGCATGCGCAGGGCGGGCGTAGAGGTCCTTGGCCGCGATGGACTTGCCGAAGGGGGTGCGTTTGAACCCGAACTGCTGTGCCCAGGGGGCAGGTGGCCGGCTCATTGCGCCTCCTCGTGGTCGTCGGGCTCGAAGCTGGCCAGTTGGGTGAAGTCGATCTTCACCCCGGTGCCGGCCGCTTCTTCGTGGGCGGCGGCCACCAGGTTCAAGTAGTCGATCCCGGTCGGGGTGGGAGCCGGCCGGGCGGCTTGGGGCACGGCCCGATGCGTGTGGCGTCCGATCACGAACGGGGTAGCCACCCCGGCCGGCTTGCCCTCGTAGAACACGTCGAGACGGCCGAGGTCTTCGGGGTCGTATCGCAGCTCGACGCGCCGTCCGCACAGGGACGGGTCGACCGCGTACTGGTTTCCTTCCAACGGGACCGTCGCGGTGCGGGTGACTTTTCGGGTGACCGACCAGCGGAACGCCTCGTGGAGCCGTTCGGGGTCGACCGCGCGGTGTGGACCGCCGGCTTCGAAGCGCTCGATGGGGGCCTGGTGGGTCTCGGCGTGGACACGCCGGTTGGCCACCTGCTCGGCCCACGCGACGAAGAGATCGTTCAGCGCCTCGAGGCTCTCGATGCCGGTGTGGGTGGCCTCGGCGAGGAACGCCTCGCGGATGTAGCGGTTGAGCCGTTCCTGCTTCCCCCGGCCTTCGGGCGAGTAGGGCTGGGAGTGGACCAGGCGGATGCCGAGCACGGCGCAGGTCCGGGCCAGCCAGGCGTTCTTGAACGGGGCGCCGTTGTCGCAATACAGCACTTCTGGCAGACCGCGCCGGACGATGGCCCGGCGCAGCATCTCCTGGCAGGACCGGGCGTTCTCGTGGGCGTAGAACACCCCGTCGACCAACAGCCGGGAGTGGTCGTCGACGACCAGGAACAGCTTGGCCCGCACCGACCGGTCGACCTTGGGATGGGGCACCCACGGACCGACCAGCACGTCGCTGATCCACCGCTCATTCGCACGGGCCGCCTCGTAACGGCCGAACACCTTCGGCTCCGCCTCCAGCGCCTGACGATGCAGGCCCCGGCGGCGCAGCTGGTCCCGCACCGTCCGTTCCGAGACCCTGACGCCGTGGCGGTGGAAGATGATCGAGGCGATCTGCGCAGCGGAGCGTGAGGGCAGCTCCAGACGGAGGGCGGCGGCTTCTTCGGCTAGTTCCGGGTGGGCCCTGACCGTGCCGGCATCGGAACGCTCCGATGGCCGCAGTCCCTCAAGGCCCGTCGTGCGCCACGCCCTGATCCACCGGTCGATCGTGCCCCGGCTGTAGCGGCGGCTGCTGCCATCAGGATGGTCATGCACCCGCCCGGCGATCTGGCGCACCACCATCCCACGCTCGGCCGAGCCCAGCCGGTCAGAGGTGGCCTCGGCGATCACCGCCCAGCGGTGCAGGGCGATCCGCCCGGCCATGTCGTTGTCCATCGGTCGTTCCTCCTTCGGTCTCCTGACGTTCAGGGGACCGGAGGCATGAAACGACGGCTGCCGACGATCAACCAGGGTGAATCCGTGTTGGTGGCGATCAGCCTCCCGCCGCACACCGCGGAGACGAACCGCCAGGGCCCCAGCGTTGACCAGCCGGGAGCACCCAACGCCGCCCGCCATGCCGCTGCCATTGCGGCCAGGGCCCCCGCGCCAACCTCGACCGGCCAACTGAGCGCCGGCCCGCCCAACTCGACGGCCAACGCGGCGAACGCCGCCGCCCAGCGGGCCGCCCCTGCCTTGAAACGCCGACACCAACCCCGGGCCGTGGTGTGCGGAACCCCCAGACGCTCAGCCGCCGGACGGACTCCCGACCGACCAGCGGCCACGTCGGCGATCACCGTCCCGACCGACTCGACCACGTCCAGCCGGCCGAAGAGCACGAACGAAGGCAGCAGCGCATGGGTCTGCTGGCACGGTCCGCAACGCACCCGGCGGACGAAGATCCGATGGCACGACCCGCCGTGCCGGACGTGGCGGCGATAGCCCGACCACCACGCCATCGGTGCTGAACATGACGGACACTTCGGCCGGGGAACCTCGACGTCACGGCCCGCCACGGCATAGGCGTCGACGGACATCGAACATGGCCATACGATGGTCACAGGTGGAAACACCGCCTTGGACCCCTCCCGGCAGAGCTGCCAACTTCAGCGGGAGGGGTCCCTCGCGTTCAGGGACGGGACATCCTCACCGCTGGCACCCGGCCGTCGCCATCCCAACCGCCCGCGCAAACAGCGCCGCCGGAACGCGTCCCCTGATGCTCAACCAGTCACGCCGTCAACACCTGGCGTCGGTCCCCGCTGGCGCCTACCAGCTCACCGCCACGGCGACCGACGCCGCCGGCCACCGGGCGACGAGCCCACCGGTGGCGGTGACGGTGGCGGTGGCGGTTGCGTCGTAGCCGAGCAGGGCGCCCGGGCGCCCGGGGGCCGTCGAGCCGGGAGCAGTCGCGGCGCCCGGCCGAGCGCCGGGCGTGGGCGCCGTCACAGGGCGGCCGCCAAGGAGCTCCGGGGGAGAGACTCGAACTCTCAACCTAGCGGTTAACAGCCGCTTGCTCTGCCGATTGAGCTACCCCGGACCGGTGCGAGCGCGCCCGTCGGCGTCGGGCAGCACGGGATGCGACCTTAGTCGACGGCAGGAGCCAAGAGGCCGACCCGCGCCCACCCCCAAGGCGGGTCGCCCCGGCGCTCAGGCCTCGTCGAGGTAGTCGCGCAGCAGCTGGGCCGAGTCGGGCCGGCGGAGCTTGGCCAGGGTCTTCGCCTCGATCTGGCGGATGCGCTCGCGGGTCACGCCGAACGCCTTGCCCACCTCCTCGAGGGTGCGGATCTTTCCGTCGTCGAGGCCGAAGCGGAGCCGGACGACGTCCTGCTCGCGCGGCGACAGGTGGGCGAGCGCCTCGCGGACGGCCTGGTCGAGCATGATCCGGGCCGCCGCGTCGTCGGGCACGACCGCACCGCGGTCCTCGATGAGGTCCGACAGGCTGAAGTCGTCCTCGTCGCCCATCGGCTGCTCGAGCGAGACGGTGTCCTGGTTGATGCGCTGGATCTCGCGGACGCGCTCGATGGTGAAGTCCACCCGGCGGGCCACTTCCTCCGCCGTCGGCTCCCGCCCGAGCTCCTGGAGGAGCTGGCGCTGCGCCCACACCACCTTGTTGATGGTCTCGACCATGTGGACGGGGATCCGGATGGTGCGGGCCTGATCGGCGATGGCCCGGGTGATCGCCTGGCGGATCCACCAGGTGGCGTACGTCGAGAACTTGAACCCCTTGGTGTGGTCGAACTTCTCGACGGCGCGCATGAGCCCGAGGTTGCCCTCTTGGATGAGGTCGAGGAAGGCGAGCCCGCGGTTCCGATAGCGCTTGGCGATGGAGACGACCAGGCGGAGGTTCGCCTCGATGAGGGCCTCCTTGGCCGCCTGCCCCCGGCGGACGAGCATCCGGTCGTGGACCTCGTCCCGCTCCGGGCGGACCACGCCGCTCTCCTCGGCCTCGGCCAGGCGCACCGCTGCTTCCGTGCCGGCCACGATGCGCTCTGCCAGCTCGACCTCGAGGGCGGCGTCGAGCAGCTTGACCCGCCCGATCTCCTTCAGGTAGGTGTGCACCGGGTCGGCCGCCGCCCCGCCGAAGCGGTCCGAACCGGTGAAACGGTCGGCTCCCTGGGGCGCGCGTCGCGGCGTCGCCGTGCGCCCGGGCGAGCCCGTCCGCCCCCCCGTCACCCGGCGAGCGGCCGGCGTGCCG
>JAJZJC010000031.1 GCA_021810205.1 Actinomycetes bacterium
CCGCTTCGGGCAGCGCTGCCCGTGCCGGGACCTGTACGCGACCCGGCGCTACCGCCACCCTGGCGCCCTCCGCCGCCGCTATCGCCGGTCCTGGTGCCTGCCCCCCCTGTCGTCCCCGTCGCGCCCTCGCGCACCGGCGCGGAGGGCGGCGCGGCGGCCCGCCTGCGCCTCTGGGCGCGCCGGCGGGCGTGCTGTCGTGGACCATCCCCCGGCGTGTCGCTCATCGGCGAGCCACGATACTCCCGGTCGTCACTTGCCTCGCCCGCCGCGCCGATCCTTCCCGACCCAGCGCGGCGGCCCTCACCCGTGCACTACACGGCATGTCACGACAAACGGGCGATACGGGCAGCCGGTGGGCGTCGAGCCATCGCGCGCCGGTACAAGTCGACGTAGCGCGCCGCGAGCCCGTCCATCGACCACTGCGCCGCATGCTGCCTCGCCCGCTCCAGCGTCCCCGCGTCGGGAGGCGATGCGAGCAGGCGGTCGAGCGCGACGGCGAGCGCGCCGCGGTCACCGGGCGCCACGAGGGTCCCGTGGCCCGCCGCCACCTGCCGGTAGCCGGAGATGTCCGAGGCGACGACGGCAGTCCCCGCGGCCATCGCCTCGACGAGGACCATGCCGAAGGACTCCCCGCCGAGCGAGGGCGCGCAGAGCACGGCGGCGCCCAGGAGCCTCGACGCCGCCTCGTCGTCGCTCACGACGCCGAGCCAGCGCACCCGCTCGGACTCGGGATGGCGAGCGCGCAGCCGGGCGGTGTCCGCGCCGGTGCCGGCGATCCACAGCACGGCGGGCCGCGTCACCTGCGCGAATGCGTCGAGCAGCACCTCGAGCCCCTTGCGAGACTCGTGGCGGCCGAGGAAGAGCACCGCCGGGACGTCGGACGGAGTCGGAACCACCCCCGCGTACCGCCCCAGGTCGACCCCGTTGAACAGCACCTCGTAGGTGCCGCCGCACATCGTCGCAGCCGTGTCACGCGCGGCCTCGGACACCGCGACGCAGACGTCGATCCGGCCGCGTGCCCAACGCGCGAGCGGGGATGCGATCGCCATGAGCGCGTCGCTTCCCGAGCGGTGGAACGTGGCGACCGTCGGCCATCGGTGCGCTGCCCAGAAGCCGTAACCGAGTACCGGGGCGAACGGCTCGTGGAGGTGGACCACCTGGGCGCCTCGCGCCCTGGCCACACCTACCGCCCGGCGTGCCCCCATCGCCGACACGCACAGCGGCGCCACCGATCCGTTCGCCCGCAGGCCGAGAGACCGTCCTGCGACATAGCGATCCTCGCCCGCCCACCCGAGTGGCGCATCGTCGGGCGCGATCAACCACGCGTCGTGCCCCAGCGCGCGCAACGCGCGGACGAGTCCACGCCCTTGCCCCTGCACACCGCCCGGCCGTGAAAGGTCGTAGGGGCAGACCATCGCGATCCGCAGGGCATCAGCGCTCACGGTCGCTCGGCCAGTTCGGCTGGTAGAGGTGCCACTGCTCGGGAGCGCGACGGATCAGCCACTCGAAGCGGTGCGCGAGCTCCTGGGTGATGCGCGCGACGTCCGTGCGCAACGTCCCCGAGCGTGCCGTGTCGAGCGGCGCTGTCACGACAGCGAAGTGGTGCTCGGCAGGACCGGCGAAGACGGCCGCAGGGAACAGCAGCGATCCCGTCCGCAGCGCCAGGGTCGCAGGCCCGGCAGGAAGCGTCGTCCGCTCCCCGAAGAACTCGACATCGATGCCGTTGCCCACGAGGTCCCGGTCGCATACGAGACCGACGAGACCCCCTTCGCGCAGCACCTTCAACAGCGTGCGTCCCGTCGCGCCGTCGTCGAGGGGGAGGACATCGAGCCCGATCTCCCGTCGCTGCTCGAGGAACCACTCGAAGAGCTCCTCGGGCTCCACACGCTCGGCGACCGTGGTCATCGGATGGCCGGCCGTCGCGAGGAACGCACCGCCCCACTCCCAGGACCCGACGTGCGGCAGCGCGAGGACGACACCCCGTCGCGACTCGAGCGCCTCGGTGAGGCGGTCGTACCCCCAATCGAGCGTGAGCCGGCGCCGAAGCTCGCTCTCCCCGACCCTGGGCACCCGGGCGCCCTCCACCCAGTAGCGCGCGTAGCTGCGGTAGGACCGCACGGCCCACCGGCGCACCACGTCGGGGTCGGGCGCGACCACCGGCGACGTCGAGCGCAGCACGCGGGCGATGTGGCGCGTCCGTACGGCGAGGTCCTTGTTCGGCACACGGGCGAGGAGGGTGCCGACGAACGCGGCGACAACGGAGGCGACACGCTCGGGCAGGGCGCCGAGCGCCGCACCGGCGCCCCGGTAGAGAAGAAAGACGGCGTGGCGCCGCAACCGGTCTCCCACGAGGCAGGTGCGTCGTCGGTCAGTCGCCGCGGTCCACGCGGCGGTGGCGCCAGTCACCGTGACCGCCATGAGCCGCCCGTGCGGCCTCCACGCGCTCGCGGCGTGCTCTCGCCCGTGCGGCACGGGTCTCGAGCGCCTCCTGGCGCCGCGCGCGCCACCGGGCGGTGAGCTCGCCGCGCGCTCGCATCGACTGCTCGGCGTCGCCGATGTCGGTGCGCCACCAGCGGGGGCGGCCGGCGCCCGCCACGCTGGAGCGCCGCATCGGACGCGTGGAAGCAGCGACGCGAGCCGGGCGCACCGCACGCTGCGGGCCCTCGGCCGCGCGCCATGCCGCGGCGAAACGCGCACCTGCGGTGAGCAGGGTGAGAGAGAGCAACGCCCACAGCACGGGCACGAGCAGCCAAGGCTCGAGGAACCCGACGCCGAGCAGGATCATGCGCTCGGCCCGCTCCATCAGCCCTCCGAAGATCCCGCTGTTGGGCGTGGCCAAGCCAACCGCCTCCGCCTTGGCCCGGATGTAGGACACCAGCGACGCGGCGCCGAGGACCGCCAAGGGCAGGACGGCGAGCTCGCCGTCGTGGACCGACACGAGATACCACGCGACACCACCCATGAGCAACGCATCCGCCACACGGTCGGAGACCGAGTCGAAGAGCGCCCCACGCGTCGACGCCGTGCCTGCTGCCTTGGCCACGGGACCGTCGAAGAGATCGTGGAACCCGGTGATGGCGAGCAGCGGGATGCCGATCAACAGGTGGCCGGTGGCGACGACCACGGCGGTCGCCAGCGCGAACACGAGACCAGAGCCGGTGACGACGTCCGCGGTGACCCTCCACCGCACGAGCTGACGCCCGACCGGGCTCGTCACCCGGTCGACGCCGTGTCGCCAACGCCCGTCGAACACTCGTTGGATCCTACCACCCGGCCTCGGCGGTCCCTGCCTGCACTGCACCGTGCACGTGCCATCGGGCACCCTTGTCCCCAGTGTCTAACATCGAGGCGGGCGCACGCCGGCGGGGGGCTGCCGGCCAGCCCGGAAGGAGGTCGCGGACGTGGCACAGCTGGCGCCGTCGGACATCCGCAACGTGGTCCTCGTGGGGCACCACGCGGCGGGCAAGACCACTCTGGCCGAAGCGCTCCTGCTCGCCTCGGGTGCGCTCGGACGTCAGGGCGCCGTCGAGAAGGGCACGACGGTGTGCGACTTCGACCCGGAGGAGACCTCGCGTCAGCTCTCCGTCTCCTTCGCCATCGCGCCGTTCGTGCTCGACGGCGTGAAGGTCAACCTCCTCGACGCACCCGGCTACGCGGACTTCGCGACCGACATGCGCGACGCGCTGTGCCTCGCGGACCTCGCAGTCGTCGTGGTGAGCGCGAGCGACGGCGTACAGGCACAGACCGAGGACGCCTGGCGCATGGCGGCCGAGATCGGGCTCCCGCGCGTGGTGGTGATCGACAAGCTCGACCGCGAGCGCGCCGACTTCGACCGCACCCTCGCAGAGGTCCGTGCAGCCTTCGGCGCCGGTATCGCGCCCGTCGAGCTTCCAATCGGCTCGGAGTCCGGGTTCCGTGGCGTGATCGACTTGCTCGACGACCGCGCCACGCTCTACGACACCGCCGGCGGTCCCCCGTTGCGCGGCACCGAGGGCCCCATCCCTGACGACCTCGCGCTGACCGAGCACTCGGTGCACGAGCAGCTCGTCGAGGGCATCGTCGTCGGCGACGACGACCTCATGGCCCGCTACCTCGACGGCGAGTCGATCACCCGTGACGAGCTCGAGACCACCCTCGCCTCGGGCGTGGCCGCAGGCACGGTCTTCCCTGTCCTGTGCTGCGCGGGCGCCACCGGCGTGGGCGTCGACCGCCTCGCCCGGCTCCTCGTCGAGCTCTGTCCCTCCCCCACACGCGGCCGGCCCGCCAGGGTCTCTGCCGGCGGCGTCGAGACGGAGGTGCCCTGCGACCCGGCCGGTCCCCCGCTCCTCGTCGTCGCGAAGACCCTCTCGGACCAGCACTCGGGCAGGCTCTCGCTGTGCAAGGTGCTGTCGGGCACCCTCACGCCCGACACGGTGCTCACGAACCCACGCACGCACAGCGACGAGCGCCTGCACGTGCTCGCGACCCTGCGGGGCCACGAGACCTCCCCGATCGATGCCGCGGTCGCCGGCGACTTCGTGGCGATCCCCCGCCTCACCACCTCGCTCACCGGCGACACCCTGGCCCCGAAGGACAAGCCCGTCACGGTCGCCTTCCCCGGCGTCGACCCTCCGGCCCTGAGCGTGGCGGTCGTCCCCGCCTCGCGCGCGGACGAGGACAAGCTGATGTCCGCCCTCCAGCGCCTCTGCGAGGAGGATCGGGGGCTTTCGGTCACCCGCAACGACGAGGCCCACCAGACCGTGCTCGGCGTCTCGGGGGAAGTGCACCTGGCCGTGACCCTCGAGCGCCTGTCGCGAAAGTTCGGAGTGACCGTCCAGCGCGAGGAGGTGGCCATCCCCTATCGCGAGACCATCTCGAAGCCTGCCAACGCGGAGGGCAAGCACAAGAAGCAGTCTGGCGGGCACGGGCAGTTCGGGGTGTGCCATCTGCGGATCGAGCCGCTCGGGCGTGGCGAGGGCTTCGAGTTCCACGACGCGGTGGTCGGTGGCGCGATCCCCCGTCAGTACATCCCCGCGGTGGAGAAAGGCGTGATCGAGGCCATGGCGAAGGGTGGGGCCTACGGCTACCCCGTCGTCGACGTGTCGGTCACCGTCGACGACGGCAAGTTCCACCCCGTGGACTCCTCGGAGCTCAGCTTCAAGACCGCCGCGGCCCTGGCGTTCCGCGAGGCGATCGCGGCTGGAGGACCGGTCCTCTTGGAGCCTGTCTCCAAGGTGACCGTCACCGTGCCGGCCGACCTCCAAGGCGACGTCCTCGGCGACCTGAACTCGCGCCGCGGGCGGATCATCGGCACCGAGGCGGGGTCCGACGGCCAGCAGGAGGTGACGGCGATGGTGCCGACCGCCGAGCTCGCTCGCTACGCGATCGACCTGCGCGCGATCACCGGTGGGCGCGGGCGCTTCCGCGCCGAGCACGACCACTACGATCCGGTCCCCGAGCATCTCGTTGCCGGGTTGGCGAAGGCGGCGACGGAATAGGCGACGTGGCACGTCGCCGAGGCCACCGGCGGCCAGCCCGACAGCAGGCGATCGGGCGGCAGGTAGTCGGGCGGCAGGTGATCGGGCGGTCAGCTGGTGGGCGGTCAGCTGGTGGGCCAGGCGGGATGCAGCTTCTCCCACGCGGCGGTGAGCGACTCGGGCAACACCCGCACGCCCCCCACCGTGGTCATGAAGTTCGTGTCGCCCGACCACCGCGGCAGCACGTGCAGGTGGAGGTGGCGCGGAATGCCCGCGCCGGCCGCGTGCCCGAGGTTCGCGCCCATGTTGATGCCATCTGGGGCATAGGCGGTGCTGATGGCGCTGATCGCCCCACACGTCGTCTGCCAGAGCGCCGCCGATTCCTCGCCGGTGAGCTGACCCATCTCGGAGAGATGGCGACGCGGCAGGACGAGGAGGTGCCCGCTCGCGTACGGATAGGCGTTCAGCACGGCAAAGGTCAGCTCCCCCCGCCACACGACCCCGTTCGCCGCCGACGGCGCTCCGCTCTCGGCGATCCGGCAGAACACGCACGTGCCGTCGCCGCCGTGGCGTTCCTCCTCGGTCGCCGCGGAGACGTAGGTCTCGCGCCAACCGGCCCAGAGCTGCTCGAGAGGCACGGGGCAGTCCCTACGGCGCCCGGCGGCGCATGTCGACGTCCTCGCGCACCAATCGCACCAGCTCGTCGAGAGGGACGCCTCGCTCGGGGCGATCGTGCCCTCGTCGGTTCACCCCGACGGTTCCTCCCGCGACGTCGTCGTCGCCGACGACCAGCACGTAGGGCACCTTCTCCAGCTTGGCACGGCGGATCCGCGTCCCGAGCGGCTCGCTCGCGTCCTCCGTACCCGCGCGGAACCCTTCGCGCACGAGCCGGTCGGTCGCGCCCTGCGCGTAGGGAACGTGGTCGTCCCGCACCGGAAGGACACGCACCTGTTCGGGCGACAGCCACGTCGGCAGGTTCCCGGCGTAGTGCTCGAGGAGGACGCCGAAGAACCGCTCGACGGAGCCGAACAGGGCACGATGGATCATGATCGGCCGGTGCTTTGCGTTGTCGGCGCCGATGTACTCGAGGCCGAAACGCTGCGGGAGCTGGAAGTCGAGCTGGATGGTCGACATCTGCCAGCTGCGGCCGATGGCGTCGCGGGCCTGGACGGAGATCTTCGGGCCGTAGAAGGCGCCACCGCCCTCGTCGAGCGCCAGCTCGAGGCCCCGACCCTCGGCCACCGAGCGCAGGACCTCGGTCGCGTCCTCCCACTCGTCGTCGTCGCCGACAGCCTTGTCCTCGGGCTTGGTCGACAGCTCGAGCCAGAAGTCGTCGAGTCCGTAGTCGCGCAAGAGCTCCAGCACGAAGGTGAGCAAGGAGCTCAGCTCCCCCGCCATCTGGTCGCGGGTGCAGAAGATGTGCGCGTCGTCCTGGGTCATCCCGCGCACCCGGGTGAGCCCCTGGACGACGCCAGACTTCTCGTAGCGGTAGACGGAGCCGAACTCGAACATCCGCATCGGCAGCTCACGGTAGGACCGCTGGCGGCTGCGGAAGACGAGGATGTGGAACGGGCAGTTCATCGGCTTCACGTGGTACTGCGTGCCGTCGTCGAGCGTCATCGGCGGGTACATGGCGTCCGCGTACCAGTCGAGGTGCCCGGACTCCTCGAAGAGCGAGGACTTGGTGATGTGCGGCGAGTAGACGAAGTCGTATCCCGCCTCGACGTGCCGGCGTCGCGAGTAGTCCTCCATCGCGAGACGCACGATGCCGCCTTTGGGGTGGAAGACCGGGAGCCCGGAACCGACCTCCTCGGGGAAGGAGAACAGGTCGAGCTCGTGGCCGAGCTTTCGATGGTCGCGGCGTTCGGCCTCCTCGAGACGATGGAGGTAGGCCGCGAGGGCGGCCTCGGACTCCCATGCGGTGCCGTAGATCCGCTGGAGCTGCTCTCGATGCACGTCGCCGCGCCAGTAGGCGCCCGCGACGCGCATCAAGCGGAAATGGCCGAGCCGTCCGGTCGACGGGACGTGCGGGCCGCGGCACAGATCGACGAACGCCTTCGTGTTCTCGTAGGTCGAGACGACCGAGGCGCCGTCGGTGCCAACGGCGGCGTCGACCTCGTCCGCGCCACGCGCCACCGCTCGGATGATCTCCTGCTTGTAGGGCTGGTCGTCGAAGATGGCGAGCCCCTCGTCGATGGGGTGCTCCCGGCGGACGAAAGGCTGGTCCTCGGCGATGACCTTGCGCATCTCGGAGTCGATGCGCGCGAGGTCGTCCTCGCTGAAGTGGGCGCCACCCGGTAGCTCGAAGTCGTAGTAGAAGCCGTCGTCGATCACCGGACCGATCGCGTAGCGGGCCCCGGGCCAGAGCCTGACGACGGCCTGCGCCATGATGTGCGCCGTCGAGTGCCGGATGATCTCCCGCCCGTCGTCGCTCTCAGGAGTGACGACTGCGACCTCGGCGCCATCGGGCAGCACGGCCCGCAGGTCGACGAGACGCCCGTCGATCTTCGCGGCGAGCGCCGCCTTGGCAAGGCGAGGCCCGATCGCGGCAGCGAGGTCGGCAGCCGTAGCGCCGGCGGGAAGCGTTCGCTCGGAGCCGTCCGGGAGCCTGACCGTCACCGTCGCAGCCATCGGCCGTGTCGTCCTCTCGTCTCACTCGTCGGCTCCCGGGATTCGAAACCGGGAGGATCCGGGCCGGGCATTCGAAGTCGGGATCATCGAAGTCGACGCAGCGTACCCGTTAGACGACGACGCCCAGCAGTGCAGCGCCGCGTGCCACACCGACTCCGCGCGCCGCGAGCTGGTCGAGGCCCGACAGCGCGCCGGGAGCGTCCAAGTCCTCGTCGAGCCGGGCGCGTACGACGTCGAGCGCCGCTGTGGGGCGGCCGGCGCTGGCGTCGATGGTGCCGCGGGCGCTGGCGGTGTCCCCGGCGTCGCTGCCCCACGTCGCCCGCCGCCAGTGCGCGAGACGGGTCGCCGCCTGCTCGAGGTCGGCATCATGCCACTCCCAGTCCCCTCGGTAGTGATGTGACAGAAGGGCGAGACGCACGACGGCGGGCTCCCACTTCTTCAAGAGGTCCCCCACGAAGACCAGGTTGCCCAACGACTTGGACATCTTCTCCCCGTCGAGGCCGACGAGGCCGACGTGGAGCCAGTGCCGAACGAACGGCCGTCCCGTGGCGGCCTCCGACTGCGCCGTCTCGCACTCGTGATGCGGGAAGACCAGGTCCCGCCCGCCGCCGTGGATGTCGACGGTCGGGCCCAGCTCGCGCATCGCGAGCGCGGAGCACTCGATGTGCCATCCCGGCCGGCCCGGGCCCCAACGAGACTCCCACGACGGCTCGTCAGGGAGCGACGGCTGCCAGAGCACGAAGTCGAGCGGATGGCGCTTGGCGGGGTCGTCGGGGTTCCCCCCGTGCTGGGCGACGAGCTCGAGCATCTGGGCAGTACCGAACCCGCTCACCTTGCCGAAATCCGAGACGGTCGTCACGTCGAAGTAGACGGCGCCGCTGGCACGGTACGCGTGCCCGCTCTCGAGCACCGTGCCGATGAGGGAGAGGATGTCGGGGATCGCCGAGGTCGCCCGGGGCTCGGCGTCCACGGGCAGCAGGCCCAACGCGGACATGTCGGCGTCGAAGCGCGCCATCTCCTCGGCGGCCAGGTCGAGGTAGTGCACGCCCAGCTCTCGCGCCTTTCTCAAGATGTCGTCGTCCACATCGGTCACGTTGCGCACGCAGCGCGTCTCGTGCCCAAGGTCGCGCAGGCGACGTTGGAGCAGGTCGAAGGTGAGGTAGACGGCCGCATGCCCGAGGTGCGCCGCGTCATAGGGGGTGATGCCGCACGAGTACATCGTCACGAGCGGCCCTGCCTCGAACGGCACCACCGACCGACGCGCGGTGTCGTAGAGCCTCATCTCCGCGCCGCCCTCCTCAGATCCCGGCGAGCTTCAGCGTGCTGTGGGCCCGGTGCCGGATGTTCAAGGTGGCGAGCACGGCGGTGAACGCCTCGATCGCCAACGCCTGGCTCAGGCCGCCGGCGTCGAGTGGACGCAGCCCTTCGATCCGCTCCACGAGCGACATGGTGGCCGCCGTGGCGCTCGGGTCGTCGGCACAGACCAGCACGTCAGCGACGATGCCCGCGTCGAGGTCCCCCATCTCTCGCGCGGGAAGGTGCTGGAACGCAGCGGCGACCGCGGTGCCCGGCACGGCCGCCTGCACGGCGGTCGCGATGGAGCCTCGCGCCGGGACGAGGGGCAGCATCTCGCGCCCCTCGCGCACGAGCGCGTTCACCATCGAGACAAGCACCTTCGCGCGCAGTGCAGGCTCGAGCGCCCGGACGGTGGTCACCGCCGCCTCCCACGGCGTGGCGAGGACGACCATGCCCGCCGCCGCGACTTGCTCGTTTGCCCCGCCCGTGATCGAGCCCTTGAGGCGGGACCCCCAGGTCTCCACCATGCCGGCGACGACTTCCTGTGCGCGCGAAGCGTCGCGCGAACCGATCCCGACCGACATGCCAGCCGCCGCGAGGCGCAGGCCGAGCCCTCGCCCCGCGGGGCCGGTTCCTCCGATGATCCCGATGTCCACGGTCTCCCACCTTTCCACACGGCGGCACCTCCGCCCGCGACACGCATCACTGCCATGCGCGCAAGCGATAGCTTGGCCGCTCGTGGGAGTGCTGGCGGACAAACGGGTGCTCGTCACCGGGGTACTGACCGACGACTCCCTCGCGTTCGCCGCCGCTCGCCTGGCCATCGAAGAAGGCGCCGAGGTCGTGCTCTCGGGGTTCGGCCGAGGTCTGTCGATCACGCGGCGCACCGCTCGAAAGCTTCCCGGAGCGCCCGACGTGCTCGAGCTCGACGTGACCGACCCCGAGCAGCTCGCAGCGGCGGCGGCGACCCTCTCGCAGCGTTGGGGCCGCCTGGATGGGCTGCTCCACGCGATCGGCTATGCGCCGCCGTCCTGCCTTGGTAGCGGGATGTTCAGCGCCGAATGGGACGACGTGTCGATCGCCCTCCATGTGAACGCGTACTCCCTGAAGGCGCTCGTCGGCGCCTTTCGGCCGTTGCTCGAACGCGCCGGCGCGGATGGCGGCGCGTCGGTCGTCGCGCTGGACTTCGACGCGACGGTGGCGTGGTCCCAGTACGACTGGATGGGGGTGGCGAAGGCGGCCCTCGAATCGCTCTCTCGCTACCTGGCAAAGGAGCTCGGCCCGCGTGGGATCCGAGTCAATCTGGTCGCGGCGGGCCCCATCAGGTCGGTGGCGGCGAAGTCGATCCCGGGTTTCTCCTCGTTCGAGGGTACCTGGGACGACCGGGCACCGCTCGGTTGGGACGTGCACGACGCGACCCCGGTGGGCAAGGCCTGCGTGGCGCTGCTCTCGGACTGGCTCCCCATGACGACCGGCGAGATGCTGCACGTCGACGGCGGGGTCCACGCCGTCGGGGGGTAGGCGTCCGCGCCACTCCCGGTGCAAACCACCCGCCGGTGGCGCCCACCCGCCGGTCGCGCCCACCACACAGGAGAACCGCCGAGGCGGCCCCGGTAGGCTGGCCCACAATGGCTCCATCACACCACCACGCCTGAGATGCCGCCTGGGGCGCGCGGCATGGGGCCCGGCTGGATGGGGTTGCGGTCGTTCCAAAAGGACCGCTCGGTCCTCGACCACAAGGTCAAGAAGGGCACCACGCGCCGCATGCTGCGCTTCGCGATGCCCTACCGTCGCATCCTGTCGATCTTCGTGCCGGTCGTCGTCGTCGACGCCGTGGTCGGGGCGGTGAACCCCCTCATCCTGCGCGAGATCATCGACCGGGGCATCCTCGGCAAGCACGTGGGGCTCGTGATCGAGCTCGCCGGCGTGGCTGCGGCGCTCGCCATCTTCACAGCGGGGCTCTCGCTCTACCAGCGCCGGGTCTCCGCGCTCATCGGCGAGGGGCTCATCTACGACATGCGCTCCAAGGTCTTCCGCCACGTCCAGCAGATGCCGCTGTCCTTCTTCACCCGCACCCAGACGGGGGCGCTCGTGAGCCGCCTGAACAACGACGTCATCGGCGCGCAGCAAGCCTTCACCACACTGCTCTCCAACGTCGTCGGCAACCTCATGACCGTCGTGATCATGGTGGCGGCCATGTTCTACCTCTCCTGGCAGATCACGCTGCTCGCCCTCGTCCTCCTGCCCGTGTTCCTCGTCCCGGCGCGCATCGTCGGCCGCAAGCTCGGCGCGATCACCAAGGAGAGCTACGACCTGAACGCGCAGATGAACGTGGTGATGCAGGAGCGCTTCAACGTCTCGGGCGCGATGCTCGTCAAGCTCTTCGGCCGCCCGGAGCAAGAGGCGGCCCACTTCGAAGAGAAGGCCGCCCGGGTGCGCGACATCGGGATCCTCCAGGCCCTCTACTCCCGGATGTTCATGGTGGCGCTCGTCCTCACGGCGTCGCTCGCCACCGCCTTTGCCTACGGCTTCGGCGGAGTCGAGGCGGTGCGCGGCGCGCTCGCGGTGGGTACCGTCGTCGCGCTCACCGCGTACCTGGCCCGTCTCTACGGCCCGCTCACCCAGCTTTCCAACGTGAACATCGACGTGATGACCACGCTCGTGTCCTTCGAGCGCATCTTCGAGGTCCTCGACCTCACCCCGATGATCACCGAGCGCCCTGACGCCCGAGCGATCCCCCGTGGGCCCACGGCGATCGAATTCGACCACGTCGACTTCTCGTACCCAACCGCCGAGGAGGTCTCGCTCGCCTCCCTCGAGGCGGTGGCGACGCTCGAGAGCTCCGTGCACGCGCAGGTCCTCCACGACGTCACCTTCCGAGTCGAGCCCGGGCAGATGGTGGCACTCGTCGGCCCCTCGGGTGCAGGAAAGACGACGATCAGCTCCCTGGTCCCCCGCCTCTACGACGCGACGGGCGGCGCAGTGCGCGTAGGGGGAGTCGACGTGCGCGACGCGACGCTGGACTCGCTACGCGACCTCGTCGGCGTGGTCACCCAGGACCCGCACCTCTTCCACGACACGCTGCGAGCGAACCTGCGCTACGCCCGCCCCGAGGCGAGCGACGAGGAGCTGCGGGTGGCCCTCGAGGATGCCCAGATCCTCCCTCTCGTCGCGCAGCTGCCCGACGGGCTCGACACCGTGGTCGGTGAGCGCGGCTACCGCCTCTCGGGCGGTGAGAAGCAGCGGGTCGCACTGGCCCGCCTCATCTTGAAGGCTCCCGACGTCGTCGTGCTCGACGAGGCGACCGCCCACCTGGACTCCGAGTCCGAGGCGGCGGTGCAAGAGGCCCTGCGGCGAACGCTCGCCGGACGCACCTCTCTCGTGATCGCGCACCGGCTCTCGACGGTGCGAGACGCTGACCAGCTCCTAGTGATCGATGGTGGCCGGATCGTCGAGCGTGGTACCCATCGCGAGCTCCTCGGGGCCGGCGGCCTCTACACGCTGCTCTACCAGACCCAGTTCGCCGACCAGGAGGCTTCCGTCGAACGAGTGGCCGACGCCCGTCCGGTCTGATGATAAGAACAGGCGATGGCCTCTACGCCGCAGAAGAAGCGCGGGCCGCTGCGCAAGCTGCGTGACGCACCAGCTCGATTCATCGGTCGCACCCCGTGGCTCCGGCGACGCTATGCGCGCCGCATGCTGAAGACGATCGAGAAGCACAAGAAGAAGAACCGCCCCATGCCCGAGAGCCTTGCCCGCCTGGACCGCCAGCTCCGACGTGTCCCGGCGCCCAAACGCCAGCAGGTCGTCGAGCAGATGATGGAAATGAGCTCGACGAGTGACGAGCTCGCCACCAACCGTGCCCTGCGGCGAGCTTCCTCCCGCCAAGAGCGTCAGAAGGGCCAACGCGGTGGGGGTCTGCGGCCAGGGACGCTTCCTGGACAGCCGCGCCAGCGCCCGCGCGGCTAGTCGCGCCCTCGAGCCCCCATACTCACGCTCCCGAGACTGCCCCGTGCCCAACAGCAACCCTTTGGCCTTCGACCCGATCGCCCAAGCCCGTCGGCATTGGGAGCTCCGCGGCTGGACGGCCGCGGCTCCCACGATGGCAGTGGTCACCTCCGTCATGCGCGTCCAGCAGATCCTGCTCGGTCGTGCAGACGGAGCCCTTCGCCCGCACGGGCTGACCTTCGCCCGCTACGAGGTGCTCATGCTGCTCTCGTTCTCCCGGCGCGGCGAGCTCCCGCTCGGCAAGATCGGCGCGCGCCTCCAGGTGAACCCTGCGAGCGTGACCAACGCCGTGGACCGCCTCGAAGCGCAAGGGCTGGTCGAGCGGGTCCCGAACCCGCGTGACGGACGCGGGACGCTCGCCCGCCTGACCGATGCTGGCCGCGACCGCGCGCTCGCGGCGACCGAGTCCTTGAACGCCGAGCTGTTCGGAGATCTCGGGATCGACGATGAGGAGCAGGCCCGCCTCTTCGAGCTCTTGCGCGACGTGCGACGCGCTGCAGGGGACTTCGTCTCTTCTGCAGCGAGCACCGACGCCGAGGATCGGTGATCGCCGGCGGGTCCCAGCCGCTGTCCGGTGGGTTCAGGGTCGCCCCGGGCGCCGAATACCACGCAGCCGACACCGCAGCGCCACGATCCACGACGCGACGTGAAGCCGACGTGCGTGAGGCCGACGTTGGTGAGGCCGCCGTTCGTTGGCGGTGCTCGGACATCTCGCCTCACCTCCTCGGATCGCGGGCGGCTTGAATTTCGTTCCTCGATCTGTGTCTTTCTCGATCTGTGTCTTTCTCGATCGCGGGGCTTCGGCGGCACGCCTTGGGAGCTGACGTTGGATGCAGCCGCCAGGGCACTCCCCGCGAGGCGATGTACCCGGGGCCGGGAGCGTCGAATGGCACCAAGGCGGGTATGCGACCCCTCGAAGTCGCCGACGGCGACAACGTTGAAAGTCGCCGACGGCGACAACGTTGACTCCATGAGGAGGGTGAACGATGACAACGTCCACAGCCGACGCGCCGCACGAGCCCGACCGGATGCCAAGCAGCGAAGAGGAAGCGGCCGCCGAGAAGTCCGAGAAGCGGCTCGACGAGTCTGGAAAGGAACGCGCGGTGGCAGCCAGCTACGAGGAAATGGCCCGTCGAGGTGTCGACCAGAAGGGCGAGGGGCGCATCGAACAGGTGCGGACCGACTCCACGCCGGGTGCATGATGTCGGCGTGGACGCAGCTCCCGAGCACGACTGGACTACCGGACCCTTGGCAGGGTGCCTCGTCGCCGACTTCAGCCGGGTCCTCGCCGGGCCGCTGGCAACCATGGTCCTCGGTGATCTCGGCGCTACCGTCGTCAAGGTCGAGCATCCCCGCGGCGACGACACGCGCCAGTGGGGGCCGCCGTTCGCCGACGGAGAGAGCACGTACTACTTGAGCGTGAACCGGAACAAGCGGAGTGTCGTGCTGGACCTCGCGACCGATGACGGCCTCGGCGATGCACGCCTACTCGCCCGTCGCGCGACAGTGCTCATCGAGAATTTCCGCCCCGGGCGGTTCGCCGAGCTCGGCTTGGGCTACGACGAGCTCACCAGAGAGAACCCTCGACTCGTCTACTGCTCCATCTCTGGCTTCGGCGGACCAGGGACGCCCGGCGCGGCGCTCGCCGGTTACGACTTCGTCGCACAGGCGATGAGCGGTCTCATGGACGTGACCGGTCCCCCGGGCGGACCGCCCTACAAGGTGGGCGTGGCCGTCGTCGACGTGCTGACGGGCCTGCACGCCGCCATCGGCATCCTCGCAGCGCTCGCCAGCCGGGCCCGCAGCGGGCGAGGCCAGCTGGTCGAGATCGACCTGTTCTCGACGGCACTCGCATCGCTCGTGAACCAAGCCTCGGCGTTCGTGAACGCAGGGGTGCTCCCGCACGCGCTCGGGAACCGTCACCCGAGCATCACGCCGTACGAGACGCTCGCCGCACTCGACGGCGACCTCGCCGTCGCCGTCGGCAACGACATCCAGTTCCGCGCGCTGTGCAGGGCACTCGGCTGTGACGAGCTCGCCACCGATGAACGCTTCGCCACCAATCCCGCACGTGTCGCGCACCACGAGCCGCTCGTGACCGCGCTCGAGACGCAGCTCGGCCGTTACACGGTCGCGGCGGCAGTGGCCACGCTACGCACCGCTGGCGTCCCCTGCGGGCCGGTCAACGACGTGCGCGGCGCGCTCGACGACGCGACGGCGCTCGGCCTGGATCCGGTCGTGCACATGGTCGACGGGATGCGCCGCGTGGCGACGATCGCGAGCCCCCTGCGCCTCTCTGATACTCCCGTCTCCTACCGCAAGCTGCCACCTCGCCTCGGCCAGGACACCGACGAGGTGATCGCTTGGCTCCGCACGCCGGACACAAGGCCACTCGACCCACCAGATTGAACCGGGCCCAGGCTGCACCGGGGTCACGCTGCCCGGGGTCACGCTGTCTGGGGTCAGCCCGGCGTGGGCCCACCAGCAGTAGGAGCCGCCGCCGTCTCGGCGGCCTTCGCGAGCCGCTGGAGCTCCTCTTCGACCATGAGGTTGTGCTCGATCTCGTCCTGCTTGGCGCGACGCGGGGACCAGCGACCCGTCATGACCAGGACCAGCGGAATGAAAGCGAGCTCGCCTGCCACGCACACCCAGTACCAGTGCTGCCACTGCATCGGCGTGGCAGCGGCCGCAGCGACGACCTGGTGGAGCTTCGACGCGTTCGCGCTGAAGAACGCCGATTCGGCCCGGATGTGCGGGTCCTTCGCCACGGCGAGCAAGCTCTTGAGTCCGACCTCCTTGATCGCCTTGGCGAGCAGGGGCGCCGGTATCTTGTTCGTCGGGTACTTCGAGAGCTGCGCGAACAGCGTCGGGTGCGCCAGCACGGTCTTGATGGTCGGGTCAGCCTTCTCGATCGCCAGAGCCTTCTTCCCGAGTGCCCCGTACGCGACGAGCGCGTTGGTGGAGGACACGACGTAGGGCAGGATGAAGACGGAGATGGCCACCGTCGCCCTGATGATCCAACCCCATACGGCAAGGCCGTGCGCGGTGAGCGCGGGGCTCCGCCGCTCGACGGTCTCGGTGAAGCTCGCCATCCACGGGGCATAGGCGATGGCCGTGAAGGCCGCGATGAGCGACACGATCAGGGCGAATTCGTAGTACGACGTCGCCGGAGCGGTTGCCTTCGTGAGATAGAGGATCGTCATCGCCACCGTGCCGAGCGCGCCGACGATCATGAACGGTTTGCGGACGCGCAGGCGGTCCGATACGACCCCCACCACGATGAGCGCGATGGCGTCGATCCCCCACCACCAGTTGCCCAGCGCGTTCGCCTTTGACGCCGTGTAGTTGAACACCGTCTCGAAGTAGACAGGATTGAAGCCGACTGCGGTGTAGTAGATGATCAGGAAGAGGCTGACCGCGAGTGCGGACAGCACCACATCGGTCTTCACGACCTGACGCCATGGATGCCGGGTGCTCGCCTCCACGTCGACGCCCCGGGCACGGGCCTCGACCAATGCCAGGTCACGCATGTTGACCATGATCTGGTCGCGCAGCTTCGGGGTCAGCTCCCGGAGCCCGAAGAGCGCGGCCAAGAAGACGACCATACCGACAATCCCGCAGATCACGAACTGGTCCTGCCATGCCCCGAGGTGGGAGAGGGTGTTGCTGGCGACCTCAGCGACGACAAGGCTGCCGACGACCGGGCCGAGGGTCCAAAAGCCCATCGCCGAGGCACGTCCGAGCTGAGGGGAGAAGTCACGGACGAGTGCTGGCGTCGCGACGAGGATGATGCCCTCGACGAAGCCGACCGCCGAGATGATGATCGCGAACACCCACTCGTTCGGTGCGTTCGGGACACCGAAGAGGATCAAAAGTCCGGTGACCCCGAGACCATACGCGACGAGGTTCGCCCGACCCCAGCGGTCCGCGATGCCGGCAAGGACCGACGTGAAAGCTCCGATCGCGTTTCCCACCACGGTGATGTCGACGTAGAAGCGGAAGGACATGTGGTAACTGGCCAGGATCTGCGGGGCCACGGCACCAGCCACGTAGAGCTGGTAGTACAGGACGATCGTCGCCAACACCACGATCGCGAGGTAGAACACACGCCATCCCGTGTTCGGGTAGTGGTCGATCTGGCGGTACCACAGCCGAGAAAGCACGCCTGTCCCCCCGTGTGCCACCGTCGCATCACCGATCGCTCGCGCAGCCACCTTCTGCGCCCCCCTTCCGAACGCCTGAGTGAGCGTCCAAGACTCCGGCTTTTCACGACGGTAGCGTCCGACGACGACGCGTGCAGCGCATATCGGATTCCGGCGGGGAGACGGCGTCCGTGTCAAAGCGCATCGGCTGGCCAGAGGGGTGGGGCAACCGCTCCCCCGCCGCGCGCCGCATCATGGCGGCAGCCGACGAGCCCTTCTTTCCCAAGGGCGCGACGGCCGCCACGGTTCGAGAGATCACCCCAGTCTGTGCCCTCACCCCGGGTGCGCTCTACGACCACTTCTCTTCCAAAGACGACCTGCTCTTCCAGCTCGTCATGGGACGCCATCTCCTCCTCGCCGCAGCGCTCGACGTCGTCGAGGACCGCTACGTCGAGATGACGCTGCGCATGGCAGGCGCACGCTGATTGGTCCGGGCTGGCGGACAGACGCTCCCGATGCGCGTGGCGCCAGGAGCCTGCGAGGCAGTCCAGCCCTCTTCTCAGCCCTCTTCGATGCTCCGGAGACGTTCGCCGAGAAAGCCCTCGGGGTCGGTCGCGTGCTGGACGACGAGGTCGTGGAGCTCGGGATGGCTCAGAACGAGGAAGCGATCGTGGCGGATCGCGTCGACGACCATCTCTCCTACCGCCACGGGATCGGCGGGCGTCATGCCCTTGACGGGCGGCCGCATGTGCACACGGTGCCCAGAGAACGTCACCTGCTCCCGAAGGTTCGTCGCGACCGGGCCCGGACAGACGCACGTGACTCCGACGTGGCGCGGACGCAGGTACAGCACGAGCGCCTCGGACAGCGCGACCACCGCCGCCTTGCTCACCGAATAGGGCATGCGCTCGTACTCGTATGCGAACAGGCCGGCGGCCGACGCCGTGTTCACTATGTGGCCACTCCCCTGCTCGAGAAGTACGGGCACGAACGTCTCGTTGCTCCGTACCATCGACAGCAGGTTCGTGTTCAAGACCCGCTCCCATTCGTGGAACGGGATCTCGTCGGGCTGGCCGGCTGCCACCACCCCGACGTTGTTCATGACCACGTCGATCCTTCCGAGCCGCCGAAGGACCATGTCGCGGGCCGCTACGAAGGCGCCCGAGTCGTTCACGTCGATGACCATCCCAAAGCATTCGGTCCCGCGCCACGACGCCTCGTCGGCGACGGCCATCGCACGCTCCCGGTCGATGTCGGCGACGGCGACGTGTGCGCCGGCCGCCGCGAGGGCGAGGGCCGTCCCGCGGCCGATGCCGCTCCCACCACCGGTCACCAGGGCGACCTTGCCATCGAGGAGCTCCATCAGCGGGCCCCGTTCAGTTCTGTGCGCGTCATGGCTGCATCATTCCAGCTCCCCGGGGCCTCGGGGGCCGCCGGGGAGCTGCCGGCGTGCGAGGACCTCGAGGTTCCAGGTGCACAGCTCTCGTACGACCGGGACCCGAAGGATCCCGCGGGCCGGGTCGGGCAGGTACCGGGGGCGGGCGTCGACGACCGCCAGGCCCGGTGCCCGTGCGAAATAGCGCAGCACGGAGCCGACGTGGAGAGCGAACAGCGACTCACCGAACCGGTTCTTCGGGGGCCGGCCGGCACGCACCATGTAGCGCTGCGCCGCGCGCTCCCCACCCAAGTAGTGCCAAGGTGACGTCTCGTGCCCGCCCCACGGCCCGTACCAGTTCGTGAACGAGAGCCAGAGGTGCCCGCCGGGGCGCAGTACCCGAGCCATCTCGTCGAGGACGTCGAAGGGCGCCCTGACGTGCTCGAGCACGTTCGAGCACACCGCCAGATCGAAGGTCCCTGACGCAAACGGAAGTCCCCTGCCGTCCGCGATCAGCGCGCCCGGCATCGGCGGTCCCCTCCAAGTGAGCTCGCCCCGCTCGGGGTCCACCATGACGCACCGCGCCCCCTTGTCGCGCAGCGCCTGCGTGAGGTAGCCCGCACCAGCGCCTACGTCGACCGTGCAGGCGCCCTCCAACACCACGTGGTCGGACAGGAGCGCCGTCGCGTCCTGCGAGATCAGCCGATAGAAGCGGTCGGGGTCGCGTTGCTCGAAGCGAAAGCTCGCGAGCAGCTCCACCGAGCGGCGAAGCGTCCTGCGCCGTCGCACCCTGGTGCGTGAACCGTTGGTGGCCCACCCGGGTCCCCAATGGCCACCTGGCTGTCCAGCCCGACGATTCGCGGGGATCACCCGTTCATTCTGGCAAGCGTTCACGAGGGATGGAGCATGCACTCCTTCGGTGCACACCCCTCGCCTGGGCTATGGGCTGTTCAGCCCCGCGGTCCCCTTTGCCCGATCGAGCGCGATCGCCCAGGCAGCTGGCAAACGCAGCAATCCCGTTCGCTTCGTCCAGGATCTCTCGTACGAGATCGGACCGGTCGGTCCCCCACCCTCACGTGGAGGACGCGCACCTCCACGTCGAGCCCAGACAACGGCCTCACTCTCGTCGCGATCGCCAGCTGCTCGGGATGCGATCCTCCATGGGCCAGCAAGACACGCTTGCGACGCGGTCGGCCGGCGCCGTTGGGTGGACCATCCAGAGGTGCACCTCGCTGAAGCTCGAGGGACGCGGCCGCCTCTTCGGCCAGCGCGCCGCACTCATCGAGGCGGTGCGAATCACCGCAGGCCTCGTCGACCGCGAGATGCTTGCGCCCACGTCAGAGCTTCTCGGGGCGAAGCATGGCGTAGAACAAGAAGATCATCAGGGCGATGCTGACGATGAAAGCCGCGATCTCGATGATGCTCATGTCGCTTCGTACCTCTTTGTCGATGTTGTGGATGTCGGTGGAGCGGGTCTCAGAGTCGATCGCACGCGCGGGTGTAGAGCCAGAAGAGCCCGAACATCACCACGACGGCGGCGATCCCGAGGATCGTCTCCCATGCATATGCCATCTCGCCTGCTCCTGTTCACTTACACCAGCGACCGTTGTTCAATGCCTTATCAGCTCGAGCAACCCCAGATTCAGCTCCAAGACGTTCACATGCGGGGCACCGAAGAGCCCGATGAAGCGTCCTGATACGTGCTTTGCCACGAGGGCTCGCACTTCGGAGACGGGAAGGTGGTTCACCCGGGCGACCCTCGGGACTTGCAGGTAGGCGGCTGCCGGTGAGATGTCGGGGTCCAATCCGCTGGCCGAGCTCTCCACGAGGTCGGGGGGGACCTGGCTCGCCTTGATTCCCGGGTTCTCCTTCAGCACTTGGGCGAGGTTGGTGCGGATCTCCTTCAGCAGTGCCGGGTTGGTCGGTCCGTAGTTGCTCGCCGCCGACGAGGCGGCGTTGTACGGGGGGGTGGTGGCGCTCGGCCTTCCCTCGAAGAACCGCGCCGCGCTGAACTGCTGACCGATCAGCTTGGATCCGATCACGTGACCGTGGCGCGTGATCAAGCTGCCATTGGCGCGCCCGGGCATGAGGCCCTCGCCGATGCCCACCATGAGCAGGTTGTAACCGAGGCCGAGGACGACGACGAAGAGCAGCACCATTCGGACGGCGCTCCAGATCACCTTGAGGCGCATCGCTGCTCCTTTCTTGGACGGGCGGGGTTTCCGGGGGCGGGGTTGGCGGTGATGGCAGGCACGATTCAGTGCGCGGTCGATACGAGATGGAGGGCGGTCACGGCCATATCGATCAACTTGATACCGGCGAAGGGCACGATCAGTCCTCCAAGGCCGTAGATGAGCAGGTTCTTGCGCAGGATTGCCACCGCGGTCGTCGCCCGGTAGCGCACGCCGCGCAGCGCGAGCGGGATGAGGGCAGGGATGATGAGCGCGTTGAAGATGATCGCCGAGAGGATGGCGGTCTGGGGCGAGGTGAGCCGCATGATGTTGAGCGCCTCGAGACCCGGGTAGGCGACGACGAACATGGCGGGGATGATGGCGAAGTACTTTGCCACGTCGTTCACCACCGAGAAGGTGGTCAGGGCGCCGCGGGTGATGAGGATCTGCTTGCCGACCTCGACGATCTCGATGAGCTTGGTGGGGTTCGAGTCGAGATCGATCATGTTGCCGGCCTCTCGGGCCGCCATCGTGCCCGTGTTCATGGCGACCGCCACATCGGCGTTGGCAAGTGCTGGGGCGTCGTTCGTGCCGTCGCCGACCATGCCCACCATGTAGCCCTCGGCCCGGATCGACTTGACGTAGTCCATCTTTCGCTCGGGGGTGGCCTCGGCGAGGAAGTCGTCGACGCCGACTTCCTGAGCGATGGCGTTGGCGGTGATCGGGTTGTCGCCGGTGATCATCACCGTCTTGATGCCTGCCGCTCGAAGGGACGCCAGGCGCTCTTTGATCCCGGGCTTCACCACGTCTTTCAGCTCGACGGCACCGAGGATCCGGCGGTTCTCGGCCACGAGCAACGGGGTGCTCCCGGCACGGGAGATCTCCTCCACGGCCGACTTCGTCTGCGGGTCCAGCTCGACTTCGGCCCAGCGCGCGATCGAGTCGGCGGCGCCTTTTCGGATCTGGCGGCCGTCGAAGTCCACGCCGCTCATGCGCGTCTGGGCACTGAAGGGGACGAACTCGACGTCCCCGCCATCGAGGTCCGGTGCCCGCAGGTCGAAGCGCTCCTTGGCCAGGACGACGATGGAACGCCCCTCGGGCGTCTCGTCGGCGAGCGACGAAAGCTGGGCGGCCTCGGCCAGCTGGCGCTCGTCCACCCCGGGAGCGGGCACGAACGCGCTCGCCTGTCGGCTCCCCATGGTGAGCGTGCCCGTCTTGTCGAGCATGATGACGTTCACGTCACCAGCCGCCTCGACCGCCCGACCCGACAGTGCGAGGACGTTGCGCTCGAGGAGCCGGTTCATCCCCGAGATGCCGATCGCCGAGAGCAATCCGCCGATGGTCGTGGGGATGAGCGCAACGAGGAGCGCGATGAGGACGGTGACCGACACCACGGCGTGGGAGTAGGTGGAGAACGGGGCGACGGTGACCACCACCACGAGGAAGATGAGCGTCAGACCCGCGAGCAAGAGGGCGAGCGCGATCTCGTTCGGGGTCTTCTGGCGGACGCCGGCCTCGATCAAGGTGATCATCCGATCGAGGAACGACTCGCCGCGCCCGGCGGTGATCCGCACCTGGATCTCGTCGGAGAGCACGGTGGTGCCACCGGTCACCGCGCTGCGGTCGCCGCCGGACTCCCGTATCACCGGTGCCGACTCGCCGGTGATGGCCGACTCGTCCACCGACGCGATGCCCTCGATCACCTCACCGTCGCCGGGAATGACCTCGCCAGCCGACACGACGACGACGTCGCCGACGTGGAGGGCCGTGGCAGGGACGACCTGGATGCCGTCGGGGGTGAGCTTCTTCGCATCGGTCTCGGTGCGGGTTCGGCGCAGCTCGTCGGCATGGGCCTGGCCGCGGCCCTCGGCCATTGCCTCGGCGAAGTTGGCGAACAGGACGGTCAGCCACAGCCAGATGGCGATCTGCCCGGTGAAGGAGAAGAGGCCCATCTTGCCCAAGGCGAGGTAGCGGAAGGCGTCGGCGGTGGTGAACAGCGACCCGATCTCGACGACGAACATCACCGGGTTGTGGGTGAGGGCACGCGGGTCGAGCTTGCGAAGCGACTGGCCGAGGCTGTGGCGCACGAGGTCGCGGTCCCACATGCTCATCGTCCGGCGTCGCCCCGCCCCGTGGTCGGAGGCGTGGTGATCGCCGTCTGGGGAAAGAGCCGTCGAGGTCGCTTCGACCGGGGACATCGGCTCCTGCTGGCTCATCGCTGCCACCTCCGTGGATGCCGGGTTCGAATCCTCATCGTCGGCTCACCCACCGAAGAGCTTCCCGGCGTGCGCGGCGAACTGCTCGGCGAAGGGCCCGAGGGCGAGAGCGGGGAAGAAGATGAGCGCCCCGACCACCACCACGGTGCCGGTCAACAGCACCGTGAACAGCGGACCGTGGGTCGGGAACGTGCCGGCCGATTCGGGGACGCGCTGTTTCCTCGCCAGGGCGCCCCCCATTGCGACAAGGGGGATGTACATGGGAAACCGGCCGAACAGCATGGCGAGGCCGACGGTCGCCGAGTACCAGGGCGTCGCCGAGCTGAGGCCACCGAAGGCCGAGCCGTTGTTGCCCACCCCCGAAGAGAAGGCGTAGAGCACCTCTGAGAGCCCGTGCGGCCCGGGATTGAAGATGCCCGACCTGCCTGCAGTGAGCGCCACCGACAGGGCGGAGAGCACCAAGATGACGAGGCTCGGGACGATCATGGACAAGACGGCCATCTTCACCTCGAACGACTCGATCTTCTTGCCGAGGTATTCGGGCGTGCGGCCCACCATGAGGCCCGCGAGGAAGAGAGCGAGCACGGCGTAGGCGATCATCCCGATCATCCCCGCCCCCCAGGAGCCGAAGATCACCTCGCCGGTCATCATGTTGAACAACGGGACCAGCCCGCCGATGGGGGTGAGGCTGTCGTTGGAGGCGATGACGCTGCCCCACGAGATCGTGGTGGTCGAGTTCTCGAACAGCGAGGTCGTCCCGGTGCCGAAGCGGGACTCCTTGCCCTCCAGGTTGTGCGATGAGGCCAGGTGGATGTGGTGAGCGGCAAGGGCGGGGTTCCCGACCGCCTCGAAGTGGTAGAGGACGAGCGCACCGATGACGAACAGGATCACCATCGAGGCGAAGATCGGCCGGGCTTGGCGGGTGTTCTTCACCATCTTGCCGAACAGGAAGATGCAGGCGACGGGCACGCTGAAGCCGAGGATCAGCTGGAAGACGATGGACGCCGCGTTCGGGCCGGCGAAGGGCTGGGCGGCGTTCATGTTGAAGAAGCCCCCGCCATTGTCGCCCAGCTGCATGATCGAGGTCATCGAGGCCACCGGGCCCTGTGCGATCACCTGCTTGTGCCCCTGCAGGGTGTGCACCACCGTGTAGGCGTGGAGGTTCTGGGGGCTGCCCAGGGCGATGAGGACGACGGCGCCGATGATGGCGATCGGGATGGCCACCCACAGCAGGGTGCGGATGAAGTCCCGCCAGAAGTTGCCGATGGTGTTGGCGTTGTGGCGCGAAAAGCCCCGCACCACCGCGAGCAGCAGGCAGATGCCGGTCACCGGGGAGAGGAACTGCTGGACGGTCAGCCACATCTGGGAGAGGTAGCTGAGCGTGGTCTCGCCGCCGTAGTTCTGCCAGTTGGTGTTGGTCATGAAGCTGATCGAGGTGTTCAGGTTCACCCAGAACGGCACCCTCGGCATGTGCGCAGGGTTGAAGATGGTGAGCACCGGCTGCAGTGCCAACAAGACCATGAGGATCACGAAGCCGACGACGTTCACGGCGAGCAGCGCGAAGACATAACGCGTCCAACGCATCTCGACGGTGGGGTCGATCCCGCAGATGCGGTAGATCCCGCGCTCTGCGGGCACGAGCACGCGGTCCATGAAGGTCCGGCCACCTTCGAGGAAGTTGAACATGTAGGTGCCGAGCAGCTTGCCGATGACCGTCACCACGGCCAAGAGGACGAAGATCTGCAGGATGCCTTGCCAGGTCACTGGTCGCTCCTCTGGTCGCGCGCTGGTCGGATCGGCTCGGCATCGTCCGGCGATGCGAGCAGCTCGTAGAAGGGGTTCAAGACTTCGGTACGGCCGCGATGGGCCCGAGGCGTCCCCCAGGCCTCGAGGACCGTCCCCGGGACCAGCCCAGGGATCGACCGGCGACCGAGAAAGACGAGGACCACCGACCCCGTCGCGTCCGAGAGCTCCGCCTCGAACCTCGGTCCACCGGGCGCGGCGAGAGTCCGCACGCATGCCAGGCGGCCCCGGAACCTGGCCGGGCGGCGGGCGACGAGGTCCCGCACGGCTGCCGGCGGGCCAAACCGGCCATGGGGATCGCAGAGAAGCGATTCGTCATGGGAACGAGGGCACGTCATCACATCAGTCGCCTCGTATCTAGTTGCACCACGGGTGCACATGAACCATCCAGCAGCGCGACGCCAGAGGCGCACGTGCGGAGTCGAGCGTCGCGACGATCGGCCGGGGGAGCACGAGCCCGGTTCTATCTCCCCGCCGGAAACGCGCGGGGGAGTTTTCACGAGCTGTTCACGCGTCTTGCCGCATTTTTCGCGAGCTGTTCACGCCCGCCGCCGGGGGCAGCTCCCGAGCGCGCCTGTACGATGCCGGACATGGCCCGAGGTTCGCTACGGGTGTACCTTGGCTCGGCTCCCGGCGTCGGCAAGACCTACAGCATGCTGAACGAGGGCTGGCGCCGGCGCGAGAGAGGCACCGACGTCGTGGTCGGATGGGTCGACACCCACGGGCGCGAGGCCACCGCCGCCCAGCTCCGAGACCTCGAAGTCGTCGCACCGAAGCTGCTCGTGCACCGGGGCCAAACGTTCGGCGAGATGGACCTCGACCTGCTCCTCCGCCGTCGCCCCGAGGTGGCGCTCGTCGACGAGCTGGCCCACACGAATGCCCCGGGGACCGCCCACGACAAGCGCTGGCAGGACGTCGAGGTGCTCCTCGATGCCGGCATCACGGTGATCTCCACGGTCAACATCCAGCACCTCGAGTCGTTGAACGACGTCGTCGCCGCCATCACCGGGGTGCCCCAACGCGAGACCGTGCCCGATGCGATCGTGCGAGCGGCCGAGCAGGTGGAGCTGGTCGACATGACGCCCGAGGCACTGCGCCGCCGCATGGCGCACGGCCACGTCTATCCCCCCGAGCGGGTCGACGTGGCGCTCGCGAACTACTTCCGCCTCGGCAACCTTGTCGCCCTGCGCGAGCTGGCACTCCTCTGGGTGGCCGACAACGTCGACGAGCAGCTCCAGACCTACCGCAGGCGCCACGGGATCGACGGGCCCTGGGAGACCAAGGAGCGGGTGCTCGTCGCGCTCACCGGCGCCAAGAGCGGTGAGCACCTGATCCGCCGCGCCGCACGCATGGCCCAGCGCGCCAAGGGTGACCTCGTCGCCGTGCACGTCGTCGCCGACGACGGGCTGAGGGCAAGCTCGCCGTTGCATCTCCACGAGCAGCGGGCGCTCATCACCCAGCTGGGGGGCAGCTACCGCGAGATCGTCGGAACCGATGTCGCAGACGCCCTGGTCCAGCTCGCCCACGCCGAGAACGCCACCCAGATCGTGCTCGGCACCAGCCACCGCTCGCACTGGACGCGGCTCAGCGCAGGGTCGGTGGTGAACGCCGTCATCGCCAAATCGGGGGATGCCGTCGACGTCCACGTCATCTCGGGTCCGACCCGGGTCGTGCCCGACGACGCAAGCCCGCCGCCGCGGCAGCGCAGGGAACGACGGCCGGCACAGCTCCTCGGCCGCCTCGCCGCCCTCGACGCCGTCGGCACGAGACGGCGCCTCCTCGGACTTGCCATCGCCGTCGTCGTCCTGCCGCTCCTCACCCTCTGCCTCGTCGCCACCCGCGGCGACTTGCCACTCGGCACCGTGTCGCTCCTCTACCTTCTCCCGGTGGTTGCCGCCGCCGCCGTCGGGGGCGGCGCCGCGGGAGCGGTGGCCGGTCTCGGCGGCTTCGTCCTCCTCAATTGGTTCTTCAGCCCGCCGATCCACACCTTCACCATCGCCGACCCCCGCGACCTCTTCACCCTGGTCGTCTTCGTGGTGGTCGCCGCGGTGGTGAGCGCGCTGGTCGACGTGGCCGCCCGCCGCTCCCTCGAAGCACGGCGCACCCGTTCCCAGGCCGCCTCGTTGGCACGAGCCACCGCGGCGCTGGTCGATCGACCCGATCCGCTCCCTGCGCTCGTGGAAGAGATCGTCCAGACGTTCCCCGTCCAAGGCGCCGCCGTGCTGCGCCACGTCGGTGACGGCTGGAGCGCCGAAGCAACCGCCGGGCAAGAGCCCCCGTCGTCGCCCCGAGACGCCACCCTCACCTTGCCAGTCGACGACAACCGCGTCCTCGCACTTTCCTCTGTGCGGATGCGAGCCGACGACCGGGAGGTGCTCAGCACCTTCGCCGGCCAGCTCGCCGTCGCCGTCGCGAAGCGGGAGCTGCAGGCGCAAGCTGCCGAGGCAACCGCGCTGGCAAAGGCGAACGAGGTTCGCACCGCGCTGCTCGCGGCGGTGAGCCACGACCTGCGAACGCCACTCGCGTCGATCAAGACGGCAGCCACGAGCTTCCTTCCCGACGATGTGGCCTGGGAGCCCGACGCCGTGCGCACCCTGCTCGCGACCATCGACACCGAAGTCGACCGGCTCTCTGCACTGGTCGGCAACCTCCTCGACATGAGCAGGCTGGCCACCGGTGCCCTCGTGGTCCACCTCGAGCACGTCGGGCTGGACGAAGTGGTGGCCGCCGCACTGACGTCGCTGCCCTGTGGCACCGATCAGGTCCAGCTCGACGTTCCCGAGACGCTGTGCGCCGTCGAGGCCGACCCGCCACTCCTCGAACGCGCGCTCGCCAACCTGCTCGCCAATGCGATCCACGCCTCGGGCCATCACCCGATCCGTGTCATCGCGGCCTCCCAGCCCGGCGGGTGGGTGGAGCTGCGGATCGTCGACCGTGGGCCCGGCATCGCGCCCGTCGACCGGGACCGCATCTTCCTGCCGTTCCAGCGCCTCGGGGACCGCGACGCCGGCAGCGGCGTCGGCCTCGGGCTGGCAGTGGCAAAGGGCTTCATCGAGGCGGTCGGTGGCGACCTGGTGGTCGAGGACACCCCCGGCGGCGGTGCCACGATGATCGTCCGTCTCCGCCAAGCCCAGCCGACGACACTCCATCGTGCGCCCGAGGCATCTGTGGTCATCGCCGGTCCGCGGAGCACCAATGCGCCAGCGGCGCACGCCGGCGGCGCTTCTCGTGGTGACCCGATCCTGGACACCGGAGGCGCGGCATGAGCCAGATCCTCGTCATCGACGACGAAGCCCCCTTCGCCCGGGCATTGAGCATCGGCCTGCGGGCCCGCGGCTACGACGTCGAATGGGCAGCCGACGGTCGCAACGGGCTCGAGGTGGCCGCGCGCGAGCATCCCGACGTCATCCTGCTGGACCTCGGCTTGCCCGATCTCGACGGGGTGGACGTCCTGCGAGGACTGCGTGCGTGGACCGCCACCCCGGTCATCGTGCTCTCGGCACGGAGTCACGAGCAGGCGAAGGTCGAGGCACTCGACTCCGGTGCGGACGACTACGTCACCAAGCCCTTCGGCATGGACGAACTGGTGGCTCGGGTCCGCACGGCGCTACGTCGCGGCGCGTCGACCGAGGAGCGGGCGCGCATCGTGACCGAGCACTTCACGATCGACCTTCTGAACGAGCAAGTCACGGCCGCTTCGGGTCAGCCCGTGCGCCTCACCCCGACCGAATGGCACATGGTCGCGACCTTGGCTCGAAACCCCGGCAAGCTCATCTCGCAGCGTCAGCTGCTCCAGGCAGTCTGGGGACCGCAGTACGAGAACGAATCCGACTACCTGCGGAGCTACATGGGCCGGATCCGGCGCAAGCTCGAGCCCGATCCGTCCCGACCGCGCTACTTCCACACCGAGCCAGGCATGGGCTACCGGTTCGTCGTTCCCGAGTAGCAGCGGCGCTCCGCGATCTGCCCGACGCTGCCCGCAACCGTCAGCTGCCGCCGATGTCGCTCGCCACGAGCGCTCGGAACTCGTCGTCGCTCACCAGCCCGTGCCGTTCCGACCCGAGGCGCTTGACCTCGGCGAGAAGCGCGGGCCAGCGGTCCCGGTCGACCTCGATCCCGAACTCTGCGGCCTTCACCCGAATCGAGTCCAGGCCGCTCTTCTTGCCGAGGACCGCCCTCAGCTTGGCACCGACCAGCTCTGCCGCGTAGGGCTCGATCGCAGAGGGGTCGTCGAACTGGCTCGCGACCGCACCGCTCTCCCGAGTGAAGATGTCGCGGCCAGTGATCGGCTTCCATGGATCGAGCGTGTACCCAGAATGCTCCTGGACGAGCTTGGACACCTCGCGCACGTGCTCGTGCCGGAGCCTCGTCGAGATTCCATAGAGCGCATCCAGGGCCATCGCGACCTCGCCGATCACGGTGTTCCCGGCGCGCTCACCCATCCCGTTCACCGTCCCTTGCACCCATGACGCCCCGGCACGCACCGCAGCAATCGATGCCGCAGTCGCGAGTCCGAAATCGTTGTGGCCGTGCCAGTGGACGGGGATCTCCGGTCCAACGCGACGACACACGCGCTCGACGAGCAGCGCCGCTGCCTCGGGGTTCAAGACACCAATGGTGTCGACGACCGCGATCTCGCCGGCTCCGACGTCGATCGCCCTTCGGTACACATCCTCGAGGAACTGAAGATCTGCTCGGGTGCCGTCGACGCCGAAGAAGCAGACCCGCATACCGGCGCTCACAGCGTGCGTCACCGCGTCCGTGATGCGCTGGCAGACCGTCTCGCGTGACATGCGGTACGCGCCGAGCTTCCTGTCGCTCACCGGAGCCTCGATGATCGTGGACTGCACACCGCACTCCAAGAGCGCGTCCACGTCCTCGCGCATCGCGCGAGCGAACCCCCAGATCTCGGCCGAGAGCCCAGCGTTCACGATCACCTTCGTCGCCTCGGCGTCTTCTGCCGAGACCCGCGGAAAGCTCGCTTCGATTCGATCGACGCCGAGACGATCGAGCGCGTGTGCGATCTCCACCTTCGACTCCGCGCTGAGCGACACTCCCGTCGCCTGCTCCCCGTCGCGCAGCGTCGTGTCGTACATGCCGACGGGACCAGACGGCAACGCCCAGGCGTCCCCGAGGGCCTGTCGGTTCAGATCACCCGTGAAGAGTTGCGCCGCGTCGATCACTGGGACCTCCTGTCAATCACTTGATCAATGATCGCATCTTGAACGATGATCGCACATCTTGGCTCTGGCCACCCGCTTCGGCGCAGAACGGGCCGAGAGCGCTTGCGCGAAGGCTCGCCACGTTGGCCGGCACCGGCCGCCCGCTGCCTGATCTCGCCTCGAGCTTCAACGCAGCTGGGCCCTCGACGCTCGGGGACAGCGGGGCACACCACCGTTGCAACGTGACCACCGCCCAGATGTGACGGGCCCTCACTGGACGTGAAGACCTCGGGTGGGCCGTGGTCGCGCCTGCTCGAGCCCGCTGGACGTGCGGAAACGGCTGGTGTCGCTCGATCCGAGTGGACGCAGACAAGGCCGGAGGATGTCGTACACATTGAGCGCCCATGTGATCCACCAGCCACATGCGAAGCGTTCGACTTGATGCTGACCTCGACGAGAAAGTACGCCGCGCGGCGGCAGCGAAGGGCGAGTCCGTTTCCGAATTCCTTCGTCGAGCTGCGGCAGAGCGAGCCGAGGTGACCTTGGCTGACCACCCGAGCGAGCGCTTCACTGACGTGGCCGGGGTGGTCCACGGCGGTGGTGGCCGAACGCGCCGGACCGGTGCCGCGTGCACCGAATCCCTGGCGGAGGTCCGCAAGCGCAGGTGACCCTCACCGACGCAGGTCCACTCATCGCGATCATCGATGCCGACGAGCCCCACCACGCGTCGTGCATGGACCCGCTCGATCAGCTGATCGTCCCACTCGTCACGACGTGGCCGGCGTTCACCGAGGCGATGTGCCTTCTCGCCCGCGCTGGCAAACGAGCACGGGGATCGACGAACCTTCACCTTGGACGCCGACTTCCAGATCTCCCGGCTTCGAGGGCGGCAGCACTTGGCGACGATACCGATGCAGTGAAATCTGTTCGATCCCGCCAGGGACTTCCAGCGGACCAACGCGCGTGGCCAGCAACGATTCGCCGAAATTTCGGGTGGGCCGTAGACACCCGTGTTCGAACCGAGAACTGCGAGACCGCTTGCGCTGGCTCTCTGCAGGCACGTGACCCGCGGAGCCGCGCTGTAGCGAGCTGTAGACCACAGTGCTACAGTGCACTTGTGACCCAGACCATCGCGCAGCGGGAGCTGCGCAACGACAATGCCAAGGTGATCGACGCGGTGGCCGCCGGGGAAACCTTCGTCGTGACGCGAAATGGCGTTCCGGTGGCCGAGCTCCGTCCGATTGCGCCGCCCCGACGGAGATTCGTCGCGAGGGCGGACCTCGTTGCTCTCGGAGCTGCCGGCCCGCATGTGGACCTCTGCCAGTTCAGGGCCGACCTCGATCGCATCGTCGATCAGCGCCTGTAGATGTCCGTCGGCCTGCTCGACACGTCCGTGGTTATCGATTGGGATGACCCCACCGTCGCTTCGGCACTCCCCGACGAGGCCGCGATCTGCGCCATCACCCTTGCCGAATTGACCGCCGGGCCCCATCTCACCTCGTCCGGTAACGAGCGGGCGCGTCGACAAGCTCGCCTGCAACAGGTCGAGGCGACGTTCGACGCCATCGCCTTCGATGCCCCTGCTGCCCGTAGTTACGGTCAAGTCGTCGCCGCGGTCCTGGCGATCGGTCGTTCTCATCGTCGCCGCCTTGCGGACCTGCTCATCGCCGCCACGGCGCATGCCAACGGGCTGCCCCTCTACACGCGAAACCCGGACGACTTCGACGGCCTCGGGAGACTGATCGAAATCATCGGTGTGTGAGAGCCGGAGCTGTCCGGACGACCGCGTCCCACCACGTAGTTCGAACAGCAACCTACGGTCGCGAAATCGGTGGCGAGGACGATGTCCTATTCAAACTTCCCTGAGCTGCGGGAACGAATTGGGCCGCTCACGACAGCATATAGAATGTGAGCGGCGGACGGCCACAATGACGGTCGATCCCACGGGCCTGTTCAGGTGTGTGCAATGAGAAGGCGCATCGTCCGACCCTTGCTCAGGTCAGAAAGCGTCATCGGCGCTCGCAGAGTACGGGGCGTAGCTCCCCCTCTGCCAGGACTCACACAGCTCCAAATCGACCATGAACGCGATCCCCTCGTACCCGAGGGAGGTTCATAATGAGCAATCACTCAGTCACCTCATTATCCTCCGATTGACTCACCTCCCGCGACGTGCTGGGCAACATGCGCGAGAGTCTCCTCTCATGCCGATTGTCAGCTAGTTGTTGCAGATGACTCATCGCACAACCCTAGACACTACTGTTAAGAGATCCTCCAAGGTTAGATCGGTAGAACTAATCGCCACGTCCCGGATCTGACCATTTCCCTGTGGCATCTCGATAGTTAACTGGGTTATGGGGTGCCTTGCTACACGTCCCACAATAGCCAGCCATCCCACATAACCATTTATATCTACTTTCCTCACACTATCTGTCGAGAAGCACAGTGGAAGGTACGGATTCTGTGTTGATCTGTTCGGCGTGAACGGAATAGTAATTGCCATCCGCACGCATCCGCCCTTTGCGGCGGCGAGAGCCTCAATCTGGGGAGACCCATAAGGCTGCATGATTGACAACGTCGCCCGCGACACACTTCCTGTAATAATTCTGGTTGCTGTTGGCTTCGGGCCGCGAAAGACGACCACGGACCGACAGACCCGAGGTTCAGTCACTCAAGCACTCTCCCTGTCAAGACGCACATACGAGCGCCCCAGTCGAAAATGGCTGCGCTGGGTACCCCTGAGCAACGCACTAAACCTCTGCGCGTTTCTCTCGCCGGGCGCAGTAGAATTCTCTAGTTGCAGCAGCGCTTCCTCTACGCGTCAGGTGCAGACTGATCCCATGTTTCGGTAACTGTGTCCTGTTGAATTGAGTTTCCACAGCGTGTCGCAGTACGTCTGATTACCGAATGGACCTGTCGCGTAATAGGCTTCACCACTGTAGGCAGCGTTTGGCGATGTAATTGAGATACCTGTTCCTCCAGCGACGTGCTGGTGCCCGACAAAACTCGCACCACTAACGACATAGGCGTCGAAGTAGATTTCCGTGGCGCTTATTAACTTAATGCACCTCTCCGTCGTAATTGTCCCGAACTCCGTTGAAACGGTGCTCCTGTCGCAATAGAGAACTCCATAATTGGGGATGGCACCACTGGGCGATGCCGTGTTGACTGTGTTGCTTGGTAAAGCGGGCACGCTGCGAATCGTTGGCACAGCGGATGCATTGCCAGAAGCTCCTGCTACTGAAGATATTCCGACACTCAGAACTCCTGCCAAGACAGAGGCAGCAACACATACGACTATTCTTCTAATCATTTTTACTCTTTCCTCCTGCTCGTGTCTCCTTCTTCGTCTGCGATCGTCGGCGGGGCCATCGCATTCGGACCCCGTCGGGGCCTCGGCAAGGTCTTCGACGCACTCCTGCTGACCTGCGGCGACGGCCAGGTCCGAATCCACGAAGACCCTGGCCGCGGACGACTTTGCCTATCACCCTGCGGACCCCGTATCCCCCACGCCCGACCGCGGCCCACGAGCTTGCGGGAACGGTCCCCGAAAGAGCGGAGGCGGCAGTAACCGTGGTGATCAGCGCCATAGCAGATGCCGACACTCTCATCACGGGTCCTGGCGACCCTCGTCATGACCACCCGCGACACCGACCGAGCATCGCGTTTCCTCCAGTCCGCCCTGTGATGGGCCCGTGGCAACGACGGCTCTTGATCGGAGCCTATGGATCACCCCCTCCGTCGTCAACCCGTGCACGTGGGCGATGGGGCTCGGGCCGCCATGTTCCACCACCCCGCGCCGTCCGCTCGTCGACGACTGTCTGAAGTAGCCGACGTAGAAGCGGTCAGCGCCCGCCGCCGGGGCGAGGTGAAGTCGACATCGGCCTCGGCTAGTCGGCGGTGTGGCTCAGCATCACGGTGCCGGAGCGACTCCCGGGAAGCGGGGCGCCCTCATATGTTGAAAATCGGCCCTCCACCCCATGTTCTTCTAGTGGAGGTCACCTCCCCGAGCCCGTGACGCGAGCCGTGGCCCGCGAACTTTGTCACCAAACGGGGGTGGCACCCCCCGTTGCGACGCGGCCTGTGGTGAGAACCGACACGTCGAGACCGGTCGGGGGCCTGGGGCGACGCCCGACCCGGATCCTCGAACGCCTCGTCGCCGAGCTGGCCCACCGGGGGCTCACCAACCGCGGACGCCGGGACCGGCCCGTCGGCCCCATCGGGGTCTCCGCGCTGGCGAACATCCTGTCCAACAAGGCCTACGCCGGGATCGTGTCCTGGGAGGGCGTCGAGTACCCCGGGCTCCACCAGCCCCTCACCGACACCGCCACCTTCAACCGGGTCCAAGACCTCCTCGCCGCACGGGCGGCACGCGGGACGAGGGAGCGACGCCACAACCACTACTTGAAGGGCACGCTGTTCTGCGGGGTGTGCGGCAGGGGTCTCTCGTTCCAACTCGCCAAGGGCCGCTACGAGTACCTCTACTGCCTCGGCCAGAAGAACCGGAACCCGACCGGCTGCAAGGAGCCCTACATGCCCGCCGGTGACCTCGAAGCCCAGGTGGAACAGCTCTACGAGACGATCGAGCTGCCGAAGTCATGGTTCGCGCGCCTGCGCGAGGAGCTGAAGTCAGAGATCACCGCCCGCCAGCACCGCAACGCCGCCGAGCGCGAGTTCCTCACCCGCAAGTTGGCCAAGGCCGAGACCGAACGGCGCAAGCTCCTCGACGCCTACTACGCCGGCGCGATCGACGTCACCACGCTCAAGACCGAGCAGGCGCGCATCGGCTCCGACATCAGACTCGCCGAGGAACGGCTCGCCGCCGTCGACGCGCACCTCGCCGAGTGGCAGGAGATCTTGGAGACCGCGATGCGTTTCGCCACCAACTGCGCCACGGCGTACGCCCGCACGTCGGCCCAGACGAGGCGGCGCTTCAACCAAGCCGTCTTCGAGCGCATCGAGGTGCGCGACGGGAAGATCGCGGCGTACAGCTACCACCCGCCGTTCGACCTGCTCTTCTCTTCGAGCGAGTTCGAATACGGCGATGTGGTGTGGTGATCACAGAAGGGTCTGAGCAGCCTGAACGCGCCATGACCGCGTGCTCGCCCACGCGATAAGCGACGCCAGCCCACACCGGCGGTCGCCTCACCAGGAACGTCGCTCGAAGGCTCCGCCACAAAGGAGCGGTCGGCCACGTCTACCCACACTCCTGGGCAGGGAAG